>JANQHT010000074.1 GCA_028282545.1 Spirochaetales bacterium
ACGTCGCAGGTGAAGCCGCTCCCGGCGGAGTCGTACAGGAGACATAGTCTCTCGTCGTTCTTGAGAGTGGAACCGATGAGGAGTGTCGCCACGTACGCCTCACCCAGTGCCGTTGTTTCTCGATCGTTCGTCTCGTGGTTGGCCGCCATCTGGAGGACCAGGGCGCTCGCCTGGACCACGGCGATACGGATCGTGCCGCCCTCGGCAAGGTAGAGGTCGACGCCGTCCCGTGCAACGGTTCTGAGGCGCCGCTGCGCGTCTTCGCCGGTGTTCCGCAGGATCATTTTGGGCGAAACGCCATTTGCTCGAGATAGTCCCGGCGGTGACGATAGTAAGCGCGCCAGGCGGGGTCGAGTTCACGCACGAGTACCGTGGCTGCCGTTTCGAGCACGACCCCGGCCCTCCTCCCCGGCAGGATGCGCTGGAACACGGGAATCGCGTCCACGTCGAGGACGTTCGCATCGGAACCGGTAGCGACCGTTACGCGGTAGAGCATCGAATCGTGGGTGAAGGCCCACGGATCGTCCGGGTCCGGTGCAGCGTGGTCAACTCGGTACCCCTGCGCCCCGAGGAGGTTTCCCGTCGAATAGAGCAGCAGGTGCGACCGACCATCGATCTCCAGGAGATCCGCCCCCTGCAGCACGTGCGGATGGTGCCCCCAGACGATATGGACCCCGGCCTCCGCGATCCGGCGAAAGAGCGTCCGCTTCGCTGCGCGCGCTTCAAGGTCGTACTCCTCGACCCAATCCCCGTGGTAACTGAGGACAAAGAGGTCGTATTCATCGGTTCGGTCGGAGAGGTACGAAAGGAAACGTTCCCGGTTGCTCCCGTCAAGAACGTTGACGTGGGAGTACACGTCCCGGTCATCGGGCCATTCGTTTGAAAACTGCGTCACCGCGATAAAACCCACGCGTATACCCCGGACGTTGATTGAAGTAGGTACGACAAACTCCGGGTAGTCCCCGTCACGGGCGGCCACGGCGGCGACGCCGGACACGAACGGAACCCCTCCCCGGCGCGCCTGGATCGTCTTGATACTCGCCACGGTGCCGGAAATACCCGTGTCGCCGTAGTCAAAGGTGTGGTTGTTCGCCAGCG
This sequence comes from Spirochaetales bacterium, assembly GCA_028282545.1. Classification (GTDB taxonomy): domain Bacteria; phylum Spirochaetota; class Spirochaetia; order DSM-27196; family Alkalispirochaetaceae; genus JANQHT01. Next base: position 1,099 of record JANQHT010000074.1, read on the forward strand.
CGAACACGTCTACCCCCGCTGCGACGGCCGCTTCGACGTATTCCACGGGTCCGTTGAACAGCGGAAAGCCGCTCACCGGGCGCGACTGGTCGACGACGAACTCGATGTTCACAAAGGAGAGGTCATCCCGCAGAAAGATCGGTTCCACGGCGGTGAAGCAGCGTTCGTAGGAGTCGATGTCGTGAATACGCATGTGCGCCATAAGATCCCCTCCGAAGGTCAGAACCAATTCTTCGGCACCTGCGACTCCGGATAGGAGGGACAGGAGCATGACGGTGGCGGTCAATCGGAGCGTTTTGGATCGCACGGCGGTAGTATAACCACACCGGAACGAGTAGAGTAGGTCCATGGAATACAGAGCACACGAAACTCGTTACGACCGGTGTCCCCGTCGCCGGAGTGGCCGGAGCGGCCTCATTCTCCCCGAGGTATCGCTCGGGTTATGGCACAACTTCGGCGACAACCGCCCCATCGACAACGCCCGCGCGATGATCCGGGGCGCATTTGACTTGGGAATTTTCCACTTCGATCTGGCCAACAACTACGGACCACCCTACGGCTCCGCGGAAGAGAATTTCGGCAAGATATTTGCCCAGGACCTTGCGCCGTACAGGGATGAACTTATTATCTCTACCAAGGCGGGCTATGACATGTGGCCCGGTCCCTTCGGCGAATGGGGATCGCGGAAGTACCTGTTGGCGAGTCTGGATCAGAGCATAAAGCGCATGGGTATCGACTACGTCGACATCTTCTATTCGCACCGGTTCGATCCGGATACGCCCTTGGAAGAGACGATGGGCGCCCTCGATACCGCGGTCCGCAGCGGAAAGGCGCTCTACGTGGGCGTCTCCTCCTATTCCGCCGAAAAAACGCGTGAAGCGGCGCGCATCCTGCGGGAAATGGGAACGCCCCTGGTGATCCATCAGCCCTCGTACTCGATGATCAACCGTTGGGTGGAGACGGAAGGTCTGCTCGATGCGCTGACGGAGGAGGGGATCGGGGCAATCGCCTTTTCGCCCCTCGCTCAGGGCATGCTTTCGGACAAGTACCTAAAAGGCGTACCGGCCGACTCCAGGGCGGGACAGGCGGGATCGTCACTGGACAAGTCGATGATCACCGAGGAACGCCTTGACCGGATCCGTGGGTTGAACGGAATCGCCGCCGCCCGGGGACAATCGCTGGCACAGTTGGCACTGGCGTGGGTGCTGCGGCGGAGCGAAATCACCTCCGTACTGATCGGCGCCAGCGGCCTCTCGCAAATCGAGGAGAACGTTGCCGCCGTCACGGGGCCGGCCCTGACCGAGGAGGAACTCTCGAAGATCGACGAGTTCGCGGTCGACAGCGAGATCAATCTCTGGGCGCCGTCCAGCAGCCACTGAGCGACCACAAAGCGCTCATCGCGGCGCTTGCCGATTACGAGCGGCGGTTTCCCCGCGAGCGGGGCGTCGTAAACCGTTTTCGCGCGCTCCTGCAAGAGTGGCCGGCGTGTCTCCGGCGCGACCACATGCCGGGACACCTCACCGGCTCCGCCTGGGTCGTTTCCGATGGCGTCGGTTCTCCGGCAGTGCTCCTGACGCACCACCGAAAACTCGACCGCTGGCTACAGCTGGGGGGACACTCCGACGGAGACGCCGATCTGCCCGGCGTTGCCCTGCGCGAAGCGCGAGAGGAGTCGGGGGTGGCGCCCTTTGTCCCGCCCGGCAGCGACCGGTGGCGCCTCTTCGATATCGATGTCCACGCTATTCCCGCCCGGGGAGACGTGCCGGCCCACGAGCACTACGATCTACGCTTTCTGTTCTTCGCCGACCGCGAGCAACCGGTGACCGTGAGCGATGAGTCTCACGACGTCGCCTGGATTTCTCTACAGGCGCTGGAGGAATACACCGACGAACCGTCGATGCTCCGGATGCGGGGAAAATGGATGGAGTCGTTTTAGTCAGCGATCACCCTCGGGGCCGCGCTTTCGAACTCGGTGAACCACACCGCGGCTGCGCTGCATCAGGCGTGATGTTAGGCGCGGGAACCATCGGGCGGCACGGTCCAGGAGGATTCCCGAGGGAACCGTGAGGTCCCGGGACCGCCGACGCAGCCACGTCCGAATCAGGATTTCGGCGGCCTTTCGCTGAGTCAAACGCGCCACGCGTTCGTGGTGGAACGGTTTCCCGTCGGCGCCGAGTATCGTCTTTTCCGCGTCGTTTTCCGTGAATCCCAGGTACACCACCCCCACGTGGAGCCCCTCGTGCCCGTACTCGGCGCGTAGCGCCTGGGCAATCGCGGTGAGAGCCATTTTACTGGCGGAATAGATGGACACGCCGGGGAACCCGTAAAGGGCGGCCAGGGTGGAGGTGAAGACGACCGAACCGCGGCGCTTCCGCAGTTCAGGGAGGACCGCCACGGTCATGATCGTTGCACCGGTGAGGTTGGTCTGTATGACGCGATCCACCACCTCCGGCGTTAGATCGGCCACGTTTCCCCGCATCGATATGCCGGCGTTGTTGAAAAGAACGTCCACCGCACCAAACCGGTCGAGGGCGCACTCAACAACGGCTGCGCAGTGGAGGGGATCCGTAACGTCTCCGGCCACGGAGACAACGTTGTCCGGCCCACCTCCGGCTTTCCGCGCCGCATCGGCAACCGCCTCGAGGCGTGAGGTATCGCGACCGGTAAGCACCAGCCGCGTGCCGCGTTCCCCCAGGGTAAGCGCGAGTTCCCGCCCGATACCCCGGGTTGCACCGGTAACGATAGCGACGCTGTTCATTCAGCGGCCTCTCCGGAGTACCCGGTGGCGTAGTCCGCGACTTTTTCTTCCGCGATGACACGGTATCGTCCCACCACTTCGCCGCCGTCGGTGACGACGATCTCGTACGTGGTTACCGTCTGTTCACCCACGACGTTGGATTCTCCGCGGACGCGGACGATCTCCGTCCCCGTCTGCGGGTAGAGGCCCGGAACGGGATTGCCGTGTTTGAGGGTGTGCCACTCGTTGTCGAGTTCGCTGAGCAGCTCCTGCTTTGGATTCACGTGAGTTCCGAGTTTTCTTCGCTTTCGCCGGTGTCGTCCACGACGGTGAAGGGCAGTACCCGTTTGCCCGAGGTCTCTTCACGATCGGGGATCTCTTCTATCAGTTTGACCTGCTGGAAGGGCAGCATGATGTGCTTTGCGTCACGAAACTCGCTGCGCAGTTCGTCATCAGCGGGGTCAATAATCAACGCGCTCGCTTCGGGGAAGATGATGTCACCGATCGATACAAAGTACGGGTGCGTCATGTCGAGTTCGCGTGCCTTGAGCACGCGCTCTTTCTCTTTCCAGGTAAAGTGAATACGGAACAACGGCACTGAAAGAACGTACCACGGGACGATTGGAGAGGCAAGAAACCTTGTATTGCTATACAAATATATAGTATTATAAAAACACGTGTCGCGCCCCGCACTACCTTCCAGCGATCTCAAAGACGCCTCTGATGTGCAGCGCCGATCCGGCCGTGTCATCTGTTTGGCCGGATCGCTTCGCCTTCAGGTGGAGTCGTCCGTCACCCCCATGGTAGTCGAGAACGCCTGGCACACGGGACAGAGATGGGTTGAACGCTGACCGACAACGATTCGCGCGATCGTCGCTCCGCATCGGGGGCAGGGCATCCCTGTACGGCGGAAGACGTTCAAGTACGCCTGGTGCGCGGGCCGTGCCGTTTCGTGGACGCGGAAGTTGGACGCGCCGGAACCGAGGGCCGTGCCGCCGTGCCGGATTCCCTGATACAGCGCCGATCGCACCGCTCTGAACAGAACCCGTGACCGCTCGCGTCCAATGGTGTGACTCAGCCGCTCGGGATGGATTCGAGCGCTCCACAGCGCTTCGTCGGTATAGATGTTGCCCAGCCCCGCGAATATGGACTGGTCCAAGAGCAGCGCCTTGATCATGCGCCGGCGGCGTGCGAGTTCGACGGCGAACGCCGCCTCGGTCAACGTCGGCGAGAGAAGGTCCGTGCCCTGTGCGGCGAGTTGTTCCGACGCCCGCGCCCCCCAGGAAACGCGGGCGAACTTCCGCGGATCGTGAAGACACATCCATCCGGCGCCCTCGAGGGAGAGTGCCAACCGAACGTAGGGTGTGACCTCCGGACTCTCCGCACCAAAGACGATGCGACCGCTCATCCGCAAGTGAATCGTAACCGGCGAGTCGTCTGAGAGGCGCAACAGGAGCAACTTCCCGTGTCGCTCGACCCCGGTGATGGCGCGTTGTGAAAGGGCTCTCGTACAACCGTGAACGTCTTCAAACACGGTACGGGGCCATTGCACGTACACTGAGGTAATCCTACTGCCGCCTAGGCCAACCGCGGCCAGGTGGCGCCTGAGCGTTTCAACTTCCGGGAGTTCCGGCACCTACCTTGTCTCCGGTACCACCGGCCTTTCCCGGTCCGGAAGCGCCGGTAACCATTTGCGGTGAAGGCGCTGCCACGTCCCGTCGGCGATAATCTCCGCCAACGCGTCGTCGATGGCGTCCCGCAGATCCGGCCGGTCGCGGCGAATAGCGAACCCGTACGCTTCCGACGTGTACGCATCACCGGCAATTCGGAGCCGTCCGGCATACCCTTCGCTCTGGAAGACGTAATGGGCAACGATTGCGCTGTCGGCCACCACTCCCGCGATTCGTCCGGCGGTAACGTCCTGGAGCGCCAAGCCGAGGTCATCATACGCCCGCAGCGTGACCCCCGGTTGGGAGCGGACAAATTCGGCTCCGGTGGTCCCGATTTCGGCTCCAACTTCACCACCGACAAGATCCGATATGTCCTGCGTGATCGTGTCGTCGGCGGGGACAAGGAGGTATTGGGCGGCGACGAAATAGGGCCGTGAAAAGTGCATCTGCCGCCGGCGCTCCGGCAGTATCGTGACGGAACTCACGATCACGTCGTACTGCCCGGCGATCAGGCCGGCGAAAATACCATCCCAGGCCACCGGCACAAACTCGACCTCGAACCCGGCGCGGTCGGCGATCGCCGTAAAGAGATCGATATCAAACCCGACCAGGTTCCCCGCGGCGTCGATATACTCCATCGGAGGCCACGTAGCGTCCGTTGCGGCCACGACACGGTCGGATTCGTCTACGCCCGCCGCCGGAAGAAGTGCCGCCGATAGAGAAAAAACTGCCAGCACGCAGGGCAGAAGCGCCGCGGGCATGCCGGGAGAGCGAGTGAACACCGGCGCGTCAGTCCCGGGGTCCCGAAATACGTTCCTGGATGAGCGCCATCCGCCGTGACGTGTCGCCGACAAACATCGGCGCCTCTCCGCCGCCCAGGTTACCGGGTAGCGACACCCGGTTTGCCTTGAGTGCTTTGATCCCGTCTCCGCTTTCCAGAGTGAACGTTCCCTGGGATGACTCGACAACAAGCTCCTCACCGCGCCAGTAGGCGCGATGAATGCGTTTCTCTTCCATTGCCGAGTACTCTATCGCTTTTCCCGGGGCGGGCCAAGCGTAGCGTCTACTTGGAGAGGATCTGGAGCATGTAGAGCTCGAGGTAGCTCTGGAACGCCTGGCGGTCACGAATCCGATCGAAGGCTGAGTTGCCGGCGATTCGGGTCGACAGTTCGCGGATACGTTCCGGTGTGGGCGGTATCTTCCGTGCGGTGAGCCGCATCTTCCGCAGCGTATCGCGGCAGAGCGACTGCACATCCTCCACAAGGTTCGTGCGGGCCTGTTTCTCGATCAGCGGGTTCCACTGTTTGTGGAGTTCTTCAAGGCGCGCCTGCGGGCTCTGTCCACTGGCTGTGAGGTACCGATTCGTCAGTTGGGCAATCTTTTCCTTGTACTCTTTGAGCTGTTCTGCCCGGGATTGCACCGACGTTGCCGCCGAAAGCGCCATCGCCGTTGCGTCGCTCGCCGACGCTTCCGAGCGTTTCGGGCGCTTTTTCATGAAGAGGCGAACGATCCCTCGAATAATCGGAATGAGCATCCAGAGCGGTAGCCGTAGCTTCGCGTCCTTCAGAAGTCGTTCCCGATCGAGTGATAGGATGACACGCCAGGGCATCATGGTACTCCGTTGGCGGTCGAAAAAGCGATACACCGCTTCGCGCTGGACCGCGGGCAGTTCCTGGCCGTCAACGACAAGGAAAAGAACTCGGAACTCGAGCATCGCGAACACAACACTGTCGTGTTCAAAGACAAGATCGCGCAGATACGTGTCGAACTCCTCGTCGTCTTTCATCCACGGTTTCGAGATGTTGTCGTACAGCAGGTCCGTCATGCGGCCGATCGTGAGCTGTTGAATCGTGCGTGACAACTTCGAGAGTCGTTTCAACAGGACGGGTATGTACTGCGAACGGTGGATGATCATCGCTCGGTTGTTGTCGGTATTGATCGATACGAGTTTGGAAACGGCTTCGTCCTCCTGGGGCGTCATCATCTCTTCGATCAGATCATTGATTTGTTCCCGGGGAAGCTTCTTGGTGATGGGCACACCCTTATCATCGGAAAACTCGTACACCTGGGGAATCGTAAACAGAAACGGAGGCTGCACCAGTTTGTCGGTAATCAGCTTTATTGTACTCTCGCGCTCCTGAACTTTCTGGTGAACGCCCTTGTGGTATACGCTGAGGTACCCCAACATGTACGCCGCCTGGCAGTACCCGTGTTCCGAGTCAAGCTTGTCGTTTTTCTTACTAAAATCCTTGACGATGATCGACGAGAGCTGCGTCCAAAAATGGAACTGAAACTCGTTTGGTTTGACAACCGTTTGGATGACCTCTTCCGGTTTTGTCAGCGCCGTCTGAATCAGTTCGTGGACCAGTACGTCCCGCGTTCGGAATACGGCTCGGAGCTTGGATTCCATGTATGAGGCGTTCTTCTCGCTTCGCAGGTACTCCCGGATTCTACCGAGCGCGAGGGTCGGGAGCTGGTTTTGAAGGATGTCGATGGTGATGTACATGTCCCGAACGTTGTCCGGGAATCGAAGGTGGAGTATCTGTTGCGGATCAGCGTTTTCGTTGCTGAGCCACTCCATGACGCTTTGGTCAACCTGGACCGTTTTGACAAGACCACTTGGGACCGGGAGTTTGAACTGTTCGTCGTTCGGAAAGGGAAGTTCCCGGTCCTCACCGATTTTGGTGTACCACGCTTTGATCTCCGCCGCGAAGAAACTGCGGTAGTAGATAGAAGTGATCTCGTCTCCGGGGCCCCGTTCCGTGGTGAGCCAGTTTTGCTCCTCCAACTTTTTTACATATTCGAGAATTCGTTGCGCGCCGTCGCCGGCGGCAAGATCGACGAGATCCGGTTGTTCTTCCTTGAATCGCTCCACGAACTTCACCGCAAATCCGATGAAGTTTTCCAGCGACATGTGCGGATTCCCCGTTTTGCGAACGTACGCGTGCAGAATCCGAACCGCATCGTTGACTGACGACATCTATCCTCCGCAGCGTCATTGTATGCGTGCTACCGCAGGCGTGCAACACGAATGGGAATTTGACCGGCAGGTCACATTTTGGAGACCCCATGACCGTGGCCCGGTTCGAAGAACACAACGCTGGGCTTCGCTACGCTGCAGAGACGCGTTTTGTTCTTCCTTCCGGGCGCGGCTGGTGGTATTCATCTCCAATCGGCTAGGGGATCTCCAAAATGTGACCTACCTGTCCGTACTGAAAATTGATGGAGATTTGACAGCGCACAACGGCGATAGCTACAATATGTAGCAGGATGAAACGGCCATTTGTGATTGGCGCATGGGCGCTATTGCTGTCGATTGTGTTTTTCGCGTGTCGGTCCGCTCCTGAGACGTCTGGGGCCCCCGTACCGATGGAGGAGCAACCGGAGATGAACGAACCGGTGCCGGCGGATCCACCGCCCGAATCTCCGCCGCCGGAGCCTGAGCCGGAACCCGAACCCGAACCTGAACTTGAACCAGAGCCCCAGGAAGAGCAGGTCGAGGTCGAAATCAGCGAAGAGCTGTACGAAAAGACCTTTGACGAGGTGGAGGCCGTCATCGGTGAACTCAACGCTATCGTCCGGGAGAAGGACTTCGGCGCGTGGCTAGGCTACTTGACGCAGCGATACACCGACTACTACTCAAACCCGAACGTCCTTCTGCAGCAATCGCAGCGTCCCGTTCTGGAACGGAACGAGATTGTCCTGGAATCGATAGAAGACTACTTCACCTACGTTTTTGTACCAAGTCGTGCCAATCTGCGTCTGGACGATATCGTCTTTCTGAGTGACAATACCGTTGAAGCGATCATGGTGATCGATGAAAAACGGTACGTGCTCTACCTGTTGAAGCGCGTCGACGACCGATGGAAAATCGACACGTTCTGATGTAGAGTCGGAGCGAGCAGGGAAAGCAGAGGGGTGTAACCATGAAACGAATAGTCGTAACGATAGTGTGTGTGCTTCTTGTCGTGGTAGGCGCGTTCGCTCAGGACCAGGAGGCGGGATCAGCCACCATTGAAGATCTCTACCTTAGCCGGGACCTGGAGATTCAGATTCTTCGCAGCCAGGCGCTCGCGAACGATCTGGAACTGAAGCAGCTCGCGTTGCGGGACATTCGCGAAATGGTGGAAGCCGGTACCTTGACCTCCGCCAACGACGGAGTCTACGTCGTTCTGGAGTCACTCGCCACGGAAGGCGTGGCGCGTCAGGTCAGGCAGGGCGGAGCGGTCATCAACAACTTCCCCCAGGTTCGCCGGGAAGCGGTCGAGCTGCTCGGTCAGATCGGCGGTGAACAGGCGGTGGACACCCTGATTCGGATCCTCAGGGACGATCCGGAAACGATGGTTCTTTCCGAAGCGGCCTACGCCCTGGGAACGATCGGTTCCAACGATAACAACCTCGTTTCGGACTACCTGGTTTCCGTCCTCCTCACGGAGAACGCGAAACCTGCGCCCGACAACAACTTGGCCTACTCGACGATCCTTTCTCTGGAGAAAATCTCAGCCGCTAACGGTGGGCTGGCGGATCCGGAAGTGATTAGCGCCCTGTTGGAGACGGCCTCCAGCCCCTACATCCGGTCCGTCCGTCGCCGAGCCGTGGAGGCAATCGTGAACATGCGCGGTCACGTTGCCGAGACTTCCGAGTAATACGCAGCCGGCTCCGGTAGAATCCATCATGGCTACCTCCATACGTGTGCCCTTTGGTACGGGTGCATACGATGTCCACCCGACGAAGGTTCTTGCTCTGGGTCTCAACTACGACGATCACATCAAGGAGAGCTGGAGCGTCCGCGTCCGCGGTTTTGATGCCGCACGTCCGGTTGAACCGGTTATCTTCCCGAAGCTTCCCAGTTCGATCACTCCCCACCGGAGCGACATAGTGATCCCCTCGATCGTTGCGGGCTACCACTTCCCGGAGGAGCGTACGGACTACGAGGGAGAACTGGCCCTTGTCCTGGGGAGGGGCGGACGCAACATCGCCGTCGGGGACGCGATGGACTACATCCTCGGGTATACCTGTGCGAACGATGTCAGCCAGCGAAACATCCAGACCGGGGACAAGTCCGGATGGTTCCGAGGCAAATCGTTCGATACCTTCCTTCCCCTTGGACCGCGTGTCGTTGCCGCCTCCGACATTGCGGACCCTCACAACCTCGCGATCAAAACGCGACTCAACGGTACGGTCGTCCAGAGTGGAAACACGGCACAGATGATCGTTTCGATCCCCGAGATGGTAGCTTTTCTCTCGCGGAACTTCACGCTCGAAGAGGGGGACATCATCCTTACCGGTACGCCTGCCGGGGTGGGGCCCCTTACAGAGGGGGACACCGTCGAGGTCGAGATCGAATCGATCGGCACCCTGTCGAACCGTGTCGTCCGCGAGCAATGAACGACCACTACGCCGGCTTTTTCCAGACACTGGGTTTGCCCGATCTCCGGGTGCACTTTCCGCGGAACCACTTTGACTTCACCCGCAATGGACGGCGAATCCTCGTGGTGGGGCCCATGGGTTCGGGGAAGACCGAGTTTGCCGGACACATCTGGCGCGACTCGCAGGTGGTACTGCGGAAGTCCGCCGACGTGATGAACATGACCATTACGGATGGAGCCGACCTGCGAAACGTCTTTTTTGTTCGTAGCCGCCTCGATCGCCGCAGGTTCCCGGACTACCCCGACGACGCTCTCGCGTACCGGGGCGGATTTGACCGCCTGGGGACCCACATCGCCGACATCGATGACTCCTTCGGTCTGGAGGAAACGATGGAGGCTAATCAAAACGTGGGAACGTGGATCGTGGACGAGGCTTCCTTCTACGACGAGCGCATCGCCTACGTGATTCGTCGCGCCTCCCTTGAACGGGGGCTCGTTTTTGTCCTGCCGACCCTGATCCTGAACTTCCGAAACGCTGTATTCAACACCACGGCGTCGATCCTGCTGGAACTGGCCACCGACGTCTTTCCCCTCTCGGCGTACTGCGAACACGCGAGCTGCCTCCGTGACTCCTCGTACACCTATCGTTACTACACGGTGGATGGAGAGGAGTGCCCGGCGTTCTTCTTTGATCCCCTGATTATCGTCGGTGGGGACCGTACCAAGGACGACGGACGTGATCCCAACTACGCTACCCGCTGCGGCGAGCACCATCTCCTGCCGGGCAAAGAGTACACGTACCTGGTTCTCAAACCGCTGGGCGAACGGGCTGCAGCGGGCGACTTGTCGCCGCTCGTCGATGAACTGGGCGCGATGAACAATGACGTGGCGCGCTCGCAGCTCGGGGGGTGGCTCGCGGATCACAATCGCGGCGACGGCGAGCGGGAGCGCCTTTCCATGAACGCCCTCCGCGTCCCGTGTATCGCCGAACGGGCCCTGGTCTACCTCTTCGCGGAACAGAACCTCCTCAGTGAATGGTTACTGCGGACGATCGTGTCCGACCTTCACCTCGATACGGAGTTCCTGGCGGAAAGGCTCGCCGACAACCGTCGTCCCGTTGCCTTCTGATGCATCCTCTCTCGAACGAAGCGCTCTGGGCGCTTCTGCTGTGCGCAAACTTTGTTTCGATCGTCCTTGTATATCGGATCGGCGGCCGCTCCGGGTTGTACGTCTGGATCGCTATCGCCACCATCGTCGCAAACGTTCAGGTGACCAAGACGGTGGAGGTCTTTGGGCTAACGGCAACGCTGGGAAACATCGTGTACGCCGGCTCCTTTCTGGCGACCGACATGCTCAACGAATTTTTCGGTGAATCTTCGGCCCGACGAGGAGTTCTGTACGGTTTCATCGCCGTAGCAGCGACGATCCTCCTGATGAACGGCGCGTTGCTCTTCACTCCGGACCCGACCGATTTCGCCCACCCCCACCTAACGGCGATCTTCGGCCTCTTGCCGCGGATCGGGGCGGCCAGCGTGATTGCCTACCTGGTGAGTCAAAGGCACGACGTCTGGGCGTACCAGTTCTGGAAGCGCCGCTTTCCAGCCCGACTGTGGCTTCGCAACAACATAAGTACCTTGGTGAGCCAGTTGATCGACACCGTACTCTTCACGAGTATCGCCTTTGTCGGTGTCTTTCCCGTTTCCGTGCTTCTGGAGATCCTCCTGACGACCTACCTATTCAAGGGCGTGGTGGCGATACTGGATACACCGTTCCTCTACTTGGCAAAGCGGATCACGCCCCCCGACGAGGTCTAAGGCTACTCTTTCCAGGGAAAGATCATTCCTCTGAGCGTTCGCTTTCCAACCCGTTCCCGCTCTTCGTAGAGAAGGGCGTCCCAGGGGATCGATTTTCGTTCCTCCGGGTGTTCCTCGAGGTAGTCGTACTTCAGAAGCCGTAGTTTGAGTGCCGCCGCGTAGAGGATCGCGATTCCCGCCGGACCGGGAATCAGAAAGACGGTAACGGCGGAGAGAAGGGCGATAATGATCGCCGTGATAAAGAGGGCTATGCTGAACCCAAGGTTGTCGAACATGACGAGCAGCGCCTTGCGCAGCGTCTGTCCCAGGGGCTGCACAAAGTGGGACCGCGTCGCAGGCAGGTACTGGAGCGACAGGAACCAGGCGACGCTGATCCAGAAGAGGACCGCCACGGCGAACAACCCCAGGGCGTTTCCGAGTCCCGAGTAGAAGGGCAACGCCACCGAGAGCAGCAGCACGTGAGCCATGGTCATTGCCGCGATTGCAATCGACGTTTTTATGTCGCGATAGAGGGCGGAAAAAAAGGCGCGCATCTCGACTCGCCGGTAGCTCGTCCACTCCCGGGCCGCAAACGAAACGCCGCCCAGGTACACAAAAGCGAGCGCGATGCCGCCTAGAAGCGCAATCCACCCGGCCGGCGCTCCGGCACGGGCGGCCGCCGGGGGAAGCAGCGTCGGCACCGCCAGGATCGCGAGGAAACCGAGATTGACGATGATAACCGCCAGAAGGTTGTCCCAGAGGTCGAAGAACCACTTCTTGATGAGAAACCCGAACATGACGGCATTATACCGACCGCGCCACCGGTACGATAGTAACGACGGCATTTTCACCGTATACTTGGGCCGATGGTACGGAGCCTCTTGGCAATCGTTGCGCTCGTAGTTGTTGTCCCATCGCTTGTATCGATAGATCTGGATCGCGACGAACTCGAATCGGTATCCGGTGTAGACCTCGTTTTCGAAAGTTATACCGGCCCCGTTGACCAGTTTGACACGGCCGAGGAGATACGCGGAATTGGTCGAGCCCTGGCGGATGGTGTTCTTGCCGGCGGAACCGGCACCTACGCCGGGAAGTACCGCGCTCAACGAGTACTCGAACCGAACCTGGAACGCGCCTTTGCAGCGGACATCGTCGAGTTTCTTCCCGACGCTTCAGTTGACCACATCGACAACGTCCGTCGGATACTCGCCGGTTACCTGGAACGCGCCTGGGGGTACGTACCGAGCGATGCGGACTTGGTGGCGCGGTTTGTGACACTGTACAACGCTGTCTACCGCGGGGAGGGCGCCCTCCTCGAGCGCTACCGTTCCGGTGTTGCGCGCTACGTCGTCGTCGACCGCCTCGGGCTCGCCCTGAGCTTTCGCGAGTGGCCCGGCGGTACCCAACTGATCATCCCTCTGTCGGACGGCGCGCGTCGTATGTCGCTCGGCGCGGTTGAACCGCGGGAACTGCTCGATCCCCGTATCACAGCGCGTCTTCGTGAACGGTTCGATCGCGGCGTGCCGGAACGGAAAGAACTGATCGAGTTTATCGAACGTGTGATCGAGGAATCGATTGCCGAGAGCGAAGAGCGCTTGGTGGAACTGGACGAACGGGAAGCGGCGCTTCCGGCAGTCGCCACGGATGAAACGCCGGCCGCGGCGACGGAAACGCCGTCTCCCCCTTCAGAACCGTTGGCGACTCAGCCCGAATCTGATCCTGAACCGGCGGTTGATACTCCCGCTGAGGCCGAAGCGCCCGGGACACCGGCAACCCAGAGCGAAGCGGCCGAGCCGGAACCGGATGAGGTTGAAGCGGCGCGGCAGGAGATAGAAGAAGAGATCGCTGCCACGGAGGAACTGGTCGAACTCGTCCAGGAGGCGTACCAGGAAACGGCGGCGGACCAGGAAGAACTCATCGAGCAGGGCATACCCTCCACAGGCGTAGCCCTGATCATCGAGTCAGGCGGCTACGAACTCGTCGCCGTAAACCCCGACTCAGCGGAGCAGATCGGTGTCGAGACCGTTGCCGTCGCCTCCCGCAGCGCCGTGCGAAAGGACGCAACGATCTTCGTCGTGAGTGCCGGATCGCGACACCTTCTGCGGATCGATACGCGAACCCTTGAGGTCACCGGCGAGAGTAGCGCCATCGTAGCGCAGAACTCACCGCTCGTTGAGGTTGATTCGGGGATACTGGCGGTGGTAATCGACGACGGCACGGCGTACATCGGCCTTTTCGACGAAACGGCCACCCTGCGCGATCGATCCTCCGCACCGGTGATGTCGGGGAGCGACGTTGTTGTGTTCGGAGACTCCGTCTACGTGCACCTCGCGGACGGTTCCTTCGGTTCTATCCCGTTGCCGGACATCACCGGCCGATAGATCGCGCGTTACCTGCGGCGCCGGGCAAAAATACCAAACAGGCGATCAAAAAAGCGCACGATAGCGCGCCAGAGGCGGCGCAGAAATCCCGGGTTTTGAAGCCGTTCCATCCGGACAATGGCGTCCGCCATTTCGTCGCTGGTGAAGTCCTTTCGAGCGGTGTTTTCTTCGACTTCGATTTCGAGCAGCGAGATGTCATCCAGGTTCTCTACGATCTGCGCCGGAATCGACTCCCAGCCGAGGCGTTTGGCAGATTCCAGCCGTCGGAAGCCCGCAACAAGTTCCCGTTTTTCCGTGACGACGATCGGGTTTACCAGGCCGTGTTTTTGCATACTTTCCATGAGCGGTCTCAAGTCGCCCGCATCGCGCCGGATCCGTTTCCTGATCCGTATCTCCTCAACCGGTATTTGCACGCGCTCCGCTCCGTCTCAATCGAGCAGGGGGTTTTCCGCGCTTTCCGGGTCGAACGCGGTCTCACCGTTTGCCGGGTCCAGGGGTAGATCGAGGTCAAGCTGCAGTTCCAGATCTACGTTCAGGATGAAGGGATCCGATACGCTCGAATCGAGCGAGTAGATCGAGGTTGCCAGATCGTCCCGAAGTCGCTCCACCAAAAGGGGGCGCTGCTCCCGTTCGAACTCTTCGAGCGAATCGAACGTCGTAGGCTGCGTTCCGGCGAGAAAGACCTCTTCGATGGTGGACCCGGTGTACCCCGCCGGTGGGAGCAGCCCGGACCGCGCGGTAACTTCCTGGACCACGATCCCTTCGGGGCGAACGAACTCCCGCACCGGGAGCCCTTCGTGTATATCTTTCATATACCGTCCCCAGATCGGTCCGGTGGTGACCGCGCCCGTCTGGTTCACGCCGAGGCTGTTCGAGCCGCCCTTGTCGAACCCTATCCACGCCGCGGTGGTGAAGTACGGCGTAAATCCCACCGTCCACGCGTCGGCCCAGTTTTGAGTCGTCCCCGTCTTGCCCGCCGTGGGTTGATCAAAACCGTCCGCAACCGCTTCCGCGTACCGAAGCGACCCAATCTCCACGGTGCTCTGGAGCATCGAGGTCATGATGTACGCTGTCTGCGGCGAGATGAGCTGCATCTGGTCACCCTCGCGCTGTTGGCGGCGGCGAAGTTCAACTTCCGGTTCCAGGATGATTCGACCGCTGCGGTCCTCGATGTAGGTGATCGCTATGGGGTCTACGCGGCGCCCCTGGTTCGAAAACGCGGCAAAGGCTTTTGCCATCTCGATCGGGGCGATCTGCACGATCCCCAGTCCGACCGGGTATTTCCGAACGAGGTTTCGCGAGACCATCTCCTCTTCATCGATTCCCAGGAGGCGCGCCGCGGTGGAGAGGGCCCGTTCGAAACCGACGCGATCGAGCACTTTCAGGGAGGGGACGTTCATCGAGTGGGCCAGAGCGTATCTCGTTAGGACCGGTCCCTCCCACTCCCCGCGAAAGTTCTCCGGCGAATAGGGCGTTCCGTCGTCGTTCCAGAAGACTACCGGCGAGTCGTAGATCATCGTTGCCGGGGTGATCACCCCGTGCTCGATCGCCGCCGCGTAGTAGAGCGGTTTGAAGGACGACCCCGGCTCGATCGCGGCGTCGGCGGCTCGGTTGAACTGGTTGCGCGACTCGAATTGGCTGCCGCCCACCATCGCCAGGATGTGGCCCGTATCGTTCTCAATCGTTATCAGGGCGCCCTCCACGGTAGTCCGTTTGGCGTCGTCGTCTGTACGAGCGTACGACACCTGGGCGAGGTGTCGGAGACCCGATTGCTCACCGGGGGCGAACATCAGGGTCAGGACATCGATGAGCGGGTTCACCTGCGACTGGTAGTATGCGCGCGCTCCCTGCCGCTGTTTTGCGTCGCCCACGCGGAGATCCGGGAGATCAAAGGTTAACGCCAGCAGATCGATTACGGGAACCAGTTCCTCGCCGTAGTCTACGCGGGTGTTGGTGTTCTGCTGGTAGATACTGTTGGCCCGGGCGATTCCGGCGCGCATGTACCGGTCCGCGGCATCCATGAAGTCAAGATCGAGTGTTGTGTGAACGACAAAGCCGTCCTTGTTGATGTCCAAGCTTCCCAGCAGGTAACGGTTCTCGAGCTGGATACGAACGAATTCGCTGAAGTAAGGCGCCCGATCCTCCCGTTCGAAGAACGCCGTGGACGTATTGGACCGGGTGTAGTCGTAGTTGCTCCAGTACTGCTGGAATGAGAGATCCACCTCGTTCTGTGTCGCGTAGCCCAGTTCAACCATCTGGTTTAGGATCGTCCGCTGGATCTGCCTGGCCTGGTTGGGCCGGCGAATAGGCGAATAGAGGGAGGGATTGGCGAGCTGGATCACTACCATTGCGGACTCGGCGATCGTGAGCTCCGTCGCGGAGTGACCAAAAAGGAACTGGCTCGCCGCCTCTACACCGTAGTTGCCGTGGCCAAACCACATCCGGTTGAGATAGCTCTCAAGTATCTCGTATTTTGTCCAGTTGCGTTCCAATTGCAGGGCCCACCAGAGTTCGATGAGCTTCCGCCGAATCGAGATATCCGTTCGGTCCGCGTAGAGTGTGCCCGCCAGTTGCTGCGTGATGCTGCTGCCACCGGAGAAGTAGTTGCTGGTGAGCACGTTCCAGGCGGCCCGCGCGGTGCCCTGGATGCTGAACCCCCGATGCTCGAAGAAGCTCTGGTCCTCCCGCGTGATCAACGCGTACACTAGGTGGCGAGGCAGTTCCTCGATCGCCACGAGCTCACGGTTCTCGTCCGAGAAGAATTCAGTTATTAACCTGCCGTCCCGTGCGAGGATTTGCGACGGAAGAGCGGAACGCTGTCTGCCGTACTGTTCGATATCTCCGACGTTGCGGACCGCCGCGACGGCTATTCCCGCGCCCACTCCTATCGAAGTAGCCGCGACCGCAACGATGATCGCCACCGTTACCAGGACGGCTCGCCTGGTTTTTGCCATTCTGGGAACTGTAAAAACGGCTCTGCGCTTTGTCAACCAAAGGCCGCGGGTACCAGCCCTTCTCATTGGAGATCAAGTGACCTTGGGACGTTTTTCTTCACGCTTGCCTTCGCTACGCTGCAGAGACGCGTTTTGTTCTTCCTTCCGGGCGCGGCTGGTGATATTCACTTCCAATCGGCCACGTGATCCCCACAATGAGACATGCCTGTTCTTTGGCAGAGACACAATCGTCGGAGGGCTGGCCGCCCTCCGTGTTGAGAATTGTTCGCGGGCACAAAAATGGCCGGTTCGGCAGAACCGGCCAAAAGTATCGGCACAGAATAGTGAACTGGGAGGGGAACTATCTCCATACCGACACTCAAATTATCGGATGTTCTCCCGTTGGGTTTAGTCGGAACGGACAAAAAAATCAAGCTCCACGCCGATCTCGTACGTCTCTTCCGGGTTGAGAAAGACTTGGCGGCTCACGGAAAAGTCCCCAAGACGTATCAAAAAGGTGTGCGGCCCCGGTTCCAGGTCGAGTTCCGTTGCGTCGTTTGCCACGCGATTGCCGTTGACGAGGATCTCCGCAATGGTCGGAACGGAGAATCGCACGGACGCCTTGGGACGTTCCAGTTCGACCGTCATTCGCGTTACGCGACCGCGCTCAATGCCGACGTTCTCCGAGCGTTCCACGAATTCCGTAGATCGGAGTTCCAGGAGATAGATGCCCGGTTGCAGTTCGAGAAGTTCGCCGGCTGGAATCTCGTCACCGTCGAGCAGCAGCGTGTACGTTTCGTCACCTTCGATGTCGGCGTCCGTAGCAAGGAGTGATTCGATTTCGACAAGGAGCCCCCCCACCGTGGCAAGCCGCGGGGATGCGCTAATGGGCAACGCGATTGACGTCGGATCCTGCGGCAGGTTCTTCATGAGTGGAACGAGTTGCAGGGCGAACCACTCGTCCGTTTGAAGTTCAACGCGATCGAGAACGGTGTCGTCCGCGGTCCCGTCGGGCGGATCGGACAGGCGCGTGGGGAGTATGATGTACTGCCTGCGGGGCGCCGTGATTGGCACCAACGCGATTCGGCGCCCCTCCAAATCGCGAAGCCCCGAGATGTGCGGACCGGCAACGTTTCCGTACACCTGCAGGGCGAACTCCCCGGCGTACCGCGCCGGCGGTCCTGAAACGTCAAGATCGAGTTCGAGTCCAACGATAAACGGTTCCGAGGGATCGGGCCTGACCAGGAACACCTCTCCCAAGGCGAGCGTCGCCGACCGTTCCGCCTCGGCATCGATCTCTTCGATCGCTACGACTTCGCCGCGAAATGACTCGGCCCCGCCGTGAAAGGAAACGATGAGAAACAGCGCTGCCATGATCGCTTTTGATTTCACGGATCGACTTCCACCAGAAGAAAGTCTAACGGATCAAGGGGAGTGCCGTCCAACACAATCTCGAAATGGAGGTGCGCCCCGGTGGAATATCCCGTTGATCCGCTGCGGGCGATTGCGTCCCCCTGGCGAACCACGTCTCCGGGTTTGACAAGGACTTCCCTGAGGTGGGCGTATCGCGTTACAAAGCCGTCGCCGTGGACCAAGGTGATCGAAAGCCCCAGTATCTGTTCCCGGTCGATGGAACGAACGGTCCCGGCCCGGGATGCGCGGACCGCCGTGCCGTGGGGTACCGCAAGATCCACCCCGCGGTGAAATGCGCGGTTCCCGGTAATGGGGTCCCGCCTCGTTCCGAACGGCGATGTTACGCCGAGCCACGGTACGGGAAGCGCAAATTGCGGCGAGGCGACACGCCGTTCCGCGGCTGTGAGACGTTCTTCCGGCAAAAACAGGAAGGCAACGTCTTCGTTGCCGGGGAGGGAGACGCGGACCCGTGCGGCTGTGGACGCCCCCGGGACACGCCGTTGCAGTGCGCGTTCCAGGGGACTACGCGGCGTTACCGCAACGAACAGGCCCGATTGGTTCGGGATAAGGACGATCTCTCCCGAACGCAGCGCCCTGCCGTTGGTGCGATTGAGCGTGACGATTGAGTCGACGGTAAGTTCGAAGAGGCGCGCGATCGTATCGACCGAATCTCCGGGACCAACGCGATACCCCAGGAGCAACAGCGGACCGCTCGGAACGTCGGAGCGTATCGATTCAAGGTGCTGACGGACCAGGAGGTCCTCCGGATCGAATCGTCGGATGACCGGGTACGGCAGTGATTCCTGGGCCGTTGCCTCGATCATCAACGCCAGCGCCGCAGTGATGATGAATATGCCCTTTCGCATCGCACCTACCGTCTTCCCAGAAACACCAGTACGGGCGCTACCACGCAGATTACGGCGACGAAGACGTTGTAGGCGATTCTCGCGGTCGCGGCGAGCCGCCACATCAATACAGCCGCCGCGCCGCCGAGTACACAGGATATCACCCACACGGCTGCCGGCCGGGCGCGCTCTTTTATGATTCGTCCTCCGCCTCGGGGGCCATGGCTTCCATGATCCGCTCCCGCTGAGCGGCGAACTCGACCGCCTCCGACTCGCGTCCCGTCTCCTCGGCGACACGGGTGAGCCGCTCGAGCATGGTTATCGTCTGCGGGACAAGATCGAGGGTCAGATAGACGCGTAGGGCGCGGAGGTAGTACTGGTACGCGTCTTCAAACAGTTCCCGGCGTTCACTGATCCGACCCAGCGCCGCCAGGTCGGCTCCGATCCCGGGGCTGTTTTCCGCGCGTTTGTCGTATTCGAGCGCCAGCGTCGCCAGCCTGAACGCTTCGTCGTAGTTGTTTTCACGTGACGCCAGGGAGGAGAGCATGTAGTAATTGCTGGCGAGTTCGGTCCAGTTGCCGTCGGCTTCGTTGATCGCGCGCGCCCGTTCGAGGTTTTGCCGGGCCTGGGAGAGGTCACCCTGGCGGGCGTACATCGTTCCCAGGTTGTGGAACAGAATCGGCGACTCCGATACCTCCTCGTCGTCGACCATCTGCTGCGCCTCGTCGAAACGGGCCCTCGCCGCGGCGTCGTCCCCGACGAGAAGCGCAAGTTCGCCCCGGTTGATGAGTGCCAGCGCGAGCTGTTCCTTGTCATCGGCGATCTCGGCAAAACTGCCGGCGAGCCGGTAGTTGTCCGCGGCGGCAGCGTGCTGGCCCACGGCGGCGTAGACCTTCCCGATCGAGTTGTGGGACTTCGCGATTCCCGGAAGGTTGTCGATCGAGTGGTTCTCCTGTAAGGCGAGTTCAAAAAAGCGCAGGGCCATCTCGTAGTTGGCCTGGGCAAAATAGGAATTGCCGAACGTTGTGTACTCGCTCGCCTGGTTCTTGACCGCCATCTCCGCGTCCGGCGTTTTCGGTGCGGAACTGCACGCAACCAGTGCGACCGTGCACGCCGTCAGTGCGACCGTGAGGGCCGCGGCAAGAAGGGTGCGGCGCGGTGATTTAGAACGAGTCATCGCGGTAGCTTTGGAAGGTGGCGGGCTGGGTGAGTTCCGGCGTGATGCCGCCGCGAATCAACGGGTTGTTGCTGAGGCCCTCGAGCACGTCCTGGCCGGTACTGATCGCCTCGCGGCTCTCCTCAAGGAGTCCCGCGATCTGCGGCGTTGCATCGTTCACGTACAGGGCCACCTCGTTCACCTCGTCCAGAGTCGCGTTGATGCTTACGAGCATCTGTTCAACCTGATCGTAGAGGGCGTTGTTGTCGTCCAGTATCGTGGCTATCGATCCGTTCGCGTCGAGCAGACGCGGTACCATCCCGGTGGGGTCCCGCAGTTCGGCCGTGGTCGCTTCCAGGTTCTCCGTGATGCCCCCCACGTTGGTAAGCACCACGGTCGCCTCATCCGATACGGCCACCAGCGTTCGTTCGACTTCCTCCAGAAGGGTCGTGACCATCGTAAGCGTTTCGCCCAGCGGACCCTCGTCGCGACCGGCCAGGGCGTCGTTGACCGTTCCCAGGGTGGTGTTGACCGAGACCAACAGGGTATTGACGTTTTTCATGATAGGTTCGACCTGTCCAATGATCTGCGAAATGCTGTCGGAACTGGTAGGCATCAGGACCAGCTCCTCGTTTACGATGCGCTGACCCTCCTTGCTGGTCAAAACGGGTATCAACGTTCCTTCCGGGAGCGGTTCCGTCTCGCTTTTGCCGCGATGAAAGACCAGGCCGCCCCCGATCCCGATAGGGCTCGACACGAGTTGGAGAATGCTGTGTTCGACGACCAGGTCCACGTACGTGTCCTGCACGTAGAAATCGACGCGGACCTCGTTTCTCGCAACCAGGGAGATGTCGGTGATCTTGCCGATCTGGAAACCCTTGTAGGTGATTGCCATGCCGTTGGTCAGTCCCTGCGCCGTAGAGAACACGCTGTGGTACTCGTAGTTTTTCGCAAACCAGCGCTGGTTTGCGCCCATGGACACCACGATCGCAACGATCGCCACCGCCGCAACCAGAACGAAGATGCCCACGATCTGTTGTGCGAATCGGATCTTAAGTTTCATTGCCGTTTATCCTCATACATTATCCAAACGGGTTTCCGTCATCACTACCTAATATCTCTAAAATGTCCGAATCGTAGGTCGAACTCAGATCGAGCACGCCCGAAAGGATCTCCTTCAATCGGGGATCATCCGTTCTCGTCAAGTTTCGAACCGTGTCGTAGGCGAGGACCGCGCCCCTGTCGAGGACGAGGATCGAGTCCGCCACCATCGACGCAATTTCGCCGTTGTGACTGGCGATAACCTGCGTCTTTCCCGCCGCCTTTTGGTCCTTGAAGAGTTGCAGCACGCGCTCGGAGCTTCGCGAGTCGAGACCGGCGTGGGGTTCGTCGTAGAACAGCAGGCTGGGATCGAGTACCAGTGCCCTCATGAGCGCTACGACTTTGCGTTCGCCCGACGAGAGCGACACGGGACGTTGGGAGAGATCGTCCTCGAACCGCAGATAGGCGCAGAGCCGATCGATTCGTTCCTTCATTTGGTGCGGCGTCCATTTTCCCCGGTGCGTCTGCAAAGGAAGCATCAGGTTCTGGAGAACCGTCATGTTCTGCCACAACGCTCCGTCCTGGAAGAGAAACCCGAAGTCGTTGCGCATCGCGTTTACCTGGCGTACCGACAGGTGGGCGATGTCGGCACCGTTCAACCGGACAACCCCTGAATCGGCCGGGATGATCCCCGCCATTATTTTCATCAGGAGCGATTTACCCGATCCGCTCTCTCCCATGACCATTACCGACCGTCCCTGCTCAATCCGCAGGGAGATATCGTTCAGGAGCGGCGTACCCTGGATCGAAAATGTGACGTTCTCGAGGGCAACCATCAGAGGTAATACACCAGCGTCAGGACCGCGTTCGCCAGGATGAGAAGGATAAAACCGCGACCAATGCTCTTGATCGCCATGACCGGAACTTCCGTCGAAGCCTGTTCGACCTTGAAACCGTAGTAGGTAGCGACCGTCGCGATGATCAGACCGAAAACCGCACTCTTCAGGATAGACGAAGCCACGTCCACCACCATCAACGCGTCCAGGAGGCTCCCGAAGTAATCGCGGAAGTTGATCGGGCGAATGAGTGCCGTAACAAAATAGGATCCCAGCAGACCGAACACGTTGAAGTAGAGGTTGAGCAGCACCAGGGAGGCGGTCACGCCGATGACACGGGGTACCACCAGGTAGCTGATCGGATCGATGCCGGTGGCAACATACGCCTCGATCTCGTGGTTGACGACCATATTCCCCAGTTCCGTGGAGATCGCCGTCCCACTCCGCGCGGCGATGATAAACGCCGTGAGGATGGGACCCAACTCACGGGTGATCACCGCGATCAGGATCGTGTAAATCAGCTGCCCCTGTCCGAACTGCGGCAGGAGCGACACTCCCTGGATGATGATTACCGCACCAAGCGCCAGGGAGAGAACCGCGATCACCGGCAGAGCCTCCACTCCGGTAAAGAGAATCTGGAACGTTAACACGCGGCGGGACTGCTTTTTCCCCAGGTACGTCAGTGTTTCCCGGAGGATCGCGGCGAAAAACCCCATGGCGTAGAGGAAACGTCGAAAAAAGGCAATGACCCGTTCGCCGATTCGCTCATGTACCATCATCTCGAAACCATATTACGGTACGGCCCCGGACGGGGCAAGGATCGAGAAGCTTGATTTTTGAATTACCCTCAGCTACAGTAAGCACGGGAGCGATCGAACTATTGCCCAAGACCGTTTCATTTACATCGGGATCCGTCGTTTACTTCCAGGGAGACGTAGATGACCGGATCTATATCCTCCAGTCGGGCAGGATCATGCTTAAATCGCGAGATATCGAAACGGGGCAGGATGTTCAGGATCTGATCCAGACCGGGGAGTTCTTCGGCGTCAAATCCGCCATGGGCCATTTCCCGCGGGAAGAGGATGCCACGGCGCTTTCCAACGCCCAGACGGTGGCCTTTTCAGTACCCGAGTTCGAGACGCTCGTCACGACCAACCTCCGGGTGAGCCTCAAGATGCTCAAGGTCTTTTCCAACCAGTTGCGGCGCATCCACTCCAAGGTTTCGTCGATGCTGAACACCCTGGACGAGATCGACCCCGAGAAGGGACTCTTCAACAGCGGAGAGTTTTACTTCAAGAACAAGAATTTTCCGCACGCCCTGTATATTTTCAAGCGATATCTCGACATCTATCCCTCGGGGCGGTATGCGGAGCAGGCCGCCGAACTTCGCTCGAAATCCGAACAGTTCGACTCAATGAAAAACGCCGGCAAACCGGCCTCGGCCGTATCCGAGGGTGCAAAGGGCCTTTCCGGAGCGGGGAAAGTATTCTTCGAGGGTGAGAATCACCTGGCAAACGAACGATTCGACGATGCGATTGCCGCGTTCAAGCGCGTTCTTTCCGACTATCCGGACGACAGCGAGTATCACATAAAGGCGGAGATGGAGATCGGCAGAAGTCTCCAGGCAAAAGGCGACCACCCCGGCGCGATCCGCCATACGTCGCAACTTGTGCAGAAGAACCCCAAGATGTCCAACGTCGCGGAGGCGCTCTTCCTCATCGGGAAGAGTTATCGGGAGAGCGGCGATCGTGCCAAGGCGCAGTCGTTTCTCAAGCGCGCCGAATCGGTGGTCGGTGACAACAGCGCCCTGAAGCGCAAGATCGCACGGGCCCTGGCGGAGTCGGGTAATTAGCATGTCTTCGCTAGCGTCCTTCGATCGCTTCGCCGTCACCTACAAGAAGGGCGAAATGATCTTCAGCGAGTTCGAACCGGGGAACGCCTTCTACCTGATCCAGAAAGGACGGGTGCAGATCACCAAGGTGATGGGGAATATCGAGAAGACGGTCGATATTCTTCAACCGGGCGAGCTCTTTGGCGAGATGGCCATCCTCGAAGAGGCGCCGCGTTCGGCCAGCGCCATCGCGGTGGACGAGGTTGTGTGCCTCGAGTTCAACCGCGAAAACTTTGAGATTCTCCTCACCGGCAACCCGCAGATTGCCATGAAACTCCTCAAGACCTTTGTCAAACGCATCTACGATCAGCGGCGGCGATTCATGATCCTGACCCTGGAGGACGACCAGGCGCGCGTCGCGGACGTGTTCCTGATGCTCACTGAGGGGCACCCAGCCTCCGAAAACGACGGCAACGCGCGGGAATTCAATGTCACCTCTGACGACGTGGCGCACTGGGCGGGGATCGCCCCTGAAAAAGCGCGGGCCGTAATCAACCAGATGGCAAGCCAGAAGCGTATCGAACTCTATCCGGGAAAGATCGTCGTCTCCAATATCCACGACCTGCAGCGATTGGTGGCGTCCAGGCGAAAGGGCGATTCCTAGGCGGGGATCGGCAGAGAGCCAAGAGTGAGAATCGAACTCACGACCTGCTCATTACGAGTGAGCTGCTCTACCGCTGAGCTATCTTGGCAAAGTCCGGGAAATATACACAAGTATCTGTTCTTGGTGAACCCCTAACGGCGCCCCCCCATCGTGCCGATTATAACGGTATGGTACGAGGGATTTTCACGGCCGCCAGCGGTATGACCGCGCAACAACACCGGATGGACGCGATCTCCAACAATCTTGCAAACGTCGACACCGTCGGGTACAAGCGCGACGTTGCCGTGAACAAGGCGTTCCCGGAACTGCTTATTCGCCGTATGGCCGACGACGGTATCGTCCAGTTTCCCTACCGTCATCAACCCATCGGTTCCGTCGACAAATCCCCGGTTGTGGGGCGTCTCGGGACGGGGGTTGAGCACAACGAAACGTTCACCGTGTTTGAACAGGGACCGGTGCAGCAAACCGAAAATCCCTTTGACATCGCCCTGGAGGGGGAGGGGTTCCTCGTGGTTCAAACGCCGGTAGGGGAACGACACACCCGAAACGGGAGTTTTGTTCTCGGTTCCGGCGGCAGACTGCTTACCCAGCAGGGGTACCCCGTTCTCGGCGAGACGGGACCCATCTCGCTTCAACTCAACAACTTTCGGATCGACCAGGACGGGCGCATCTTTGCCAACGCCCGGTACCTAGACGATCCGGAGCGTCTCGTGTTGATGCAGGAAAACGAGTGGGATCAACCGGTGGAGATTGGGCGGCTTCGCCTCGAGACGGTTCGTGAGACACGATACCTGCAGAAACAGGGTGAAAACCTGTGGAAAACCACCTGGGAAAGCGGTGATGCCTTCCCCGTGGAGGGTGACCTTCGCCCGGCGGTCCTGCAGGGGTTTCTCGAGAAGGCCAATGTCAATCCGGTCACCGAAATGGTACGAATGATCGAGGTGAACCGCGCGTACGAAGCCAACCAGAAAGTCGTACAGGCGCAGGACGAAAGTACCGGTCGATTGCTGACGTCGGTGGCGCGAGTATAGGGAGGGAACAATAGATGATGAGGTCACTGTGGACGGCCGCGTCCGGGATGGTGGGACAGCAGTTCCATATCGACACGATCGCGAACAACTTGTCAAACGTGAATACCACCGGCTTCAAACAGAACCGCGCTGATTTCGAGGATCTGCTCTACCAGACGTCCCGTATCGCCGGGACGCCCGCAACGGAGCAGACCCTGGTGCCGGTGGGCATCCAGGTGGGGCACGGCGTGGAAGTATCGGGCGCCCAGAAGATCTTCCTGCAGGGCTCACTGCAGAACACGGGGAACGTTACCGACATCGCGATCCAGGGCGAAGGGTTCTTCCGCGTTGCGCTCTACGACGGAACGGACGCGTATACACGGGACGGGGCGTTCCAGGTGGATTCCAACGGGCAACTCGTCACCGCAAACGGCTACCGGCTGGTACCGGAGGTCATCCTTCCTCCGGGGTTTATCCGCGAAAGTCTGACGGTAACGCAGGACGGCCGAATCACCGTCAAAATGCCGGGCCTCGACGATCCGATCGATGTGGGGCGGATGGAACTCTACCGATTCGTGAACCCCGCGGGATTGCAGACGATCGGGCAGAATCTCTTCAAAGAGACCGCGGCCTCCGGGGCGGTTATCGCGGGAGAACCGGGCTTCGACGGCATGGGATCACTGCAGCACAAGTTCCTGGAAATGTCGAACGTCCAGGTCGTCCAGGAGATGGTCAACATGATCGTCGCCCAGCGGGCGTACGAAATGAACAGCAAAGCGATTCAGACGAGCGACTCCATGCTCGGCATAGCAAACGCGCTCAAACGGTAGTGTGATTCAATGGTAACGAACACAACTGCCGCCGGCACGTATATGATTGATCAGAATCGGTTCACGGTTCCCGATACAAGGGGTGGTTCCGATCGTTTACGAGAAGTTGCCCAGGAGTTCGAAGCGATTTTTGTCAAGCACATGCTCGATGCGATGAAAAATACGCTCAATGAAGAGGATCGAATCGTGAAAACCGGAATGGCCGGTGATATATTCAACGACATGCTCTACGACGAGTATGCAAAAATCATGTCGAAGACGGCCGGCCTCGGTCTGGCGGACATGATCGTGAGCCGGCTGGAGTCGTAGCGGCACTACCTCGTATGCTTCCGTAGACTTGCGAACGCCCCGTTGTATTTTTTTGTGTACAATAGGGCGTTCTGGTATCACGGAAGGAATCCTATCTGTTTGTAAGAACGTAAGTTACGACAATTTGGGTTACAACGCGCGTTATGGCACGCCGATTGCATGTGTATTGGCAGGAGAGACGTATGAAACGGATTGCCAGTCAATCGCACGAAGATGCGCTGCAGACGTACTATCGGCAGATTCGCAAAACGGCGTTGCTCACGGCTGAAGATGAACAGGCGCTTTCAAAACGCGTCATGTCAGGGGATATGGAGGCGCGCAGGGAGCTTATTGAGGCAAACCTGCGGCTCGTAGTGAAGATCGCCAAGGCGTACCTGACGCCCGACACGGCGCTGCTCGACCTGATCCAGGACGGCAACCTGGGTCTCCTGAAGGCGGCGGAACGCTTCGACTATCGGAAGGGCGTGCGATTCAGCACCTACGCGGCGTGGTGGATCAAACAGGCGATCACGCGCTCCCTTGCGAACCGTCGACGGAGCATCCGATTGCCCCACCGGAAAGAGGATACGCTCAAACGTATTCAGCGCTCGTATAACTGGCTGAGCCAGGAGTTGATGCGTGCGCCCACGGTGGAAGAGATCGCGTCGGAACTGCGCATGCGGGTGGATGAGGTTGCAGAGATCCTTCACATATCCGCGTCCCCGGTTTCGCTCGACTCCGAGATCAACGACGACAAGGGTACGATCCTTGACATCCTGGAGGACTACAGCTACGCACCGGAGATGATCGTCCTCGACCAGTCCGTGCGAGAGGAGACGCTCAATTCGCTTGGTGATCTCCAGGAGCGGGAGCGGAACGTTCTGGAACGGCGTTTTGCCCTCGACGGCGGTGAACGGCAAACGCTCAAAACGATCAGCAACGAGCTTGGAGTGTCACCGGAGACCGTTCGCCAGATCGAGATCCGGGCGCTCAAGAAACTCAGGCGGTCCGCGGAGTATCTCAAGGAACTGATGTTGAATTAGAATGGCCGGAGCATGACAAAGCGCTCCGGTCAGATCATCCTATTCGCCATTACGGGAGCGGCAGTTATTGCCGCTCTTGTTGTTGTTTCTCTGCTGCGACCCTCCGTGGCCCCTCCGGCGGTCCCCCGGCCCGATGCCGTTGAGGCGGAACCTGTGGCAATCGAGGAAGAGGTGGGCGTGGTGTACCGGATAGCCCTGGTTCTCGATGATGCCGGTCACCGCTTGTCCGACGTAGAAGCGTTTGCTCGATTCCCCGGACACATCAATCTGGCCGTTCTTCCGAACCGACCTGAATCGGATGGTGTCGTCGACTACGCGCGCCGTCTCGGTCACACCCTCCTCGTTCACCAACCGATGGAAGCGCAGGGCGGAGCCGACCCCGGTGCCGGTGCCATCCGCGTCACCGACGACGACCAGGCGATACGGGACCAGGTTCGGCGCAACATCGCAGCCGTTCCCGGTGCCGTTGGGTTGAACAACCACATGGGCAGCGCCGCTACCCGGGACGCGCGCGTCATGGAAGCCGTGATACAGGTACTGGCGGAGGAGGAGATGCTCTTCCTTGACAGCGTGACCGTTGCCGATTCGGTAGCGTACGAAACGGCGCGGGCCGCCGATGTGTCGGCGCTCCGCCGGGACGTTTTCCTGGACAACGTAGACGACCTCGATCAGATCAACGCGCAGTTGGATGAGGCGATTGCGGTTGCCCAGGAACGGGGCTCCGTCGTCACGATCGGCCACGTAACCAGCGATGTTCTGCCGCTGGTTCTGGAGCAGCGACACGATGAACTCGTACAAAACGGATTCGCCTTTGTCTCCATTCAAGAGCTGCTGGAAGGGGACGGATTATGAGGGTCCTGGGAGTTGAAACGTCCTGCGACGAGTGTTCGGTAGCGGTCGTCGAGGAGGGACGCCGGATCATGTCGATGGAGACGCTCACGCAGACGGCTATCCACGCTCGCTTCTCGGGGGTTGTTCCCGAGGTGGCGTCCCGAGCCCACGCGGAAATGATCCTGCCGGTCGCATCGGCCGCGCTGGAGCGTTCCGGTTGCAGCCTCGACGATATCGACCTCGTCGCCGTGACAAACAGGCCCGGCTTGAGCGGGTCTCTCACCGTTGGTCTCGCCTTTGCAAAGGCCCTGGCGCTTTCCCGGTCCATCCCCTTCGTCGCGGTCGATCACATCGTGGCCCACGCCTACGCGGTTCAACTGGACGGTGCCTCTCCCGTTCCCGTCGGTTATCCGTACATCACACTGCTTGTATCGGGGGGACATACGGTCATCGCGGTCAGTAGGGACGTGGAAACGCTGGAGGTGTTGGGCGGCACTATAGACGACGCCTGTGGTGAAGCCTTTGACAAAGTGGCCTCGTTCCTTGACCTTGAGTATCCCGGTGGCCCGGCGATAGAGCGCCTCGCAACCGGCGGAGACGCGGAAGCCTTTGCTTTCCCCACGGCCCGGCTGGGCCGCCGGGCGCGTCCCTACGACGTCTCCTTCTCCGGGCTCAAGACCGCTGTGATTCATCAAAGGGAGCGGTTTCGGCGTCCCGGTGCCGCGGACAGCGCGGCTAACGTGGCCGCGTCGTTCCAGAAGAGTGCGATCGACGTCCTGGTAGACCGTGTTGGTGCGGCCGTCAGGAGTACCGGTATCACCACGGTGGCTGCCGGTGGCGGTGTTGCCGCCAACGGGTACCTCCGGGAACGGCTGAGGAGCCTGCCTGCGGTCGCGTCGATCCTTCCGCCCGGCGAATTGTGCGTTGACAACGGTGCGATGGTGGCCGGCCTTGGATACCACATGTACATGCGAAACGGACCTTCATCGGCCGATACGGGGGTACGGGCCCGGGTCCCGCTCTTTCGCTCGTCTTGACCCGGCGTCGCGAGGGACGCATACTTCCCTGCGATGAAGGTGGACACGCGAATCGATGAAGCGATACGGAAGATACCGGATTTTCCGAAACCGGGCATTCTCTTCTACGACCTCACCAGCGTTTTGACAAATCCCGAAGTCTTTTCCTACGTATTGGACCGTATGGTCACGGCCTACGAACACAGCGGGATCCAGGCCGTGGCGGCCATCGAAGCGCGGGGCTTCCTCTTCGCGGCACCCTTTGCATACCGTATACGGGTACCGCTGATCCTGCTCCGAAAGGCGGGGAAGCTGCCGGGTGAAACGATCGCGAGGGAGTTTGCCCTCGAATACGGGACGGATACGATTGAGATGCACCGCGGTGACGTCACCCCGGGGGCTAACGTCCTGATCGTGGATGATCTCATTGCCACCGGCGGCACCGTCGAGGCGGCCTGCGGACTGATCGAAGACGCCGGCGGCGTCGTTTCCGGGGTTTTTTCCGTCGTGGCGCTGCCGTTTTTGAATTTTCGCGATCGCCTGCCGGGGCGGGAGATCACCTACCTGCACGAGTACGCCTCGGAGTAGCGAGCTTGACAGCGCGGACGCTCCAGAGTAGTATCTCGCACGGATTTCCCGGTAGTGTAATGGTAGCACCACAGATTCTGGTTCTGTTTGTGGGGGTTCGAGTCCTCCCCGGGAAGTTTTGATTGGCCCGTTCGTCTAGCGGCTAGGACGCGGGATTCTCATTCCTGAAACAGGGGTTCGATTCCCCTACGGGCTGGGTGGGGTGCAGCGTGCTGCGCCTCAACGCGCCGTCGGACGGCTATGCATCGGCGGCGACCTTGAGGTCGGCGATGGTGATGCGTTCATCCGGAGCATCGTTCTTAGCGTTATGCGTACCGCGGCGTCCGTATCGCAGATAGATAGCAGTTCCGCCGGGCGGTTCAGCACGACCTGCCAAGAAACCCCGAACCGGTCTTTTAACCATCCATACATGCTCTCTTCACCGCCGGCGGCAGTGAGTGCGAACCGGTATTAGATCCCACAAAAATATCGTACTAATTCACAAAATCACTAAAAATACCCAAAATTACGGGCGCCGATGGTCGAGTCCTGCCAAACAACGGAGGTTCCGCTCCTGCCATTTTCGAATTGGTTTCGATTGCGGTATTCCGAAAACAGACCCAGCATAAAAACAGGTTTGCAGAATCATTGTTAGGAAGGAGTAAGAAATGGCAGAAACTGCAGTAGACGCCCGGGCCCGAATCCAGAGATTCGGTCGGTTCCTGAGTGGAATGGTCATGCCGAATATCGGCGCGTTTATCGCCTGGGGTCTTATCACGGCGTTCTTCATCCCCACGGGATGGATCCCGAGCGAGAGGTTTTCCGCGCTCGTTGGCCCGATGATCCTGAACATGCTCCCGCTTCTCATCGGTTTTACCGGTGGTCGCATGATCTGGGGTATCAGGGGCGGTGTCGTCGGGGCAATCGCGACCATGGGTGTTATCGTCGGTGCCGACATTCCTATGTTCCTGGGTGCGATGGTTACCGGTCCGCTCGGCGGTTGGATAATCAAGAAGTGGGACAAGTCGATCGAGCCGCACATTCCGGTCGGCTTCGAGATGATCATCAATAACTTCTCCGCGGGAATCATCGGTGGCTTGCTCGCGATGCTGGCCCTCGTGGGAATCAACCCCGTCGTCGTCGGCGTCAGCAATGCTCTCATGGCCGGCGTAAACGGAATCGTGAACGCCCGTCTCTTGCCGTTTGCATCGATCTTCATCGAACCGGGGAAAATCCTCTTCCTCAACAACGCGATCAACCACGGCGTTCTCGGCCCGCTTGGTATTCAGCAGGTCCAGGAGGCCGGCCAGTCGATCCTCTTCCTGCTCGAAACCAACCCGGGACCGGGCCTCGGTATCCTGCTCGCCTACTACGTGTTTGGGAAGGGCATGGCGCGGGAGTCGGCGCCCGGTTCGATCATCATTCACTTCTTTGGCGGAATCCACGAGATCTACTTCCCTTACGTACTCATGAATCCGGCGCTTATCCTGGCGGTCATGGCCGGTGGTTTTTCAGGTGTCCTGGTCTTTTCAATCCTCGGCGCCGGGGCCGTTGCCACGCCTTCACCGGGGAGCATCTTTGCACTCATGGCCGTTGCGCCCCGCGGTGGCCACTTCGCGATACTCGTCGGCATTGTCGTTGCCGCGGCGGTCAGTTTTGTGGTTGCGATTCCCTTTGTGCGTCGCTTCAACAAGCGCCAGGAAGAGGGCGACGCCGCGCTGGCGAAGGCCAAGCAGGAGGTCAAGGATACCAAGGGCCTGGGGCACGGGGAAGTCAAGAAGATCGCCTTTGCCTGCGACGCGGGTATGGGATCGAGCGCCATGGGTGCCAACCGTCTCAAGAAGAAGCTCAAAGCAGCAGGCCTCGACATTCTCGTTGAACACGCCCCCGTTGACGACATTCCGACCGATGTGCAGCTGGTCATCTCGCACGTGAATCTCACGGCACGAGCAAAAGCCGCCGCGCCGAACGCGCGGCACGTGAGCATCACCAACTTCGTGAACGCTCCCGAGTACGACGAAATCGTCAGCGAACTCGCCGGCCGGAAGGCGGGCGTGTAGCGCAGGACAGCACGCAACGCGGTCGCCCGCATGGGCGACGGCGGTTCGCTTCAAACGGACCCGTGGCCCGTGAAGTAGAATGAACCAACACACTGATCGGCACGGGAGGATTTAACATGAGTACGTTTGTAGAGCGACTGGTATCGGCACATACGATTGCCGTACGCAGGTCTGCCGGCGATTGGGAAGACGCGGTGCGTCAGGGGGGCGCCATGATGGTGGCGGCCGGACTGGTTGAAGAACGGTACATCGACGCGATCGTCGAAAACCACAAAACCATCGGCCCCTACTTCGTAATCGCCCCGGGGATCGCCATGCCCCACGCTAAACCCGACAAGGGTGTGCTCCAAACCGGGTACGCCCTCGTCACCCTGTCGGAGGCGGTGGAGTTTGGCGACGAGGAAAACGATCCGGTGGACATTCTGATCTTCGCCGGCGCAATCAATCAGCAGGAACATAATCAGGAGGCGATACCCCAGATCGCCGAGTTGTGCGACAGCGAGACGTATACCGAGGCGCTGCGAAAAGCCCTGTCGATCGATGAGGCGATTCTCGTTCTGCGGCAGTTCGCCTCCGCCATGGAAGCGGGCGAACTCGAATAGCAACGGAGGAAGCCATGATTACCCAGGAAATCGAAGTCACCAACCCGGAGGGCTTGCACACGCGGCCGGCCAATGCGTTTGTGAAAGAGGTCAAGGCGTTCGCCTCGGCGATCACCATCGCGAAGAACGGGACGGAGGTTCCCGGAAAGAGCCTTCTGAAAATCATGAAACTCGGGATCGTTCAGGGCGACACGGTCACGCTCTCCTGCGAGGGCTCCGACGAGTCGGACGCGATGAAGGCACTCGTGACAATACTGCAATCCGACGGAACCGGATCGTGATGACCGGGATCGCTTCCTCCCCCGGCGTCGGAGCCGGTTCCGTCTTTGTTCTCCACGAGCGCGAAGTTCCGCTCGGGCGGACCGGGCCAAACGCCGCGAGCGAAGCCTCCGGCGCCACATCACACCCCCGGCGCGGGGCGGAGAGCGAACTCGAACGTTTTACGATCGGTCAACGCGTTGCCGCGACCTACTACCGGGGGCTCGTGGAACGCGTCAAGAAGAACGTCGGTGCCGATGAGGCGGAAATTTTCGAAGGACACCTGGAGATCATTACCGGTGACGACATCGCCGAAGCGGTAGAGGCGGCGATTTTCGAAGAGGACGCCATTGCTGAACGCGCCGTGATCGATTTCACGGAACAAACGGCAAAGGAATTCGAAGAGCTCGAGTCGGAGTATTTCCAGCAACGGGCCGGGGACATACGGGACATCGGCCGGCGGTTGGCGGAAGCGATCTACTATGGATCGATAACCGATCCCGGAGAGCTTCCCGAAGACAGCGTTATCGTCGCGGAGGAGCTGACTCCCTCGGCAACTGCCCGGCTCGACACGGAACGCGTGGCCGCCATTGCCACGGAGAAGGGTGGTCGCACCTCGCACGCCGCGATTCTTGCCCGCTCTCTCTCGATCCCCTGCGTCACCGGGATTTCCGGATTGATAGGCGCGGTCCGCACCGGACAGCTCGTTCTTGTCGACGGTGATCGCGGCCTCGTTGAAACGG
Organism: Spirochaetales bacterium; assembly: GCA_028282545.1. Taxonomy (GTDB): domain Bacteria; phylum Spirochaetota; class Spirochaetia; order DSM-27196; family Alkalispirochaetaceae; genus JANQHT01. The sequence goes on from JANQHT010000074.1 coordinate 35,016, forward strand.
ATGTTTCCCGGGAACGCCTGGATGAAGCGAAAGAGGCGATCGCAAAGAACCGGGAGCAGGCGACTTCCCGCCGGTCCTGGTCAAAACAGGCCGTCAGCCGATTCGCCGACGGCGCGCCGTATGAAATCCACGCCAACGTGAGCGGCGCGACCGAAGCGGAGCTTGCCGACGGGTTTGGTGCCGGCGGCGTCGGACTCTTCCGGACTGAGTTCCTTTTTATGCGCTACGCCGACTTTCCGGACGTGGATCAACAGGCCGCCGAGTACCGCGCCGTCTGCCAGACGATGTCACCCACCCCCGTGATCGTCCGTTTGCTGGACTGTGGAGCGGACAAACCGTTGCCCTACGCAAACCACGAGCCGGAAGACAATCCGTTTCTCGGGGAACGGGGAATCCGTTTCCTCCTGGCCCGGGAAAACCGCTTGCGCGCGCAGATTGAGGCGATCGCGCGCGTCGCTGCCGACGGGTTCGCGATCAAAGCGATGGTGCCGATGGTCGTCTCACCCCAGGAGATCGAGGCGGTTCGTGCCCTGGTCCCGCCGGAAGCGTCGGGCCTGCCTGTAGGCACAATGGTCGAGACGCCGGCGTCGGTACTTGCCATAGACCGCCTCGCCGCGGTCTCCGACTTTGTGAGTATCGGTACCAATGACCTAGTCCAGTACGTGCTGGCCGTCGATCGCGGAAACGCGAACGTGGCCTCGTACTACCAGGAGTTCCATCCGGCGGTTCTTACTTCGATCAAGCGCGTGGTCGAAGGGTGCCACGCCGCGGGAATTCACGTCGGCGTGTGCGGTGATATGGCGAGTCACCCGGCGTCGGCCCTATCCCTCATTGCCCTTGGTGTAGATGAATTGAGTGCCTCCGTGGCCTCGATTCCCGAGCTCAAGGCGTGTTTCGCAACGATTCGCAAGGACGCACTGGAGGATCTCGCGGTCAGGCTGCTTGCCGCGGGCTCGGCCGACGAGGCGCGCTCCGCGGCGGAAGAGTTGGTTCCGGCCAATCTGGCGCCCTGGGTACGGCCTTAGCGCAATGACGTCCCGGAGCCGGAACATCCTGCGAATCCTCGCCTCCAGCTCCGGGTACACAACGGTTGAAAAGATAGCGGAGGCTACCGGGGCCGGCGTGAGGACCATTCACCGGGACCTGGAGAACCTGGAACGAAGTCTGGGGCTCCAGGGCGTTCGAATGGAACGCCGCAGGGGTCTCGGGATTCGGCTCGTGGATCGACTACCCGAGGCGGTCCTGTCCCGGGGAATCGCCACGGCGTCGGCAGTGGAGAGTGGTCAGCGTCCCCTCCTGGCGCTTATGTACCTGATCATTGCCGGTGACTGGATCAAGATCTCCGAACTGGCGCACGCGTTTTTTGTGAGCGATTCAACCGTCAGCAGCGATCTCGGCCTCCTCGACAGTGTGTTGCCTGAGGGGCTGTACCTGGAACGGAGAAAAGGGATCGGCGTGCGACTCGTCGCAAACGAGGTCACGGCGCGCCTCGTCTTCCTTGCATCGTTTCCGTCGCTCTTCCCTCCTTACCTTCTGTGGGGTGACGACACGCAGAAGGTAGGCAACAATTCCAGGGAGGAACGACTCGTCAGATTGCTGGGTCTGAGGAAGCACCGCGACGAGGATCGCGGACGCATCGCATCGACCGAAGAGTCGATCGGGTACCGTTTCTCGCCGGCCTCCTTCAGCATGGTGTTCAACTATCTCTACCTGCGGCGCCTCCGGGCCGCGGGTGAGCCGGGCGGGGATGTTTCGCACCGGGGCACACTGCCGGTACCCGACCTGTACCGAAACGCCGCGGCACGGCTGATAGCCGGCGCGGAGTCGTTTGCCGGTGAAGAGGAGTTTCTTGCGCGGGTGCTCGCCTCCTGTGAAACCGCCACCGTTCCGGAAACGGGGATCACCGAGTATCTGGGTTCGTTGGCACCGATGGTTGATGAGGTCGTCGAACGCGCCCTGGGGCAACTGGAAAGCAGAGAGACGATGTGGCTCCACGACGACCAGTTCCTCCTGACCTACCTTCGGCTCACGGTTGCCGCCGCGGCGCGACGAATCGACCTGGGGATCGCCGGGTGGCGCGACTTTGGGTTGCGCCCCTTTCCTGACCTTGCGGAAACACCGGAATCGGCGGTCCTGGTCAACCAGTTTTCCGATGTGATCGGTGTACATATCCGAGACGCGGCACCGGCCGTGGTTCGGCGGGAGCTTGCCGAAGCGTCGTTTGCCCTCGGCGCGCACATCGAATCCTTCCATTCGCATCTCCCCGCCACCGTACGGGTGAAGATCCTCTGTTTCGAGGGTCTCGGACTTTCGCGGTACATAGAGGCGATCTGTCGCGACACCTTCCCCGAGGGCACGAGCTTCGACAGCCGGTGGGAACCCGATTTTGCGCGAACCGGCCGGGCCGATCGATATGACTTGGTCATTTCGACCTTTCCGCTCCACCTGCGCGGCACACAGCACCTCCTCCTCGACGGGGAGACGTCGCCGGAGGAGATCCGCCGCCAGGTGACCGGCGCGATCGACGGAATCACGCCATCCGGCGACGAGTTGGAACGGGAACCGCTTCGCCATGTGGCACTCGACGTATCCCTCAGCACGGTTATGACCGTAGTCGAAACGTTCTTTGTTGAACCGCGCGATCCGGATCGGGACCTCCTGGAACAGGCGACCGCAGCGCTATCCTGCGGCGGATGCGATAGCGAACTGGTACTGGCAGACCTCCGGCGCCGGGAGTCGTTCGGCTCCGTGGTATTCGAAGACCTGGGGATCCGGCTGCTCCACTGTCGAACCGATGGAGTACCACATCCGCGGGCCGGCGCTATTCAGTCCCGGGACGAACACGATCCGACCACGCTCGTCCTGGCGGCGCCGACCAGGGCTCAACAGAATGAAACGCACGTGTTGTCGGAGGTTGTCATCGCGCTGGCCGAGGAAGCGGACCTGCCCCCGCTGCTCGCCGCTGGTACCCGAGCGGAGATCCAATCGCGATTGTTGAACCTGTTCGAAAGACGGGTCGGATGAGCACGCAAAGATGAGCACGCAAAGATGAGCACGCAAAAAGGAGATGTCCCCATGAATTCTGCCGTCCATTTCGGCGCGGGCAATATCGGTCGCGGCTTCATCGGGGCCTTGCTTTCGCAGGCAGGCTACGTTGTCACCTTTGCCGACGTGAATGAAACGATCATCGGTGCCCTTGCTGAACGACGGGAGTACACCGTCGAGGTTGTCGGGGAGAGTCGTACGGAAGCACGGATTTCGCCCGTCACCGGACTCTTATCCGGTGACTCCAGGCTCGCATCGGCCATAGCGGTGGCGTCACTGGTGACGACCGCGGTGGGGCCGAACGTATTGCAGCATATCGCACAACCAATCGCCGCGGGTATCGAGCAGCGGAAATCGGACGGCGTAACCGCGCCGCTCAATGTGGTCGCCTGCGAGAACATGATCGGCGCCTCTTCGGCGCTGCGTGAAGAGGTGTTCACACACCTGGACGACGCCGGCCGCGCGTACCTGGAGAAACACGTGGGGTTTCCGAACAGTGCGGTGGACCGGATAGTTCCCCCGATGGAACCGGGGGATGATCCGCTACGGGTCCGTGTGGAAGAGTTCAGTGAGTGGATCGTCGACGAGGGCGGGTTTATCGGGGCCCTCCCGACGATCGACGGTATGACGGCGACGGACAACTTGACGGCCTTTGTGGAACGCAAGCTGTTTACGCTGAACACGGGCCATGCGATCACGGCGTACCTCGGTTCGATTGCCGGACACCGAACGATCGGAGAGAGCATCGCCGATCCCGCGATTCTGGAAGTGGTTCGGGGCGCCATGGAGGAGAGCGGGGAAGTGTTGATTCGCAGGTACGGCTTCGACCGGGATCAACACAACGCCTACATAGACAAGATTCTATCGCGATTCCGCAATCCCTGGCTTACGGACGATGTGCAGCGCGTGGGGCGCCAACCACTCAGGAAACTCGGATTCGACGATCGCTTTATCAAACCCCTCCGCGGCACGATTGAATACGGCACGGAGAATCGGAACCTGATCGCAGGTATCGCGGCGGCGCTCTATTTCCAGAATGAAGAGGACGAGCAGGCGCGGGAACTGCGGTCCGCTCTCGACAAATTGGGAGTCCGAGCCGTCATTCCCCGGATCACTTCATTGGACGACGCGGAGATCATCGGCGCGATCGACAACGAGTACGAGGTGCGCGGCAAGGACGTTATCGAGCACGAGTTTGTCCGCCACTGGCTGCGGGTCGTCACAGTTCGCGAAGCGGAACACCACTTCGCACACTTGGTAGACGAGGTTCTCAACGGTAGGGAAGTGATCGTCGCCCGTGGAGGGAAACCGATCGTGCGCCTCACCGCGGTAGCCCAGGGCAAGACCGAATAGACACGTGACGGCGATCATGGCACGATCGGTCTTGTTCTACATCTGATTACGGGTGGTGTCACAGTGATCTCTCTTCGTTTGCGTCGTCGGTCAAGCCCATGAGCGTCGTCTTTGTTGCGGGGCATCGGAATCCCGACATGGATTGCACCTGTGCCGCGTACGCATACGCCGCGCTCAAAGGACGTACGGACCCCGCCAACGACTACGTGGCGATCCGGTCGGGGCCCATAAACGCGCAGATCGAACTCGCCTTTGCCCGGGCCGGCGTCGATGCGCCCGAACACCGCGACACGATCGCGCCGACGGTAGGGGAGGTAGCGCACGATCCGGAGGTGCATCTGCACGTGGGTGACCCGATCCTCGAGGCGATCAGGACGGTTCGGCAGAAGACGGTGAGCGCGATTCCCGTGTTCGATTTCACGGAGACCCTGGTAGGCGTGGTGGGCGTCAACGAAATAGCCGATTACGTGTTGTCGACCCACGGCGAAGAGCGCCCGGTCTACACCTTTCGCGTTGAAAACCTGCCGCGGGTCCTTCCCGGAACCCTTCACCAAGTGGGGGACCGGCCGGAGTTCTCGGCACCGATCATGACCGGCTCGATGCCGTTGGCGCAGACGATCAGCCGGCTTGCGGCGCTCTCCTTCAAACCGCTGCTCGTCGTCGGCAACAGGACGGAGATCCTCTCCTACGCGGTAGAGAGCGATCTTCCGGCTATCGTCGTGACGGGAGTGGAATCGATACGGGACATTTCGGCCGATCTCACCGGGTACCGGGGCGCGGTGTTCCTTTCGGACGCGGACACCGCCGAATCGATACGGCTCGTTCGCTTGAGCGCCCCGGTGGCCACCCTCGTATCGGGCACTCTTCCGCGCCTCAGCTCCACAATGGATTTCGAGGAAGCGAAACGGATGCTCCTCTCATCACAATTCCGCGGACTGCCCGTCTTCGAGGAGGGGCGGTTCAAGGGAATGGTGACGCGCCGCTCCTTTATCGAACGCCCCAGGCCCAAAATCATCCTCATGGACCACAACGAGCTGCCCCAGGCGGTGGACGGGAGCGAGTCCGCGGAGATCGTTGAAATCGTCGATCATCATCGATTATCAGCGCCGGACACGGCCACGCCGATCTCAGTAACGACGCGGCCCGTGGGAAGCACCTGTACCCTCGTTTGGCAGGAGTTCCGCCTCCACGGCGAGCAACCGGATCCCGCCACCAGCGTGCTGCTCCTTTCGGGAATTATCTCCGACACGGTCAACCTCAACTCTCCGACGACAACCGCCGCGGACGCCCTGGCCGTGGAGCAACTCGCCGCGGAAACGGGCATCGACCCCGACGACTACGCATCGGAACTCTTTGCGCAGCTCAAAGCGCTCCAGGAACGGGAGCCCCGCGAAATTGTCGAATCCGATTTCAAACAGTACGACGAAAGCGGCGTTGTCTTTGGTATCGGTCAGGTGGAGGTTACCACCCTGCGCGACTCCGAGGCGTATACGGAGCGCCTTTCCCGTGCTCTCGAGCGCACCGCCGCCGATCGAGGTATTCGGTGGGCGATGCTCATGGTTACCGACGTGATGAAGCGGAACAGCCTCCTGCTCACCTCCGGGTACCAGGAGGCGGAGGAACGACTCCCGTATCACCGCGAAGCGGATCGCCTCTTCTACCTTCCCGACGTCGTTTCGCGCAAAAAACAGCTCCTCCCGGGCGTTCTCCAGGTGATCAGACAACTGCACCGGTAGCCGCTCCCGGGCGGTGCGACCGTCGTTTCAGCCGGTCCCGTTCAGCTAATCACCTGCGGTTGTCGCTCCCGGTCGGGCGGCCCCATTCACCTCAGGAATCGCCGTTCACGTACCGGTTGAAGTAGTATTCGAAGGAGTCGATGATCGCTTCCCAGGACGCTTCAACGATGTTTTCGTGGACCCCTACGGTATCCCAGGACGTTTCGTGATCGGTCGAGGTAACGAATACGCGCACCTTCGCCGCCGCGGCCTCTTCCGGATTCAATACCCGCACTCGGTAGTCGCTGAGCGCAATGTCTTTCAGAAATGGGTAAAACGGAGTCAGCGCGTCTCGCAAGGCGTGGTCCAGCGTTTCCACGGGGCCCACGCCGACCGAGGCCCCCATGATCTCGCGACCCTCCGTATTCAGAAAGACGCGCCCTACCGTCTGGGAGGGTGCGTCGGCGGTCTTGTAGCTCTCGAGGTGGTAGTTTCGAAGTTCCACGAGAGGTTTGTACTTGCCGAGCGCCTTTCGAACGAGTAGGTCGAAGCTCGCCTCCGCCGCCTCGTACTCGTACCCCTGGACCTCCTTTTCCTTCAGCAGTTCCGTGAGGCCGGTAACCACGTCGGACTTCTTGGAGAATTCGCCGTAGCTGCGCATCTTTTCGAGCACCGTCGATTTCCCGGCCAGTTCGGAAAGCACGATGTGCCGCTCGTTGCCGACCAACTCGCTCTTCACGTGCTCCATCAGGTAATCCGCCTTGGCAAGTACGTCCGCGTGCTGCCCCGCCTTATGGCTGAACGCCGCGTCACCGACGTAGGGGGCGCGCCGATCGGGAATGATGTTCGCCTTTTCCGACACAAATCTCGATAGGTGCGTGAGATGCGCCAAGCGCTCCGATACGTTTGACTCGTGCGGCGTTTTGAGGACCAAGTTGGGGATAAACGTACAGAGGTCCGCGTTCCCGCACCGCTCGCCCCACCCATTGATGGTGCCCTGGATGTGGACCGCGCCGGCGTCCACCGCGGCGAGGCTGTTGGCGATCGCTACGCCGCAGTCGTTGTGGAAGTGTCCCCCCAGGGGACCCAGGGTATCGGCCGGCAGGTTTGCCATGGTGTTCGCCACTTCGGTCGTTACCGTACCGCCGTTTGTGTCACACAGGACCAGACAATCCGCGCCGGCGTCGTGGGCGGCGCGCAGGACCTGTACGGCGTAGTCGGGGTCATCCTTGTAGCCGTCGAAGAAGTGTTCCGCATCGAAGAAGACTTCCCGCCCCTCCGCTTTGAGGAACCGGACCGAGTCGGCGATCATCTCGAGGTTCTCTTCCTTGGTGGTCTGCAGCACCTTGTCGACGTGCGCTTTCCACGTCTTTCCGACGATGATCACCGTTTCCGTCTCGGCATCGAGGAGCGCCCGGATGTGTGCATCTGAGGAAGCTGTACCGTTCGCTTTTCGCGTCGAACCGAACGCAACGATACGGGTGTGCCGGAAGCGTTCCGACCGGCATTGCCGGAAGAAGGCGGCCTCCTTTTCGTTTGACAGGGGAAACCCGCCCTCCACGTAGTCGATCTTCATCGCGTCCAGTTCGTGGGCGATCTTGATCTTGTCGTCCAGCGTGTAGTTGACGGCTACTCCCTGCATCCCGTCCCGTAGCGTCGTGTCGTACACCGTTACCTTCATGGTCCACCTCGCATCGGTCTGCCGTCCGGCTGCCGCGCGACGAGCGCCCGGCAAAAAAAAACCGCCCTTCCAACGGAAGGACGGCTCTTCTGGCCCAGGCTGTTGCCTATCCTTCCGCCCCCGTGGGTGGCTCAATAATAATGAGGATAGACACAATGGCCGCGCCGGACTTGATCACGGGCAAAGTCTGCGTGATATGACAAAACGTGTCAAGGATTGCAGACAACCGGCCTGCGTCAACGTATAGTTGAAATGAAGGAATGGATCGAAAGCAGACGTTCGAACGGCTCGTGGAAACCCTTACCTCAGACGAACGCCGCCAGATGCTGGCGCGAATCTCGAAGTCCTTTCAGGGAGCGTCGGAACCCATATACCTGGCCGGCGTTTCCGCGCGCTTCGATCCGGAAAAGGAGTATCGTTCGCTTCCGTGGTGGCAACGACTCTGGGTGGCCCTGGTTTCGATCTTTCGGGCGCGTCCCAGGGACGAGATCATGTCGGAGTTCGCCATGCGCGCCACCGTGGAGTCAATTCGTGAATCCGCCGGGGACATTCTGGACCAAAGAAAACGGCTGCTGCTCGTACCATTCCGGGATCATATCGCCGGAATAGGCGAGGCGATTCCGGTAATCCGCGACTCCTTTGCGGCGGTGAGTGGGCCAAATCGTTCCAGTTTCGTGGTGTACCTGGCGGCAATGCGAATTGCGCTTGAACACCGGGAGCTGATGCTGCTGACAGACTCCGATGCGATCGCGTCGCGGGAGGGTACCAACGAGGCCGCGGTGAAACGGCAGGTGCGCCAGGAACTGGATAAACGAATGGAATCGATTCCCATCCGATCCCGTTCCGATATGATGATGACCGTCCGCGTAGTCGATCTCCTCTACAGCCTGACGCAATTCCCATTCCAAACGGTCCTGGAGTGTTTCGAAGCGGGCGGGGGGAATGACGTCGGCCTGTGCTCGTTCGACTACGTGAGCAGGCACCTGGACTCGCTGGCTACGACGGTGGTGGCGCTCAAGGATGCGATCGATCCAACGGCGCTGGAGGCGGTCATCCTCTACGCGGGTTCCGATACGGCAAAAACGATGACCGGTGAGGAACTCTCCCGGTGGGTGCACGTGGAGATGAGCAAGATGACCGGCGCGCTCACGCGCATCCGCGACCATACGCGGGCGCTGGAACTCGAAAAGGTACTGCGGGTTGTACACGACGATCTCTCCTTTGAGGTGGCGCAGGCGGCGGGCGGCGAAGACTGGTTCCTGGTCTACAAGCGGTTCCTCGGGGAACGTCTTACCCGCGGAGTAGCGGAACACCGGATCCGACGACGGTTCAGGGAGCTTTCCGTGACCGCCATGCACCTCTTCTCGCACCTCCTGCAGCCGCTCCCAGGCTATCCGGGAGAGAGCGATGACAAGCCGGTGAGATTCTTTTGGTCCGCCGCGGTGATGTCGCTCTTTTTTCAGAAGTTCTATGACGCGATGCGTCCGGTGTTGAAAGCGGTTTTGGTCCAGGGCGAATTCTACAAACCGGGAAATCGGGCGCAGTTCAACGACGCCTACAACGAGCTATCCAATTTCGGAGTCCAGTGGGGAAAGGTAACGACGGACCTGGAGTCCGGCGGGGCCCTCCGGGGGCTGATTGACGGGATGCACGACGCGGAGCAACGGCGGGCCGTCGTCGAGGAACTGGAGAATCGGGTGCTCGCCATTCGAACCGCGCTCCTGCGAAGCGTGGACATGCTCTCAAACCTCATGCACGGAATCCTCTACGCCCAGCCGGGCAGTACCTTTGACTCGCTTTCCAACTTCGGAGAAATCGGTGGCCGGCGAAACGCGGAACTCCTCGAGGAGATGAAGGGCGTTGCCGAACAACTGGCATCGGTTCGAGGCCTCATCGTAGACCTCGCTTCAGTCGAGGAAGAGGCCGAGGCACTCGGCGCCTTTGTGGGCAACGGGTGACGCGGGCATTACCGATCGGGTAGTATCCCCAAACCACGGACGATCTGACATGAAACACTACTACGACAAGTGGCGGAGCGCGGTTGTCGCTGCGCTTATACGGGTGGCAAGCGACGAGCCGGACAGCGGTGCCATCGACTCGGCGGTTGCGGTGGAGACTCCGCCGGATGACACAAAGGGCGACATCGCCTTCCCTATGTTTCCCCTATCGCGAATCCTGCGTGCGAACCCCGCCGTAATTGCATCCGAGGTCTGTGACGCTATCGAAACGGGGCCAAACGAACGGGTGGTCGCGGACGGTCCCTACGTGAACGTGTTCCTTGACCGAAAGGCCGTTGCCCGGGAGACCATTGAAAGCGCCCGGGCGGGGGCGGACCTCTATGGAGCGGGCCGGGAGATGGCGGGCGAACGAATCATGGTCGAGTTCTCGGCGCCGAACACGAACAAACCGCTTCATCTCGGTCACCTGCGGAATGACGCGCTCGGGGAGAGTGTCGCCCGGATATGCGCGAACGCTGGCGCCGATGTTCGTCGGGTCAACCTCATCAACGACCGGGGGATTCACATCTGCAAGTCGATGCTCGCCTATCACCGCTTTGGTGAAGGTGCCACTCCGGAGAGCACCGGCACAAAGCCGGACCACTTTGTGGGTGAATACTACGTCCGGTTCGCACAGTGGGCCAAAGATGACCCAAAGGCCGAAGCGGAGGCGCGGGAACTGCTGCAACGGTGGGAAGAGGGTGATCCGGAAGTGGTCGAACTCTGGAAGAAGATGAACGCCTGGGCCGTTGCGGGTATTTCGCAGACCTACGCCAGGACCGGGATCTCTTTCGACAAGATCTACCTGGAGAGTGAAACGTACTCTCTGGGCCGAGCGGAGGTACTCAAGGGACTCGACACCGGCGTGTTCACCCGGGATGAGAAAGGAACGGTGTGGGTGGATCTGACCGATATCGGGTTGGATCGGAAGGTTTTGCTCCGCGGTGACGGGACCTCGCTCTACCTGACCCAGGACATCGGAACGGCGATGGAGCGCCACCGGGAGTGGCCCTTTGACCGCCTGGTCTACGTTGTGGGCAGCGAACAGCGGTACCACTTCCAGGTGCTCTTCGAAGTACTGCGCCGCCTAGGCCAGGAGTGGGCACGGAACCTGGTTCACCTGTCGTACGGCATGGTCAACCTTCCCGACGGAAAGATGAAATCGAGGGAGGGTACCGTTGTCGACGCAGACGATCTCCTTGACGAGTTGACCCGGATGGCGGAGGCGGAGATTCGCGACAAGGACCGGGTGGAAGAGTCGGCGGTAGGCGAAACGGCGCACCACGTGGCGATCGCGGCACTTCACTACTACCTGCTGCAGACCTCGCCGGCGAAGGACATGGTGTTCGACCCGGCGGAGTCGCTTTCGTTTTCCGGGGACACGGGGCCCTACCTCCAATACGTGGGTGCCCGGATCGCGAGCGTACTCCGTCGAAATCGCGAGAGCGGTGAGGGCACCTATTCGGGACGGGTAAACGACGACGAGTGGGCGCTAACCAAATGCGTGACGCGGTTCCCCGACGTCTGCGCGGATGCGGCCCGGCAGATCAACCCGTCACTCATTGCCAACCACCTGTTTGATACCGCCAAGGCGTTCTCCCGTTTCTATCACGACAATCCGATCGCCGTCGCGGACGATGCGGAGGTCCGCGCCTTCCGGCTCGCCCTCTGTGAGTCGGTGGCGGTGGTCATGCGAAACGGGCTGCGGCTTCTGAACATCCCCTTTGTGGAAGCGATGTAATACTACAAATATGTCGACCGTTCTGTCGGTTTGCCTACATTTTGGTGGGATGTACCTGCAGGTGGGAAACCGCGGGACGTGCTAACTCGTTATATTCAATGTGGTTGCATAAATATGCAATAAGGCACGGTTTTTGCATGCCATAGTTTGCAACGGAATCGAGGTGAAGAAATGAGCGGAGGGCAACGCCCCCAAAAGATAGGACTGTACGATCCGGCCTACGAACACGACGCGTGCGGAGTAGGCTTTGTCGCAAAGATTGACGGTACGCGGAATCACGAAATCCTCCGTCAATCGGAGGAAATACTCGTCAACATGAGCCATCGCGGCGCGGTTGGAGCGGAGGTGAATACCGGTGACGGCGCGGGGGTCCTCACGGCGCTGCCGTACGGCTTGTTGGAACGGGTGGTGAGGGAGGAACTCGGCGTTGATGTTCCTCCCGAAGGACGCCTCGCTGCCGGGGTCGTCTTCCTTTCGCGCTACGACGAAGAGCGCGACGCGTGCAAGGCCGCCTTTGAACGGATCTGTAACGAGACGGGCGAGCGGTTTCTTGCCTGGCGCCCCGTCCCCGTTCGCGAAGCGGGGATCGGCCCTTCGGCCAGGGCTTCGCAGCCCACTATCGAAATGGCACTGATCGTTTCGGAAAGGGGCGGAGAATCGTTCGAGCGCAATCTCTATCGAATCCGGAAACGCGCCGGGAATGAGATCCGGGCGAGCCGGATAGACCCGGGCAACGTCTTTTACGTATGCAGCTTGAGCAGCCGCGTGATCGTGTACAAGGGGATGGTGACGCCGGAGCAGCTCTTTGCGTTCTATGCGGATCTGAGCGACCCGGCCTACACCACCCACCTTGCGATGGTGCACTCCCGGTTCTCGACCAACACCTTTCCCAGTTGGGATCGGGCGCAGCCCTTGCGCGTTATGAGCCACAACGGAGAGATCAATACCCTCCGAGGAAACGAAAACAAGATGCGTGCCCGGGAAGGGCAGATGAAGTCGGAACTCTTCGGCGACCGGATTGGAGACATTCTCCCGGTGGTGGAACCGGACCTGTCGGACAGCGGCACCTTCGACAACGTCCTGGAGCTTCTCCTCATGACCGGCCGGGAACTCCCGGAAGCGGTGATGATGATGATTCCCGAGGCGTGGCAGACGCACCCGCACATGCCGCAGAAGGGGCGCGACATGTACGAGTACATGAGCGCGCAGATGGAGCCTTGGGACGGACCGGCGTCGATCGTTTTCACGGACGGCCGCGTGATCGGTGCGGTTCTCGATCGGAACGGACTGCGCCCCAGCCGCTACTACGTTACCCAGGACGGCACCGTTGTCATGGCGAGCGAAGTGGGTGTCCTCGCTATCGAAGAGGAGCGTGTTGCCTCCAAGGGGCGCCTCCAGCCGGGGCGGATGTTCCTCGTGGACTTTGAACAGAAGCGCATCGTCGACGACGAGGAGTTGAAGAACGGCATTGCAGACCGCCACCCCTACGGCGAGTGGATATCGCGCCAGAAGCTGACAATAGGCGAACTCCCGGGGGCGCCGGGCGCCCCGGGACTGGACGAAGAGACGATTCTCCCGCGCCTGCGGGCGTTCGGTTTCACGATTGAACATCTCCAGATGATCATAAAGCCCATGGCGGAAACATCGAAAGAGCCCCTCGGGAGCATGGGAAACGACACGCCCCTGGCGGTCCTCTCAAACCAGCCGCGCCTGGTGTACGACTATTTCAAGCAGCTCTTTGCGCAGGTGACAAATCCACCGATCGATTCGATCCGGGAAGCCACGATCATGAGTCTGGCGGCCTACATCGGTCCCGAGGGAAACTTGCTCACGCGTGAAGAGCACCACGTGCACCGGCTCTTCCTTGAACAGCCGATCCTCACGAACGCCGAGACGGCAAAGATAAAATCACTGGAGTACCGCGATTGGACCAGTACGATCATTGACACGACCTTCCGAGCGGCCGCCGGCGAGTCGGCGCTGGAGAGCGCGATCGAACGGGTCTGTACGGAAGCCGACGAGGCGGTGAGAGCGGGTTTTACCGTGATCGTTCTCAGTGACCGCGCCGTTGGGGAGACGCGCGCCCCGATAAGTGCGCTCCTGGCGGTCGGGGCCGTCCACCATCGCCTGGTGCGCACGCACAAACGAACGCGGGTGGCCCTCGTCGTGGAGAGCGGCGAGCCCCGGGAGGTGCACCATTTCTGTACGCTCGTTGGGTACGGCGCCGACGCGGTCAACCCCTACCTGGCGTACGAGGCGATGTGGAAGCTCCGCAAGGACGGCCAATTGGAGACGACCCGGGACGACCGGGCGATCGTCGACGCCTACCGGGCGGCCATCAACAAGGGGATGCGCAAGGTTTTCGGCAAGATGGGCATCAGTACCCTGGAGAGCTACAAGGGGGCGCAGATCTTCGAGGCGGTGGGAATCGCGGACCCGGTGATTTCGCGCTGTTTCGCCGGTACCGCCAGTCGTATCCAGGGCATCGGCTTCGAAGGGCTCGCCCGGGAGGGACTTCGCCGCCACGAGCTGGCGTTCCCCCGCGGTAACCGCCCCATCGGCGGCGACTACCTGAACACCGGTGACTACCAGTACCGATTCGGTGGAGAGATGCACATGTGGGACCCGCAGTCGATCGCGGACCTGCAGATCGCCGTCCGGACCGACGACTACGGTGCGTTCAAGCGCTTCTCGGAACGACAGAACCAGCGCAGTACCTCCCAGGCGACCCTGCGCGGTCTCCTGCGCCTGCGAAAGGGAACGCCGGTATCGATCGAAGAGGTGGAACCGGTAGAGGCGATCACGCGCCGCTTCGTAACCGGCGCGATGAGCTTCGGCTCAATCAGCCTCGAAGCGCACGAAACGCTCGCCGTTGCCATGAACCGGATCGGGGGCAAGTCAAATACCGGCGAAGGGGGCGAGATCCCCTCACGGTTCATTCCGCTGGATAACGGTGACTCCAAACGCTCCGCAATCAAGCAGGTTGCGAGCGGACGGTTCGGTGTCAATATCGACTACCTGGTCAACGCCGACGAAATCCAGATCAAGATGGCCCAGGGTGCGAAGCCCGGTGAGGGTGGCGAACTTCCCGGCCACAAGGTCTTCGACATCATCGCAAAGACGCGCTTTTCGACACCCGGCGTAGGCCTCATCAGTCCGCCGCCGCACCACGACATCTATTCGATCGAAGACTTGGCGCAACTGATCTTCGATTTGAAGAATGCAAACCCCAACGCCCGTATCAGCGTGAAACTCGTGAGCGAAGTCGGCGTGGGTACCGTCGCGGCCGGCGTGGCCAAGGCGCACGCCGACCATATCCTCGTGTCGGGTCACGATGGGGGGACCGGGGCCAGCCCGTTGACGGGAATCAAGCACGCCGGCCTCCCCTGGGAGTTGGGACTCGCTGAGACGCACCAGACGCTCGTCCTCAACGACCTCCGGAGCAGGGTCGTCGTGCAGACGGACGGCCAGTTGAAAACGGGGCGGGACGTGGTGATCGCCGCGCTCCTCGGTGCGGAAGAGATGGGATTCGCCACCGGCGCCCTCGTGTCGATGGGGTGCATCATGATGCGCAAGTGCGAAAAGAACACGTGTCCCGTGGGCATCGCTACCCAAGATGAGGAGCTGCGGCGCAAGTTCGCCGGCAGCCCGGAGCACGTCGTTCGATTTATGCAATACGTCGCCCAGGAGGCGCGAGAGATCATGGCGGAGCTCGGCTTCCGGACCATCGACGAGATGGTGGGCCGGGTGGATATTCTGGAAGTGGACGAACAGACGCGGAACTGGAAGGCGGAGGGCGTGGACCTCTCGCCGCTGCTCGAACCGATCGTCGTCTCCGATACGCACAGCGGTGTGATCTGCTGTGTTCCCCAAGACCACGGTATCGACGATGTCCTGGACCGGAAGCTTATCGACGCCGCGGCGCCGCTCTTTGACTCCGGCGAAGCGGTCTACCGTTCCTTTCCCATCCGGAACACCGACCGCACGGTGGGGGCGATGTTGTCCGGGCGGATCGCGGAGCAGATTGGCCCCTACGTCCTGGAGGAAGACACCGCTGTCTTCGACTTTGCCGGAAGCGCCGGGCAGAGCTTCGGCGCGTTCCTGGCCCAGGGCGTTACGTTTTCCCTGGCCGGTGACGCCAACGATTACGTGGGAAAGGGGCTTTCCGGGGGAAAACTGGTGATTCGCCCATCCGAATCCGCCGGATACGCCGCGGAAGAGAACGTGATCATCGGAAACGTCTCTTTCTACGGCGCCACCGGTGGGAACGCCTTTATCCGGGGAATAGCGTCGGAACGCTTCTGTGTTCGAAACTCCGGCGCTGGCGTCGTGGTGGAGGGTGTCGGGCTCCACGGGTGCGAGTACATGACCGGCGGTCGCGCCTACATCCTCGGCGGGGTTGGGCGGAATTTCGCGGCCGGAATGAGCGGGGGAATCGCCTTTGTCTGGGATCCGGCGGCCGCCCTGGAACGAAACATCAACGGTGACCTGGCGGAGATCTACCCGCTCTCCCCGGGGGACGAGGAGGACGTGCTTACCATGATCAGGGAGCACCGTCGTCTGACCGGAAGCTCCCGGGCGGACCAGATCATCGGCGACTGGGAAACGCAACGGGGACTCTTCCGCAAGGTGGTAGCGCCGGAGTACGCCCGCGTCCTGGAGACGCAGAGGGTCCGGGAGGCTGTCCATGGGTAAGGCAACCGGGTTTATCGAGTACCCCCGGGAGTCGTCGGAACACGACCCCGCGCTTGAACGAACGAGCAATTTCGACGAGTTCAAACGGGAGATGGATGACGACAAGCGGAAGGAGCAGGGTGCGCGGTGCATGGATTGCGGCGTGCCCTTCTGCCAGTCCGACTACGGATGTCCGGTGGACAACCTGATTCCCGAATGGAATGACCTTATCTATCAGGGACGCTGGGAAGAGGCGTTCTGGCGCCTTCGAAAGACGAACAATTTTCCCGCAATCACCGGTCGCGTCTGTCCGGCGCCGTGTGAACACGCCTGTGTGCTCGGAATCAGCGAACCGCCGGTAACGATCAAGGAGAACGAAGCGGCCATTGCGGACCGTGCCTTCGAACGGGGGTTGATGTTTGCCCGCCCCCCCGAGTTCCGAACGGGTCGCCGCGTGGCGATCGTGGGGAGCGGGCCGGCCGGGCTGGCCGCGGCGGACCAGTTGAACCAAGCGGGGCACAGCGTCACCGTGTTCGAACGAGCGGACCGGATCGGCGGCCTCATGATGTACGGTATTCCAAACATGAAGCTGGACAAGGGACTGCTGCAGAAGCGCGTCGACATCATGAGCGATGAAGGCGTCGAGTTTCGAACGGGGGTCGAGGTCGGTGTGGACGAGAGACCCACGGATTTCGCTCGCCTCTTCGACGCGACCCTTATCGCCGTGGGATCGACCCGTCCGCGAGATCTTCCCGTTCCGGGGCGAGAGCTAAAGGGAGTCCACTTTGCCATGGACTTCCTCTCGCGCAATACGCGGAGCCTGCTGGACAGCAACTTCGAGGACGGCGACTATATCAACGCCGCCGGGAAAGACGTGATCGTCATCGGCGGGGGCGACACCGGGAATGACTGCCTCGGGACGAGCGTCCGCCACGGTTGCAAGAGCCTCTTCAATTTCGAACTCATGCCGGAGCCTCCGAAAGAACGGACCGACGAGATGCCCTGGCCGCACTTCGCCCGGACCCTCAAGGTCGACTACGGCCACGAAGAGGCGGCCGCGCGATTTGGTCGCGACCCTCGCGAGTACGCCATTCTCACCAAGGAGTTCGTCGGAGAAAACGGCGTACTCACCGCGGTGCGAACGGTGCGGGTCAAGTGGACCAAGGAGCCCGGTTTGCGCCCGCAGATGGAAGAGATCCCCGGGAGCGAAGAGGAGTGGCCGGCGGACCTGGTATTCCTCGCCATGGGTTTCCTGGGACCGGAGGACATGGTGGTCGAAACGCTCGGTGTGGATCGCGACGAGCGAAGCAACGTCCGCGCCCCCTTCGGAGAGTTCACAACGTCAATTCCGGGTGTATTTGCCGCCGGTGATTGTCGCCGGGGACAATCGCTCGTCGTCTGGGCGATCAAAGAGGGGCGGGGCGCCGCCCGCGAGATCGATCGATTCCTCATGGGGTATACCAACCTCGAGTAGGCGTGGGTAGCATTTCTCAGTATGGACGAAGGGCGATGAGCCCTCCGACGACTATGTCTCTGTCAAACGACAGGCAGGTCTCATTTTGGAGATCACACTGCCGAATGGAGGCGAATAGCACCAAGCGCGCCCTGAAGGAAGAACAAAACGCGTCTCTGCAGCGCAGCGAAGCCCAGCGTTTTGTTCTTCGCTCCGCACCGGTCGTTACCTTGACGAAGCGGTGCAAATCTGTTTAATTACACGCTCACGAACGTGGAGATTGATGGCATGTACGCAATGGTAGAAATTTCAGGACGGCAGTACAAAGCGGAAGAGGGAACACTCCTGACCGTAGATCGACTGCCGCAGGATGAAGGTTCGGAGGTAACGTTCGACAGGGTCGTTCTCTTCCGGACGGATGAAGGCGTTACGGTTGGCACCCCCTACGTGAAGGGCGCGTCCGTGACGGCAACGGTGGAAGGGCACGGCCGCGGAGAGAAGGTCATTGTGCGCAAGTTCAAGCGCCGCAAGAACTACCACCGAACGATCGGGCACCGAAGCATGGTTTCCACGGTGCGGATCAAGGGGTTGGCCGGGGCCTGACGCCGCGTGATCCGCGTTCGGCTCATGGCATCCGGAGACGGATACGTTTGTATCGAATCGGACGGGCACGCACCGACGCGGGACGGACACGACAGCGCGCCCTGCGCTGTGGTATCCACGCTGGTCCGGGCCTTTGGCGAGACGGTCGCGCAGTGCCGGGACTGTCTCGTTTCCGGCGACGCGCCGCATCCGGGCCGTTTCGTTGCAGAAGTCCGCGCCCGGAACAGGCGGGCCCGGAGGTGGCTTTCCGGTGTCGCCGCGGTAACAGCGCGCCAGTTCGCCTTGGCAGCTGCGGCATACCCGGACCAGATTTTGTACGAGTACGTTGAGGAGCAGATAGATGGCACATAAAAAGGGTGGCGGTAGTTCAAAGAACGGACGTGATTCCAATTCGCAACGGCTAGGAGTGAAGCGTTTCGGAGGCGAGGTAGTCACCGCCGGATCGATCATCGTCCGGCAGCGCGGGACGCGTATCCACCCCGGCGAGTTTGTAGGTCGCGGAAAGGACGACACGCTCTTTGCCAAGGCGGACGGCACCGTCACGTTCCACTCGCGGAACGGAAAGAAACTCGTTTCCATCGTCCCTGCCGGAGAATAGCGCTCTCCCTCGATGTTTGTTGACGAGGCTACCATCGTCGTCCGGTCCGGTGCCGGAGGGCGTGGCGCCGTCTCGTTCAGACGTGAAAAGTACATACCCCGGGGCGGTCCCGACGGCGGTGACGGCGGGCGCGGTGGGGACGTTGTCTTTGTCGTCCGGCAGAACGTCAAAACCCTCGCAGCGCTGCGCGTGAACGGGCGGTACAACGCCGGCAACGGCGCCGGCGGGGCGGGGCGCCTCATGACCGGGCGCGACGGGAAGGACGTGCAAATCGTCGTACCGCCGGGAACGGTCGTTCTCGACGCCGAATCGCGAGATCTCCTGCTGGACCTCACCACACCGGGCAGGCGGAGCGTTCTCTTACAGGGCGGGCGCGGCGGCAAGGGCAACGCGCACTTCAAGTCGTCCAGAATCCAGGCACCTCGATTCGCCCAACCGGGAGAGGATGGTGAAGAGCGAACCGTCGTTGTCGAACTGCGCATCATCGCCGACATCGGTTTTGTGGGCCTCCCCAATGCGGGGAAGTCGACCCTCCTCAAGGTTCTCACCGCTGCAAAACCGCGCGTTGCCTCCTATCCGTTTACGACGCTTGTCCCAAACCTCGGCGTCATGCGCGTCCACGACCACGACGTAGTCCTCGCCGATATTCCCGGTCTGATTGCGGGAGCGTCAGGCGGTGCCGGGTTGGGGACGCGGTTCCTGAAACACCTCTCGCGGACGGTGGGACTCGCCTTCGTTCTCGACCTAAGCGATGATCCCGTTTCCGCGCTGGCGACCCTGGAAGCGGAGGTGAAAGCGTACGGAGCCGGCCTGGCGACGAAGGAATCGGTGGTGTTCCTCAACAAGAGCGATCTCGATCCAGAGGGCGAACTGGCGCGGCGGTTCTTTCGCGAAGTGAAGCGTGACCGCGTGGTGGTCCTGTCGGCGGCGACCGGTCACAACCTGGAGGGTGCCCGGAGGGTGCTCTATGACCTCGCCACGGCCCCGGAGAGGGGCGAGCAGTGACCGGTGGTACGATAGTCTACGGCGGGTCCTTTGACCCGATCCATCGGGGCCACCTCCGCATCGCAAAACTGGCCCTGCTCCTCCCGGAGTGGCGCCGGGTCGTCTTCGTTCCGGCGGGGCAAAATCCGCTCAAAACCCACTCTCCCGTGGCGGGAGAGCGGGACCGCTTCGAAATGGTTTCGCGGGCAATCGCGGAAGAGTCGGGATTTTCCGTGAGCGATATCGAACTGGGGCGCGGGGGCGTTTCGTTTACGTACGAGACGGTCCAGGCGTTCCGCGAGAGTGGAGAGACATCCCTGGCGCTTCTCGTCGGCGACGACCTAGTGGACCAGCTTGACCGGTGGCACCGTTCCGAAGAGCTGCTCCGCGGCGTGCACGTGATCGTAGCAACCCGGGGTGGGTTCGACGGAGACCGCCTGAAGGAGCGTTCCTTTCCAATGGGGTACACCCTCCTGAAGAACGACGCCCTAACCGTATCGTCGTCCGGTGTCCGTGAGGCGGCCAGGGCCGACACCGCCATCGATCACCTCGTACCGGAGGTCGTAGCGGCATACATCGCCGAGAGGGGTATCTATGCGTAACGGGATCGAGGTGATTGAGCGGCAAAACCGCGAGCGCCTCTCAAAAAAACGGCGCAAACACATCGATCGGGTTCGGCGTACCGCGGCAGAGCTGGCCGAACGCTTCGGGATACGTCCTGGGCCGGTGGACATCGCGGCGGTTGTACACGACATGGATCGTGAAACCCCTACCGGTGAACTGCTCCGAATGGCAAAAACGAACGGCCTTGAACTCGTACGATCGGACCTGGACAATCCCGTGCTGCTCCACGGCCCAGTGGCGGCGTGGCGACTGGAGAATGAATTCGGCGTGTTCGACCGGGATATCATCGAAGCGGTGCGGTGCCACACCTTCGGGCACACCGGTCTGGGCGCCGTGGGTCACGTCATCTTTGCGGCGGACTACTTGGAACCCGGGAGGGCGTATCTCACCGATCGCGAGCGATCGGCGATATTGATGCGGGCGACGCTGGCGGAAGTGGTATGCGCCGTCATCGATCACAACCGCGCTCGGTACGGATCACTGGACAGTCGAACCGCCGCGATGTATCAAGAACTGACGGAGAGCGGTACGTGGCGCGCCTAGTCGATACAACAACACTCTTCCTCTTTCTCATCGCGGCGGTACTCGGAGGGACCGGTGTAGTCCTGTACTTTCAACTCCAAACCGACGAAGTGTCTACCTACCTTGACGAAAACGATACCCTCCGGATCCTGTTCGTTGTCCACGAGGACAACCAACCGCGTCTTTCGTCTCTTCTCTTCCTGCACCCGGACAACGGCCGGGTCGCGATCCTGGACATACCCCGCAACCTCGGCACGGTGATCCCCGGTGAAGAACGAATCGACGGAATCGGCACGCTCTTCGACGCGGATGACCCGATGCCGTACCGCACCTCCGTTGAACACTTTGTCGCCCAGGAGGTTGGATTCCACCTGGTGTTCTCGGTGGAAGAGCTCCAGGCGTTTATCGACCTGGTCGGAGGAATCCAGGTGTTCGTGATCAGTGATTACGCCGCAACCAACGAACCGATGCTGCTGCCGTCGGGCAACGTGGTCCTGGACGGCAC
>JANQHT010000049.1 GCA_028282545.1 Spirochaetales bacterium
TTGCCGCCGGGTTTGCCCACGTACCGCTCCACGGGCAGTTTGGTACCTTTGACGCCGGCGGCAAAACGGTAGCGATCAACCACTACCCGGAGATCGCCGAGCCGGTCGCGGCGTCGGAGCGATTCGACGCGGTCTTCAGCGGTCACGATCACCAGCGCTACGAGAAACGATACGGCCGGACGCTCTGGGCAAACCCGGGCGAAATCATGGGACGCTTTGGCCGGCCGGGGTTTGGTCTCTACGATACCGACACCGACACATTCACGCACTACGACGTGCGCTGATGCTCCGCAGGCAACGGTACACGGTTCCCTTTCCCGACCCGGTATTCCCGCCGCCGGATCGGTACGACGACGCGTACGCGTCCCTGCCGTTTCTTCGCCGATTGATCCTGCGACTGGCCGCTCGCCTTCGCAGACGTTCCCAGGCCGAGATGACACGGCTCTTTCTAATTGCGCGCCTCCGGGAGCAGCTGAACGCGCATTGGTCCGATTTTGTTGACGCCGGCCGACGCGAGCTGACGCAGCGCTTTTCGGACCGCCTGCGCGCGATTGGAGCGTTGTGCGATCAGGTGACGCCCCTTATCGAAACGGTGGTGCGGGACGACGGCGGGTTCCTGCGCTACGCGAACCGTCGCATCAATCCCGATCATTTCCGTCGCGTTGCGACCGCCGGGGAACCTACCGAAGAGCTCGTCCGGCAGATGACGATGGATACGGCCGACGTGGCCCAGGCAAGCGGTGATGCCGCCGCGGAAGCGCTGGAACGGGAGAAGGCGACGATATTCCAGGACCTGGAACGCGTCTGGCGGTCCATTCGTACCACCCAGGTTCTAGTGGGCTTCCCGTTCACGGCACTCACGATCGATCCCCGCCATCCGGTTACGGCCATCCCTATCGTACCCAACCGACAAACTCTGTTTCGGTTGTTGCAGGTTCTCCTGACGTTTCAAACGTTCGTGGATCCTGCGGCTCTGGACCTGGCGCGGGAGTACGCCGCCGGCAAGGTTCGCATCCCGTCGGAGACGTTTGTCGCGCTCCACAACGGGATCAACGCCACGTTGCGGTCGGTTCCGCTCCTTGACGTTGTTCGCCTCGCCGTGGAACAGCCGCTGTTGACGGTTGCCCCGGTGAAGATCCGCCTGAAGTGGTGGGAACCCTTCGAGAGGGAGTGGCGAATGTACGTCCGCGACCGGGTACCGTCCAACGTTCTGAGACGCCGCTTCTTCAGCGTTCGCACCTATGTGGCGGAAACGTACGGAGTCGAGAGCGTCGACAATACGCGCTTTCCCCGCGATCTCTACCCACGGACGCTCTCGGTGATCGAGATGCTCCTTACGAGCGGTGAGTTTACCGGTGAACGCAAGGCGGTTACCCACGTGGTGATCGATGCCCGATTCCATCGCCTGGATCTTCGGAACGAACTGCACCAAGCGCTCCTCCAGCTGGACCATGCACTGGAGCACGTGCGCCTCCTGATCGGGACCACCACGGAGCGCGGTTCCATCGCGGAGGAAGAGGAGCGCATCGAGCGCAACGCCGCGTCACCCGGGATCAGCCGACGCAGGATCGTGTCGGCACACAACCGGTTCAGGGCACTGATCATGACGGACGTTCGTGCAATCGCCGCCAATCTCAAAACGTGCGGTGAAATCGTCGCGATGGGCCTTCACGCCGCCCGCGACAGTACTCCGCCCTTCGAACTCGAACGGCGGACGGTGCCGCCGGAACTACACAACTCCGCCAACACCTGGCCGGCCCTCGCCGACAACGTGAGTGGGCTCTTCGAATCCGAAGAGTACCTGCGTGCGTACCGACGATCGTAGCGGCACCGGCGGTAAGCTGTCCGGCAATCGCTCCTGAACCTACCCGACCGCTTAATAGCCGGTCGACAAATCGACCGGGTTACCAAATGAACCCGTCGAGAGATAGGCGATGACGTTCTCGACCGTGTCGTCGATACTTGCCCGGGTTGCCTGGCGCGTGTAGCCCCCCAGGTGAGGTGACAACACAACGTTGGACAGCTCGTGAAACGGGTAATCCGACGGCTGTGCCTGCGTTTGCCCGGCGTCCGGGTAGTTGTACCACGTGTCAAGGCCGGCGCCGCGGAGCGTTCCCGCACGCAACGCTTCGTACAACGCCCTTTCATCCACTACGTGCGCCCGGCCTACGTTGACAACCACCGCCCCTCGCATCATTTCCAACTCGTCCGGACCGATCATTCCGCGTGTCGCGGTCGTCAGGGGCAACGTTACGATGACGACGTCGGCACCGCTCAGCGCTTCGTCGAGGCGCGCGGTAGTGGTGTCAAACGGAGTTCCATCGGAGGTTCGATCCTGTGTGCCG
The DNA here is from genome assembly GCA_028282545.1 of Spirochaetales bacterium. Taxonomy (GTDB): domain Bacteria; phylum Spirochaetota; class Spirochaetia; order DSM-27196; family Alkalispirochaetaceae; genus JANQHT01. Next base: position 2,346 of record JANQHT010000049.1, read on the forward strand.
CGCCGCAGTCCAACGATCTTCGTTCCGAAGGAGGCAAAGAGGCGGGCACACCACGATCCAATCGAACCGGTACCGAGGACCGCGACCCGTGCGCCAAAGATGGAATTCCAACTCCTCGTGACGGACTCACCGGCGGCAAAACCGTGCCACTCTCCCGCCGAAAGGTCCAGGTGAAACGGAACGATCTTCCCGAAAACCGCCAGCGCCAGTGTAAGCGCGCGCTCTGCGACGTATTTACCGTTGCCGTGCGCGTTTGCCACGGCGATCCCGCGGGCGGCGATCGTTTCAAGGGGGAGATGGTCCACCCCCGCTATGGGCACGGCTATGCCCAGAAGCCGGGGGAATCCGGCGAGGGATTCCGGCGTTTCGTCATACGTGACCAGGAGTTCCGCCCGGCGGCAGACCTCATCATCCGGCTCCTCCGCAATGACGACGTCGGCACCGGTTCGCGCAACGATATCGTCGCGCTTCGTCCGCCAGAGAGAGTTTTCCGCCTGTCGGATGACAACGGTCACCCGCCGGCCGCCGTCGCTTCGACGCAACCGGCAACGGCCGGCAGGCCATACACCGCTCGACAGAGATTCCCGCACGCCGCAGACCATTTGAACCGGAAGGATTCGTTGTCGTTGTACCACTTCGTGAATTGAACCAAGCGACAGAGGACGTCCCCCGGCAGGTGCTGTTCTATCTCCGCGGCCACGGCATCCGATCGCGTATCGGAAACGCCCAGGACGTGGGTCAGAAAATCGAACGTCGCCCGGTGTTTGAGCAGCAGGCTGCGGGCGCTTTTAATACCGGTCTTGGTGAGTTTCACGTTCCCGTACGGTTCGTATTCGATGAGATTCGAACGGGCGAGTTTCTGCAACGCCCCCGTAACGGAGGGCCTGCTCACGCCAACCAAGCGGGCGATGTCCTTTGATCGCGCCACGCCCTCTTCCGAGATCAGTTCGTAAATGACCAGGACATACCGGCCCAGACTGTCGGTCAGTTCGAAGTCAGGTCCACTCATACACTTCAACCTCCGTTGTCGTATCACCACCCACCGAACACGTAGTCAAAAGCGGACTAGGCGAACGCGAATAGCGCTACTGTCGCCAAGCCGCGGTCCGGTGCGTCCACCACCATCACGGTCAACCGTTTCGCCTGGTCAGCTCCCGACCGATGCGAACGGTGGTTCGCCCGGCATTCGGATTGCCCATGAAAGCAATCCCTACGGTTGCCCTGTTGATCTTCGTGGGGACGCGTAAGTTACGCCTTGTCAAAAGGGTACGTGTCTTGAAGCGGACCGTCAAGATTCGTATCTTGGGTCGATGGCAGAGCAACGGGTCATCATCATGCACGGCTTTCCCTACGAGGAAATCGACCGCGTCATGCGCGCCGTCAAGGGAGAATTTCCACCGCCCAGGGACTTCATCTTCGCCAAAACCACGGAGAATTCGCTCACCATGAAGGTGGCGGACCTGATCGAGGATCTCACTGAAGACCATACGTACCTGAAGGAGAACCCTCCCGACTTTGTGAAGAAGCAGCGGAAAAAGAGCGATCCCGCATCCGCGAACCAGGCATCTCCCGGCCCGGGTGACGGTTCATAACGACGCACCTACCGCGATTCTCAGTATGGACGGAGGGCGACGAGTCCTCCGACGACTTCGTCTCCGCTAAAAGACGGACAGTTCTCATTCTGGAGATCACCTCCCATTTGGAGATGATCCGGCTGCGCCTGGAACGAAGAACAAAACGCGTTTGCGCAGCGCAGCGAAGCCCAGCGTTTTGTTCTTCGTTCCGGAGGTAGGCAGGATGAGAAACGTGCCGGGGCGTTTGATCTCCAAAACGAGAACTGCAGACGCGCCTCCCGCGGTGTTGTTTTTCCAAAACGTCGCGAGTAGTATCGCCTGATGCGTATGCGAAATGCCCTTCACGCGATGACCGCCTACCACCCGGGAGAACGACGAGCCGGTGTAGACAAGCTCTCCTCCAACGAAAACCCGCTGGGCCTTTCGCCGGCGGCGCTCCGGGCAGCGCAGGAGGCGCTCTCCGAGGGGTACATCTATCCCGACGGCGGCGCGGTAGAACTCAAGGAAGCCATCGCCCGCCGTCACGATCTCGACCCAACGTGGATCCTGCACGGCAACGGATCGGATGAGGTTCTCACGATTGCCGCCGCCACCTACATCAACCCCGGTGACCGCTGCCTGATAGCGGAGCACACCTTCTCCCAGTACGAGTTCGCCGTGCGTCTCTTCGACGGGCGGCCGGAAATCGTTCCAATGCGTGACCTTGCCTACGATCTGGACGCATTCGCCGCGCGTCTCCACGACGACGTGCGGGCGGTGTTTCTCTGCTCACCCAACAATCCAACGGGGCTTGCGATCGCGGACAGTAATTTCCGCCGGTTCATGGACACGGTTCCGTCAAAGGTTCTCGTCGTAGTAGACCACGCCTACCAGGAATACCGCACAGACGGAACCGCGCTCCAGGCGTCGCTCTTGCCGGCCGAATATGACAATCTGCTCGTGTTGCGAACGTTTTCCAAGATATTCGGTATGGCCGGGTTCAGGCTCGGATACGGCATCGCCCGGCCCGAGCGCGTAGTGGAAATGGAACGGGCACGTCTACCGTTCAACGTAGGCCTCATAACACAACGGGCGGCACTGGCAGCCCTAGAGGACAGCGACTTCGTGGAGCGTTCTACCGCAATGAACCTGAAGTCAACTGCACGGATGTACACTTTTCTGGACCGCTACGGCTACGAGTACCTGGAAACGCAGGCGAATTTCGTCGCAATTCGCATCGGCGAGCGCGCTGCCGAGTTCGTGGAACACTGCGCACAAACCGGGGCAACGATCCGCCACCTAAAATCTTTTGGTCTGCCCGATTGGGTCCGAATCACCGCAGGAGTGGACCGCCAACTCGATATCATCGAGACGGCCTTCGCCACGTTTTCATAGGTCCGGACCGCCCGCCTCCAGCAATTCTCAGTATGGACGGAGGGCCACAAGCCATCCGACGAACATTGTCTATAGCCAAACAACAGGCAGTTCGCATTTTGCGAGATTACATTGCCGATAAAAAAAGCCTATCCACAGGCGCGCCCGGAACGAAGAAAAAACGCGTCTCTGCAGCGCAGCGAAGCGTTGTGTTCTTCGAATCGTGCCAAGGCTATGTGATTTCCAAAATGCGAACTGCTGGTCCGCCTCGGTCCCGGTTGACACTTTTGCACGCATTTATTAGATTCTCGTCCACGCATCGCAGGGTAGAGCAGTTGGCAGCTCGTCGGGCTCATAACCCGGAGGTCGCAGGTTCAAGTCCTGCCCCTGCAATTATATAAATCGTTCTGTGGTAACGGTTCAAGAATATTACCACCGGAAACACCGGCGCAATCGTGAACGTACTGTAACGCAAAGTGTAGCAAGCTTTGCGGAAGAGTCGCGATGCGTCGGTTTTCTTTTATATGGACGAAACACACGAGGAACCCGTAGCGGATAGTTCGCTTTGGCACGAGGGCGTCAAACTTCCTGCACTTCCACATCCCGCCGGATCAGGTTCGTGATGTACTGGTTCAATGATTCGTTCTTTTGTGCCGATCGGATCGCTGCCGCTTCGTGAATCTCCGGGGTCATACGAATCGAAAACGTGCCGTTGTATGATTTCTCCGGCTCGATCCCCTCCTCTTCGCACGCTTCAAGGTATGCATCAACGGCATCGTAAAACGATTGCTTCAACTCTTGTGTCGTATCGCCACGGAATGACACCAGAGCGTCACTGTTCACGACACGTCCAGCGAATGTCTCCGCTCGTTCGTCAAACTCGACAACGGCGGTATAGCCTCGATACGTCATACATCATCCTCCATCGGGTCTATTCCGGCTTTTTTGAGAAATTTGATCGTGTTCGCAATTGCTCCCTTGTCCGCTTCCTTTTCGGGATGAGGGCGGTGGAACGAAGCTACGCACCCGTTCAGCACCACGGATATCGCCGCCCCCTTTCGTTCAGTTACCTTTGCTCCACATGCCACCAAAAGACTCTCGATGTCACCGTTTTTTTGTGCAAGAGTCGGCCCAGACCGCCCTTTCGCGCGTGCGCTTTGAGATACAGCGTCCTACTATTTCTATTCGTATGACAACGTGTAGTAGTGAATAGTACGCGTGGATCGAAACCGAAACAAGCGCCGGCCGGTAGTGTGTTGGGTGGACGAACAAACGACGCCTATTGGCGCCCTTTGTTCGTCTGTGCGTCTTCAAAGACTGCCGCCACGCCGCGCAGGGCCAAGCGACCCCCGCGGTGCGACGGATGAATCCGTCTGCTCAGCTATTCGGCTATTCGACGGCGTTTAACTCGCGCCAAGTGGTACCGGCGTAGGACGTAAGAATCTCATCCATCACTCCTTCGGCACGAAGATCCTCGATTGCCTGCGCAAACGCGGGCATAAGGTCATGATGGTCCGACGCGCTCGTGAAGGCGAGCCACTGTTGTTGGGTACCGAGGGTTATCCCCGAATCGCTCTGGATGTTCCCGGCGACGCCCTGTCTGTCGATGTTGTAACTGATCGAAATGGCGTTGCCTACCGCCGTATCGATGCGTCCGCTCGCGAGTAGTTGAACCATCGTGTCGTAGTTGGGAACCGTGTACTTTGGTATCGACCCGTCGTTGTCGAACTCCGGGCTGACAAAGCTGTTGGCGAGCACGCCGACGCGGTTCGAGTTGTGCAAGTCTTCGAGTCCGTTGAGCGGCAGCCCGTTACGGTTGACTCCGACGATGCGGATCTGTCGAATCAAACCGCACCACTCCACAAAGCTGTCCCAGCGCGCCGAGCGAAACGTGATCGCCAGATCGACGTCGCCGTTCTCCAATCCCGCAATCAGCCGCGACTTGGGCACTACCTGCGCTTCGATGGTAACGCCGACCCGGTCCGCGAGGCGTTGCAGGTAGTCGTAGTGTTCACCCTTCGGCGCCCCGTTTTCGACAAAGCCGAGCGGCGCCGACTGGAGCACGTAGGCGGTGAGCGTCTGTGTGAATCCCACGGTCGCGACCATCACGACCACTGCAATAGCGATGAACATTCTCTTCATCTTAGTTCTCCCTCCGAGGTGTAGGTATTTTTGACAATTTTGAATTGATCGATTTCCTCTTTGATACGGTCCGCGTTGTCGCCCATCTTCTGGTTCAGATCGGATACTTGGTTCATGGCGTTGTTAATCTCACCTGTCCCCACGGCGATCTCTTCCATGGCACTCGATACGATCCGCGAAATGTCGCCGACCTGCCCCATCGTCTCCGAGAGCGACTGGCCGCTCGCTTCCATCTCGCCGGCGCTCATCTCGACCTGCTGCGAAACGTCGCTCAGTTCTACGATTGCTTTCTGGATTTGGGTGCTGCCGGTGGCAAGCTCCGACATAGCTGTGTTGATCTCTTTTAATGAGTTCGAAACGTCCGTCACTTCGCGGTCGATGTTCTCGAATGCGGCTTGTGTTTCAGAACTCATTCGCGAAGCTGCTTCAATGTTCGTGATGATCTCTCCGAGGATGGTCGATATGTTCTTCGCATTCTGCCCTGACGACTCGGCGAGCTTGCGAATCTCGTCGGCGACAACCGCAAACCCTCGCCCAGCGTCTCCCGCGTGTGCGGCCTCGATTGCGGCATTCATGGCGAGCAAGTTGGTCTGAGCAGCTATGTTGTTGATTATCGACACCATCGACTCGATCTGGTCAATACTGTTCGTGATCTCAACAATCATCGCACTAGTTTGGTCGAGTTTGTCGCCCCCAAGGCGTGCACTCTCGACAAGGTGTTCGGTTGTCTGCCGCCTCCTCTCCGTGACGGTGCTCACGTTCTGGATGCTGGCGACCATCTCGGTAACCGCCGAAGTAGATTCTTCAACCATGGTATTTTGATTCTTGATATTGCTCCGCGTTTGCTCGACGTTACCGAGGATCGTTTCGACGGCCCGCGTCGACTCTCCGATCGTCTTCGAGAGGCGTCTCATCTGCTCTTTTGTCGAGTCGATGTTGGCACCCATCTCGTTAACCGCGGCGACGGTCTCGACAGTGTTGGAGCCGAGCGCATCCTTGATATCGATCGTCTGATCGAAGCTCTCCTGGATATGGCCGATGGATTCGCGCAGTTTCCGAACGAAGGTGTTGAATGCCGCCGCAAGGTCGGCCAGTTCGTCGCGACTCCTCACGTCAAGTTCCCTGGTAAGGTCGCCTTCACCTTCGGCGATGTCTTCAAGGACGTCCTTCGTGCGCTTGATCGGGCGCGACACGATGCGCATCAAGAGGAGCGAAACAACGATTCCTATCGCCAACGCAATGCCCACGTTGCCGGCGATCGCTCCGAGCAACCCGCTCCGAACTTCATCGATCGTACGTTCCATTGAAAAGGTGACGGCAACGGTCCCAAGATCGACCGGGTCGCTTTGCCCGTCGTCGAAAACGACCGGCACTATCACCGTATGGAGCGTACCGTCCACCGGAACCTCGCTCCGGGCCGACACATCGTCGGCCTCATCCGGTACGACAGGCGCCGTCGTCCCGGAGTCCGTCGCCGAGTTGGTCGTTTCGGTCGATTCTGGCGCCGAAAACAACAGGCCTGTCGCGTCACGCAATTCTACGTGGGCGATGTCGGGATCAGTAATGAGGTTCGAAAGAAGGAACTCCACTTGAGTCATGTCGAAGTTGAAAAGTGGATAGACGATCGAACTCGGTACGCGGTTCGCAGTACGATCGGCATTCATCTTGAAACCGGCGATCGCCGACCGCATGCTTTCACGTTGCTGAAAGAGAGCAAGCATCGCCATCATCACGAGTTGAACGAGCAGAAGAGTTACGATTATTTTCCATATCAGACTGACTCGGCGACGCACACGTGGCATAACAACTCCTGTAGTAAGTGGTCAACATTTCGGGATTCTGGTCGTGTACTTTATTGAAATAGCGATTAGTATCGCGGTGCCTTTTTATAATGCAGGGTCCGCTCGGTGTCAAGAGATCGATGCAAAGTGAACTCGGTACGGACGGGTTTCGCAGAGAAACGCAATGCTACAAAAACCGCCGTGGATATCGTTACCTTGATACCATGGACATCGGCGAAATTTTCTACCCCAGGGAGCGGTCCGAATGGCGGTCGTGGCTTGAAGCGAATCACGCCACGAAGAGGGAAATCTGGCTTCAGAGATTTGTCAAAGCCTCCGGGAAGCCGTCTATTTCCTATGACGACATGGTTGAAGAGTGCCTCTGTTTCGGATGGATCGACGGTACCATCAAGAAGCTGGATGCGGACAGCAACGTACAGCGCATCACCCAGCGCCGAAAGAAGAGCTTCCTCTCCGAGTTGAACCGGCAGCGCGTCTGGAAACTGCAGGCCGCCGGCCTCATGACGCCGGCAGGCCTCACTCCAATAGTCGACCAAGTTGGTTCGCCGGACGATCCCTGGGACATGCCGCAGTGGATCGAGGAGCGCCTCAAAGAAGACGCGGTGGTCTGGGAGCTGTTCCAGGGGTTCCCGTACCTCTACCGACGCCTTAAGGTCGGCTGGATAACGGAAGCTGGGCCGCGGCGCCGGGAAGAGATGGAGAAACGCCTATCGTACCTCATTAAGAATACGCGCGCGGGTAAGGTGTACGGCACAGTGCCCTTGCCGGACGGACTGCCGTCGCCCGGCGGCCGTTGAAGGTGTGCGGGGCTGCCCCGCCGGTTCGCCTGGGTTCAAAAATCCCACCCGCGATCAGGCCTCGGCAGAGCCAACGTCTCATCGAGCTTCCGCGCCGTATCGACACCGCAGCGGAACGCTCCCGTCGCCTGCAGAAACTCTGCGGATACCGCCCCCATCCAGTAGCGGCTGAAAGCGGCAACGTCGCATTCGAGCCCCGGGGCGCCGGTACTCATTCCCGCCGCAACTGAACACTCCTCACCAAGGGTCAACGTGTATTCCCCACCGATCCCGGTCCACGGGGCGTCCTCCGTCAGGAACCGGGCCACCGGATCCGACAGGCGCAGGTTGACCTGCCAGGCCGATCCGCAACCCCCCAGCGCCTCTACAGCCGCTTCCAGATTACCAATCCGCAACTGCCAGTGTGCCGATACGTTGATGCGCTCTTCGAACGCTCCCCCTCTGGTCGTGTTCTGCCCCTGGTAGGGCTGCCTGAGAAAATCCTCGATCTGCGTTCCCGGCGCCTGAACCACCCGCACCTGCCGAATCTGGTCGTTCAATGCGGCGAGAAGAGCCATCAGCTCGACGTATTGGGTAAGCGATGAATAGGCGGCAAAGGCAACGACGTATGGTCCCTCCTCGCCCGTTCCAGCGTCGATCCAGAGACAGTGAGTGATCGTTGCACCGTCACGAAAACCGAGTCCAAATCCGTTCTGAAACCGTTCCATCTCCGCCTTCGTGATGCGTGGGTCGGTGAGTTTCATTGTCCCGTGCCGTGCCGGGATTGCAAGGCGTGCCCGGTGAACAGTTTCCCAGTCAGACGGGAGGATGCGCTCCGGTGTACGGTCGAGGCGCGGAACGGCAAGGCGCGCCGGATCAAACTGCGCCGTGTGTACGTAGGTGCCGGCACCGTAACCGAGGCGATCGTAGTAGCCGCGTTCGAACACCCCGAGCGCTGAAACCACGGCACCCTCCGCA
>JANQHT010000003.1 GCA_028282545.1 Spirochaetales bacterium
GCGCCGCCACGCGGAACGGCGATGATTGCCGCCAGCGCGATCACGACGAAGAGCCGTCGGATTGCGTTCCATACAAACAACCTTCCCTCCAGGGCCTAACGTGGTTGAGTGTACTTTTGTGAATGTATGGGACGTTTTCCTCAGTATCGTACGAGTTGCCGCACATTGCAAGCCCTCGGAGAACACTCGTTGCGTCACATACGTTGCTGTCGGTCGGGAACGGCCCGGTTCCCACGGCGCGATTGCGTTCTTTGTTCGTTCACGGTATAGAAGGGTTCAACTATGCAACGCGTAACGTACCGGTCGGGACGGCCGTCCGATGAGAGGCTCCTCCGTACCTTTTTGGGCCACGCGATATTCGTTCCGCCCGGTGAGGCTCGGCCGGATGCATCGGTTGTGGACGCGCCGGATCTGCGACGCTACTGGGAAGGGTGGGGGCGTCCCGCGGATGCGGCCGTCGTCGCCGAAGTGGAGGGATCACCGGTGGGCGCCGCCTGGGTGCGGCGCAACGCCGAGGAGAACCCCGGGTACGGATTTGTGGCGGCGGATGTACCGGAGATGACCATAGCGGTCCTGCCCGGTGTGCGCGGTCGTGGTATCGGAACACGGCTTTTGAGCCGCATCCTCGCACGTGTTCGCAGGAACGGGGAGCGCGCCGTCTCTCTCAGCGTTGACCGGAGGAACCGGGCGGTCCAACTCTACGAGCGGCACGGCTTCGTTCGGGTGGAACCAAAACCGGCCGCTGCGGGAGCCGATGACGTCGTCATGATTCGTCACTTCCCCCGGGAACCCCGGGTGGGGCTCGCGCTCGGAGGCGGCGCCGCACGGGGCATAGCGCATATCGGCGTGCTCAAGGTCCTCCATGAACAGGGAGTAAACATTGCCGCCGTGGCCGGAACGAGCGTCGGCAGTATCGTCGGTGCCCTGGTATGCGCGGGGTATCGGTGGGACGAAATCCGCGAAATGAGCCGTGACGTCCGGTGGAACCAACTGATCCAGCTCTCCTTTTCCGGGATGGGGATCGTTCGGAGCGGACGGCTGGAACACGTGCTGGACGATCTCCTGGGTGGAACCACCTTTGAAGAGTTGGAGGTACCATTGGCGGTAGTGGCGGTCGATATCACTACCGCGGAGGAAGTGGTGCTTCGGGAGGGGCGGATTGCACCGGCGCTCCGGGCCAGTTCTTCCGTCCCGGGGATCTTTGAACCGGTTGAACTCGACGAACGCCTGCTCGTGGACGGGGGAGTCCGTAACAACCTGCCGGCGCGACTCGTTCGCTCCATGGGCGTCGACATCGTGATTGCGGTGGACCTGATCCCCGACGCCACGGAGGGTAGGCGTCCCAAAAATATCATCGACGTAATGGCCGGCACCTTCGCGGTCCTGGTCTGGAACACAAGCGAAACGGGGCGGCGCGATGCGGACATCCTCATAGAACCGGACATCGCCGACATCGGATTTCATGAGCTTGACAAGGCGGAGGATCTCCTTGCCCGGGGTGAGGCGGCGGCCGGTGAACATCTCCAGGAGATACGTTCCTGGTCGCACAGGTGATTCTCCGCGGCATGAGCGAAGAGTTCCTGCGCGCCTGTCTGGGCCTCTGCCTGGAGGTCGTGAAAAAGGGCTTCGGTATGCCCGCGTGGTCCGCCACTTCGCCGGCGCATTGATGGCGGCGTTGCCCCGGCTGCCTACATGAGGTCGCGTACGAGTTCAGCGGCGCCGAAGAGGACGGCCGAATCCCACAACTCGGCGCGGTAGATGGGGATTTCTTTCAACTGCGCCGAGGGCAGCCAGGCAGCGACTCGTTCTTTGACGGGATCGACAAACCACCGGCTCTCGGTACAGAGTCCGCCGGCGAGGACGATCGAATCGGGCGCGACGGTCACCAGGATCGACACGACCGTACCGGCGATCGCGTTACGCCCCGCTTCGAGCGCTTCCACGGCAACGGGATCGCCTTTTTCCGCCGCGGCCAGCAGAATGCGCGTGTCGAGGCCGTCGGCCGTGAGTGTTGTCGTACCGCCTTCACGAATCCGGCGCGTGGCACCGCGGATCAGTCCGGGACCGGAGGCGCGGTCCTCGATCGACTCGCCCGTGAGTTCCCCGAAGAAAGAGCCCGGATCCAACGCCCAGATTTCCCCGGCCATCGTTTTGTAGCCCCCGAGGATCTTCCCGTTGACGACGTACCCGGCTCCGATCCCCGTCGAAATCGTCAGGTAGTAGATGGAAGCGCTGCCCCGTCCGCTGCCGTGAATCGCTTCGCCGAGAGCGCCTACATTGGCGTCGTTTTCGAGCCTCACCGGTACGCCCAACTGTTCCTCGATCCGCGGGGCGAGTGGGAACCCCCACCAACCGCGCAGATTCGGGGGGGCCACCAGCGTTCCCGTGGACGGGTCGAGTGGGCCCGGACAGCCGATCCCCACCGCGGTAGGCCTGACGTCCCCGTCCCGGATGGTCTGTACGATGGTGCGGGCGGCGACCTCGGGATCTCCGTCGGTCGGAAAGCGCCCGAGTTCGAGGAATCGATCGGGTCCTTCCAACCGCTCGACTGCAACGACCGTCTTGGTGCCGCCCACGTCAACGGCAACGATGTCAGACAACGTGTACTCCTTGTGCTTGCATAATTTCCCGGCAGTGGTGAAGCCCGAGTAGCAAAGTCGTATTCTTGCTCAAATGCTAGGTATTTTCCAGAGGCGAGCGGGTTGAAGGTGATCAGTTCCAGCGGGACGTCTCCGGGCAGGGCTGTCGCGAAGGCCGCCCTCCGTTCCAGGTCGCTCTCCTCGGTGGTGATGCCGGGGATCAGGGAAATACGCGCCGTCGGAGGGTCTCCGTCTACTCCGTCTCTACCGTGGTCCATTGGCCGCCGGCGGCAGAGGAGCGTTCCGCCGCGTCGATGACGAGTTGCGTCTTGAGGCCGTCCTCGATTCCCGGCGCCGGTTCGCTTCCTCCGGCTAGAGCCTTTAGGAACCGGTACTGGTTCTCCGCGTGCGCCCGGATCCATCCGATGGGCGCCCGCGCCGGCGGCGTCTTTGCGTCCGGGTAGAAACTGACCGTGTCGAGTCGCTGCCAACCCCGGTCTCCACCGTACGTTCCCTGTGCGGTGCCTTCGTCATACCACCGGAGAAAGCTGGGATCCATCAGATCGAACTTGAAGGCGCCCTTTTCGCCGTACACCCACAACCGCAGGTCATCGAGGGTACCCGTGGCAAATCGCGACGCCTCGATCGATCCTACCGCGCCGTTTGCCATGCGCGCCTGTATCCACGCCACGTCGTCAACCGTGACGGGGCCCCTCTCGTCGGCGCCCTTGGACACCGGACGCTCGGTGATGAACGTTTCGAGGTTGCCCTGCAATTCGGCAAAGTCACCGAGTAGGTATCGCACCAAGTCGATTACGTGAGACCCGAGATCGCCGAGCGCGCCGGAGCCGCCCTCATCTTTTTTCATCCTCCAGGTGAGGGGCCGTTCGGGGTTCTGGTACCCGGAGTGGAGGTACTCGGCGCGATAGGTAAAGACGCGACCGATACGCCCCTCGTCGATAAGTCGTTTCGCACGCAAAATGGCCGGCACAAAGCGGTACTGGAAGACCATCCCGAACCGGGCGTCCGATGCGCGAACCGCAGCGGCGATGGCCCGGGCGTCCTCGAGCGTTCCCGCCAGCGGCTTCTCGCAGTAGACGTGCGTGCCGGCAGCCATGGCCGCCTCGATGACGGGCCGATGGGCGCTGTTGGGAAGCGATACGTCGACGACTTCCACCTCCGGGTCGGAGAGAACGGCCTCCGTGTCGGTGCGGCCGTGGAGAAAACCGGCCTCGCGCCGTGCGGCCTCCGCCGTCTCTTCCCGGGAGGTGCACACCGTGTGAAGTATCGGTTCGGGTATGAGGCGCGGGTAGATAAAGGGAAGTTCCCGGTAGTTGAGGCTGTGGACGCGTCCGATCATGCCGTACCCGAGAACGGCGATGTTGGTGCTCGTGTTCATTTCATCGTCCCCTCATCGTTTTGATACTCACCGGCCGGGTCGCATCCGCTCGTACTATCGGCCACCCTTCTTCCGGGCAAATACTCGCTCCACGGCGTCGACGATTGATCGGTCACGAAAGAGCGAACGCGCTTCCTCGCGCGTACAGACGCGACGATCCCGTTCCTTCCGCTCTTCCCAGTCCGTGAGGAGTGCCGTGACGCGCATGGGATAGTAGCTGATGATGTAGTGGGCGTAGCCCTTCCAGTAGTGAACCGGGATCGGTTCACCAAAGATCTCTCCGTTGACACCGGCCTCTTCCAGCGCCTCCCGAACCGCCATCTCCTCGTTGGGCACGCCCTCCTCCGGATTTCCCTTGGGGAATACCCATCGGGATCCACTCCGCGTGGTGACCGCTACAACGCGGTCTTCGCCGTTGAGGTTCATCACCGGGATGGCGCCGACGGAATGCGCGATCGGTGCCAGCGCCGCCTGGAGTCCGTTGGAGACGTTGCGGCCGTTTGTCCGGGCGAGGTTGCGGTTTGCGAAGGCGTCGTCGTCCGTTACCTCCGGACCGAACCACGGCGGCGGCTGGAACGCCGCTGCGGCGTCCGCATCGGTAAATTCCACTTCCACCAGGGCGAAGCCGTGCAATGAGCCCGCGAAGAGGTCTACCTCTCCGCGAAGGTCGTCCCCCAGGCGCACCAGGTGGCGTTCTTTCTCAACGCGTCGGCCCGCTGTGAGCGGCCAGAGCATCTCGAACTGGCTTCGCGTGATCGAAACTTCGTTTTCCTCCCGCTGGAGACCGGCGCCCTGTTTGGCCGTGAGAAAGAACTTCTTGCCGGCGCGGCGTACACGGACCTCCGACGCCTCTTCGATTGAAAGGTACCCCTGTGCGATCGATGTGCCCTTTCCCGTCTTGATTGACCGGGGTAGCTCACTCACCAGGAAGGTTCGTTCCGTTTCCATCACAAAATACTCCGCGTCTCGAGTTCAGCGGATAGGTCGAGAAACGCCACGGCGGCGCGGGAACGGGCGGCGTATGCCAGAAGCGGCTTTCGCTCGACCCCCATTCGTTCCACCACCGACGAGTTGGGGATGATTGTGGAGAGAAAGGGCGATCCCGGTGCCTGGCCCGCCTCGACGCTTTCCCGGTGGAGTCTCTTGCGGCGGTCCACCATCGAGAAGAAGGGTACGATCCGTTCCGGACGCAACGAACGATCGGCAAAAAAGGCGACCAGTTGTTCCAGCGTTCGAGTCGAAAGGACCGATGGAACCACCGGAACAAGGATGGTGTCGGCGGCGACGAAGACGTTTTCCGCGAGCAGTCCGAAGTGGGGCGGGCAGTCGACGATTATCCGGTCGTATTCGCGGCCCAGCCGTTTGAACACCGGTGTCAGGCGTCGTCGTTTGTCACTTTCGTGATCGAGGTGACGGTCCAGGTTTCGAAACCCCCGCGGCGCGGGAAGCACATCCAGGTTGGCAAAGTCGCTGGCCCGGACCAGCGACACCACGTGCTTCCTGCCGTCGAGCAGACTCCGGCCCCTGGCGCGTGACTTGGGTCGGACGCGGCAGTAGAAGCCGGCCGAACTCTGCGGATCGAGGTCCACCAGGAGCGTCCTCTTTCCCTTTTCCGCGGCGTAGTAGGCCAGGTTGACCGCGGCTGCGGTTTTCCCCACGCCGCCCTTGATACTGAAGAGTGCCACCGTTTTCATCGTTTCCCCCACAAAACGAGATGTGCGATCCGCTCGCCCCGCGCGATACTGCAAAAGGAGCGCGCCGCCGCCATGCACTTCTCGGCAAGATCCTCCCGCTCACCCGCCTTTTGCGCGTAGGCGGCGCCGATCGCCATCGCCACATTTGTGTCGTCGCGCATCCCGTCCACTTGGTTCAGGAGAAACGCCTCCTGGACCGAAAGGTCGTTGTACGCGCCGAGCAGGTTCTGCAACTTCTTGAGATCGCGCACCGTCTCTTTGGCTCCCTTTGATCGCAGCAGCGTAGGGAAGAACTCGAGCAGGTACCGGAGCTTTTTGCACGACACGCGTAGGTCGTGGAGTTGTTCCGGCTCGGAGTGTTCGTTCAGCGATGCTACCGTCGCGGAGATCGCCTGGTACCGGCGACGGATCGCGCGTTGCAGGGTGAATGCGATCGGTTTTGCGCCGCCGTTCGCTCCTTCCGCCTCGCTCGTCATGAGAAGAGATTTCACCGTGTCGATCGACGACATGTACTGATCGCTCCGTAGGTACCCGCGTACGCGTTCCCGTTCTCGTTCCCGCTCTTCGCGAAGCCGTTTGAATACACGGGTAAACCCCGGGACGAGCATGTTCGGAATGGCGCCGCGCAACATCGCTTCGTCGTGCAGATGGACGTCCAGGTCCCGCAGGCGATTCGTGACGGACATGATCTCGCGCAGCTCGGACCCTATCGTTCTCCGGAAGGACGGTTCAAAGACCGACTTGAGCAGACTTATCAGCGACCGCGCACGCCGGAGGTTCACGCGGAACTGGTGGAGCGCTTCCGGGTCGCGGTCATCAACGACACCGTCACGATACCGGTCCGCCCGGGTGACGATATGATGCGCCAGGAGAGAAACCGCCGTAAATGCCGGTGTGTCACGCTCGACCGCTGGAACCCCGTCGGCGAGCGGCGCCCGGGCCAACAGATACGACGCTTCGATCGGCGGCGCGGTGGTCCCGACGGTACCGGGGCCGATGCCCCGGGAGATAGACCGAGAGATGGTCCGGCCGGTATCGCCGTGTTCCCGCCCAAACGGCGATCCTATCGCGATCGAAACGAGGAGCTGTTCCGCCTCATCTTCGTATCCACGAAGCTGTGAGCACGCCCATCCGGTGACTCCCTTTGAATGGGGCGTGCGGCGGAACGTTCGCGCCCGGCAATGGCACACCGTCTTTTCGTCCTCGTTCAAGATGGCGAAGTTCTGTCGAACTTCGTAGATCTCGCCGTGGTCCAGGAGAGTCCAATCGCCCAACGAGCGGGCCAGGGGATGACACGATTCGACAATTGCGGTCACCGCGGCGGGAACCGGCTCGCCGGGCACCGGTCGCTCCGCAGTCTCGGCGCGAAACGACGGTACACCAAGGGCTTCCAGCGTCGTCGGGTCACCGGGGTACGCGATGAGAAAGGTCCCGCGTGCGAAGAGCGTCCCGTCGTAGGTGTCCAGGATAATCGGGGCGCACCTTTCCCGCACGTTTCGTTTGGCTTTCCAGCGCGCGGGAATCGCCTGTATCAGTTGGTGTTGGGCGGCCATACCCGCCGTCCAGATCATTTTTTCCCCTTTTCGCGCTTCTCCAGGTACTCGTGTACCAGCTTCTCGACGATGCGCTGCACGCTCGAATCCTCTTCGACGGCGAGCATCTTTAATCTCTTTAACGTCTTGTCGTCCAGTCGAAGCGAAGTGTTCTTCTTCTTCGATTTATCCTTCGCCAACGAGACCTCCATCATGACGTAATGACGTCATGAAATGAAATTACCACATCGTAGCGCCCTAACACAACCCTAACCGATCATTAATTTTGCGTTACCCGTAGGAATGAAGCCCCGTCATGAGATAATTGACGTCCCAGAACGTGAAAATGGCGAGGCACCAGGCGACGATCACCAGACCCACAAAGGCGAACGCCACGTGCAGAACAAGCCAGTAGGAGCGGAGGATCGGTACCGGCGGAAACAGCTCAGACGAGATGACCGGTGACGAGAGGATCGCAAGTATAGATAAACGCGACAAGCAACGCCGCGGCCAGGACAATCCGGTTTGCGTCGAAGAGGCGTACGGATCCCAACAGGCGAAGCATACGTACTCGCGTTGTACTCCACACGCGTCACTTCGTCCAGATCCAGATGGATTGATGAGATTCTAGCTCAGATATAAGCGTTTATTGACCGAATCCTAACCGCGACCAAACGTTGGCCAAACGTTGCGTATCAAATCTGTCATCCATCACTCATAGGTGAGGAGGTTACCCATGAAAAAAGGACCGTTATTGGTTTCCCTGGCGTTCGTCGCGGCGATGGTGTTCGCGACAGGTGCTCCGGAGGCGTCATTTGGTAGGGACTTCGTCGCGAACACGTCGATGAAGTCCGGGCTGCCGCAGGACGAGGATCTCTACTGGGACTGGGGGCAGAGCGCGCTTCAGTCGACGCTCTCGCGGGCGCTTAACACAAACCAGGCGCGCAACGTGATCCTCTTTGTCGCGGACGGGATGGGCGTAAGCACGGTTACAGCGGCTCGAATCCTCGAAGGTCAGCTCAAGGGCAAAGACGGTGAAGAGCACGAGCTTTTTATCGACACCCTTCCTTTCACCGGCCTTGTGAAAACGTACAACGTGAACCAGCAGGTTCCGGATAGTGCCGGTACATCGACGGCTTTTCAGTCGGGTGTCAAGACCGACGTTGGTGTGATCGGCGTTGACGCCGACATCGAGCGCGGTGACCACAGCACCGTTGCCGGCAACGAGGTTTTGAGTA
Organism: Spirochaetales bacterium; assembly: GCA_028282545.1. Lineage (GTDB taxonomy): Bacteria > Spirochaetota > Spirochaetia > DSM-27196 > Alkalispirochaetaceae > JANQHT01. The sequence continues at coordinate 8,443 of JANQHT010000003.1, forward strand.
TCCTCCAACTCGCCGAGATGATCGGTATGTCCACCGGAGTCATCTCCACGGCGCGCATCACCCACGCGACGCCCGCCGCTTCCTATGCACACTCCTCGGATCGCAACTTCGAAGACGATAAGGACTTGAGTGATTCCGCCAAGGCGCTCGGCGCGGTCGATATCGCGCGTCAGCTCATCGAGTTTCCCTACGGCGACGGCCTCGAAGTTGCCATGGGCGGCGGCCGCCGCAGTTTTATCCCGGCCACGATGGATGACCCGGAAGATGAGGGACGTGTGGGTGAACGGCAGGATGGGCGTGATCTGACGGCAGAATGGGTCAGCCGGTATCCCAACGCCGAGTTCGTGTGGAACAAGGATCAGTTCGATGCGGTCAACCCGACCGAAACGGATCACCTCTTGGGGCTCTTCGAACGCAGTCACCTCGAATACGAGGCGGACCGCGAGAGCGATACCGCTGGCGAGCCTTCGCTTACCGAGTTGACCGAGAAGGCGATTGATATCCTGAGCAAGGACAGCGACGGTTTCTACCTCATGGTCGAGAGCGGCCGCGTTGACCACGCGCACCACGCAACCAACGCGTATCGGGCGCTCACCGATGCGATCGAGTTTGTCCAGGCGGTGAAGATGGCATATACGATGACCGACCCCTCGGACACGCTGATCATCGTCACCGCCGACCACAGCCACGTGTTTACCATCGCCGGCTACCCGACGCGCGGCAACCCGATTCTGGGTCTCGTTCGCAACGGAAACGGAGAGGTGAGACTGGCAGACGACGGCAAGCCGTACACGACACTCGGCTACGCCAACGGCGCGACCGGCATGATCGACGGTCAGGATCGCCAAGACCTGACCGGCGTGGACACTACCGACATGGATTTCGTCCAGCAGGCCCTGGTTCCACTTTCGAGCGAGACGCACTCGGGCGAGGACATCGCTGTGTACGCCACGGGACCGTGGGCGCACCTTTTCCAGAATACGCAGGAACAGAGCTATATCTTCCACGTGATGGACTACGCCCTGAATCTACGCGGACGCCTCTACGAAGAGGTGGGGCGCAACGTTCGCGTCATTCCGTATCATACGGACTGATTGAACCTCGTAGTCAATCAACGGGTCTGTCGTAGGACAGGCCCGTTGTCGTATAATCGACTCTCGGAGAACGCGTGGGTATGAAACGAATGGTGATACCGTTGGCAGGTCTGTTGGCAATCGTAACATCAGCGCCGGCGGCCGATCTTCCGCAACTGAAGTTCCGCGATTTTTACGTGAGGGGTTTTGACTTCAGCGAAACGACAATCGGCCTGGAGGGTGAGATCATCACGATCCGGGGATTTATGGCTCCACCGCTCAAACCGAACGCGGACTTCTTCATCCTCACGAAAATGCCCATGGCGGTGTGTCCGTTCTGCGAAACGGAGGCGGAGTGGCCGAACGACATCGTGTTCGTGAGGATGCGTGAAGAGTTCGATCCGTTGCGTTTCAACACGCTGATCGAAGTCGAGGGCCGCCTTGCCCTCGGGGTCGATGTGGACCAGGAGACGGGATTCGTGAGTCTGATGCGATTGGAAGACGCAACGTACCGCGTTGCCCGATAGCGCAAACAGACATTGTATCGGGCCCTAATCAAACGCTTATCTTTGTGCCCGACACTCGATTCGGGAGGCTGCCATGGAACTTGAGGCGATAGATCTGCGGCTTTCATTTCCACAACCGGACAAGAGCGTTCAGACGGTTCTCGATATTGAGCGACTCAGCATCGCTCAGGCGCGAACCGTCGGGTTGACCGGTCCATCCGGTGCGGGCAAAACCTCGTTGATGTACGCGTTGACGGGTATACAACCGTTGGATCGCGGTACCGTTCGATGGGGCGACGTGGACATCACCGGGCTCGGCCAACGCGAATGCGATCGTTGGCGGCGAATAAACGTCGGCATCGTGTTCCAGAATTTTCACCTCTTTCCAGGAATGTCCATACTCCAAAACGTCACGCTGCCCGCCACGTTCGGGCGGACCGGGATCGCTTCGATACGTGACCGCGCCAAAGAGGTTCTATCGAAGGTCGGGGCGCCCGATCATCGTCGTCGAGTGGAAACGCTCTCTCGTGGCGAACGGCAGCGCGTCGGGATCGCCAGGGCATTGTTATTGAAGCCGCGCTTGCTCTTCGCCGACGAACCCACGGCCAACCTGGATGCCGAGAACGCTGAACAGGTGACGGATCTGCTTTTCGACCTCGCTGCGGAAGGAACGACGCTGTTTGTGATCAGCCACGACCGGCGCCTGCTGGACCGGCTTGACACGTCGTTCCGGCTTGAACGGGGCGTGTTGAGTGATCCGGAGGAGGCCGCATGAACCCGATTCCCGTTACGTTCTCCGACATGCGAACAAACGCCGCCGGGATTATTGCTATCGTCGCGCTCATCGCGGTTGCGGTCGCCCTGGGCGTTGGAATCAGCGCGCAGGAACGGGCGGTTCGCCAGGGCGGCAACGTTGCCGCCGAGCCGTTCGACGTCCTGATCGGTGCCCCCGGAAGCACCACGCAACTTCTCTTTTCCTCCGTGTACCTGCAACCGGCTGCACTCGACCTCGTTGACGGTGAGGTGTTGCGGGAACTCGCGGGGAGAGAGGGGGTGGCGTCGTTTACCCCGATTGCGTTCGGCGATAACTACCGGGGCATGCCGATCATCGGGACGACGGCCGGATTCACCACACTCGACGATACGGCGCCACTCGTGGAAGGAACGACGTTCGCGGGCTTGTATGAAGCCGTCGTTGGTCACGACGTAGAACTCGCCTTGGGCGACGAGTTTACACCGGTCCACGGAATGATCGAAACCGGAGAAGAACAGGTCGAACACGAGCACGACCACGTCCACTATCACGTCGTTGGCCGAATGGCCCGCCGGTTCAGCCCCTGGGACCAAGCTATCCTCGTGCCGGTCGAGTCGGTGTGGAGCGTGCACGGACTTGGAACGGGCCATGAGGAACCGTCCTCGATCGCCCTTGCGATGGCGACAGAGGAGGGCGGCCGCGCCGAGGGAGACGAACACGAAGACGAGCGTGCCGCGGAACACGATCACGGTGGGCCGGTGGCGCTTGGCCCTCCCTGGAGCGCGCTTCACATTCCCGGCGTACCGGCGATCGCGGTTACTCCCGCTTCGATACGGGACGCCTACGTCCTCCGAACGGAGTTTCGGAACGATCCGCGCACTACAGCGATCTTCCCCGCGGAGGTCCTGCTCGAATTGTACGCCCTGATAGGCGACGCGTCGACGGTTCTTGCCGTTGTCTCCGTTGCCACCCAGGTTCTTGTTGTCGGGGCCGTGCTCCTTGCCGTCTTTTCAGCGCTGCAGCAGAAGCGGGAAGCGCTGGGGGTGCTACGTGCGCTTGGGGCACCGCGAGTGTACGTCTTCCTCGCCGTCTGGCTGCACGTTGTGTTGATGGTCCTGGTTGGTTCCGCACTCGGTGTTGCGCTCGGCTGGGGCGTGGCTTTGGGCATCTCGGCCATTCTCGCCGAACGGACCGGCTTGGTCCTGCCCGTTCTGATCACCGGCAAAGAGATCGGACTAGCGGGTGTCTTGGTTGCAGCCGGGATGATTCTGGCGGCGATACCCGCCGTCACAGTGTATCGCCAATCGGTGAGCGAAGTCCTGCGGTCCTAGGGCGGTAGTCCCCGGGGCGCGAAAGACAAGAGCACCGACGGTTCGAGACGCGCCGGGTGCACCGTTGATACACGGAGTCTGACACCATTCTCACCGAGTACTAAAGGATTCTTAGTAATACTTGGTGGTACTATATACCCATGAAAACAAGAGAACTCTCGAACTTGACGGTTGCATTGATTTTGATGTGTATCGGCGGAGCGGTGTATGGTGGCGGATCCCGGGAAGCGGCCGTTCCAATCCCTGAACTCTTCGCAGAGATCGTTGCGCTCGAACACTTCGTGCTGATCGAGGCCGAACACGAAGAGGGCCACGAGCATGAGGAACACGAGGACCATCAAGAGTACGAAGAAGGTCACGAGCACGAAGAGCACGATGAACACGACGCGCACGATGAACACCACGAGCACGGGCACAAGACCATTGCTCTCCATGGCGAGGCACTCAACGAGGTCGATCGCCGTGTAGATGAACTCGAGACTCTCGTGAACGAGATCGCTGAGATCGGTACCGAGCGTGGTGCGATCGAGTACACCGCGGAACTTATCGAGTTTATCGATCACATTCATGGATACGTCCGGGGCGAGGTCGACGAAGGCGAAGGGCACGACCACAGTCACGATCATGATCACGATCATGGCCACGGCCACGTGAGTGCGGAGGGACCGTTTCAAAACGCGCTTCTCACCCTTGTGGAGCTTGAGGGAGTGCTCGATACCAAAACGACCTCAGCACTCACCAGTCTGATGGAAACGGCCGCTGCCATGCCCGATACCCTTGACGACGAGGATCACCATCACGAGGCTCACGTCGGGGCGATCCAGGTCGAGTTCCTCGCCGGTCTCGTCGAATCCTTCTACGACAACGACAGCGCGGCGGAACCTGCAGTGCAGCTTCACGAGGCGTTTCATCCCATAGATCCGGACTCGTACGCCGCGGCGCTCAGACGTATTCGCGACCTGTAGTCCTGTTGTAGTTCAAAGGGAGTGGCGGCTGGAATTTCCGCCACTCTCCGCGAATGGACGGGCCTTGTGCCGCCCGTTCCGAATGGCGGCAAGAGATCGGGTTAGCCGGACTCCTCGTCTTTACCGGGATGGTATTCAGGACGGTCCCGGCGATTACTGCGTATCGTCAGTCTGTAGGCGAGGTGCTTATAGCGAACACGGTACGCCGGCCGTCAATGTATGCCGACGTCAATCCGGATGTGCGGCGGAGGGATCAGCGGCTGTATCGTTCGCTCGCTCGGAAGCAAGGCGCGACGTCTTCGGTGAAATAGGGCTCCTGATGACTCCAGAACATGTGGGTCACGCGCAGGAATCCGCTCGCGAACGCGTGTAACTTCGGGACGATGTTGTCCCTTGTGGCAACGATCCGGTTGGACCCCGTCTCTCCTATGTAGTTGCCGTCTTGGACGGCGATCCCGATTGGTACCGAATACTCCCCCTCGTGCATCATGGCCAACGGGTGATTGAGTTGCCCTTTCCTTCGGTACATCAGATCGGGCGCGCCGAGTCCCACTCCCACTCCCTCACCATATTCGTAGACCGAGCGAAGGTAGCCGTTATCTTCCCAGGGCAGCCATTCGCCGGGCATAAAGTTGGCGTACTGCATGGTTGACGACTCGTGAAACGCCCCGGCCATGGCAGACATGTTCGCCTTTAGGCTCTCCACGTACCGCTCCGGCGTGAATGATGGATCATACTCCGTTGATACTCCGATAGCCGACTCCTGGAGGTTGATACCGGCTATTGTCCCGTCAAACTCTCGGCCAAGTTCCACGAGAAGTCGTGCAAATCTGTCACGGACCGCGGGATTCCATCGCTTGGCCACCCACCCCTCGGGTCGCCCATCGTCGGTGCGCTGCTGAATGGTACCCCCGTCGAATTCGTCGGTCAGCAAGTAGTCCGGCACTCCGATGTTCCGATTGTAAAAGGTCGCGTCCTGCAACTGGATCCAGAGCGTTTTTCCACGACCCGCTAGATACTCAAGATCGTCACGAATCACAGAGAAATCATACACATCGCGAGTTGGCTCAAGTTGTCGCCAGGAGTACATGATCTGAGCTCCCTCGAAGGGGAGCTCAATGAACCGGTGGCCACGCATCGCCTCTCTATCGCGCGCAAAGTACGCAAAGTGAGCGATACCGTCATCCGGGATCGGGCACGTTGAGTCTACGTAGTCAAGGTACACGTCGATGTATCGGTCAGCGGGGTTTTCCCATTGCTGAGCGGAGACCGACATCGCGGCTATGCCGAGAAACAGGAAAACTATCACATGGTAAATCGATCGATTCATTCCCACTCCCGGGAAGTGTACATCCGCCGGCACCGATACAACAACGGATCTCCTCCACGGAGAAACCCACGCACCGTTTCACTCGACATCTAAATCCGGAGTAGTATGAGATCGGTCTGTTGGACGGGACCCGGATAAGGGCAATTGACGAAGAGCAGCCGAGCCGCGCTCACGGTTCACTTTTTTAGGAGAAACGTATGAACCTGGAAACACTTCTCTCAACGCTTCCGGCGCCGGCGAGGCGCGGACTAAAAGAGCTCAACTTTGTGGGAATCGACGATTTCACACGCGTTTCGGCATCCACACTCCGTAGTCTCCACGGTGTGGGACCAAAGGCCGTATCCGTAATCGAAGCGGCGCTGGTCGAAAAAGGACTCACCCTTCAGGCGTGGACTGAAGGCAAGACGGTGCTCACGGATCCAGATATCTACCCCGGCGACTGCGTATTGCAGCACCATCTTGCAGCGGTCAAACCGGTGTTCGATCGCATGGTTGAAGAGATGGGCCAAACCACTCCTCCCGTCGCGTTTGAGTGGCGCTATTACACCGACGGCAACAGTTGGCTCGGGAAGGCAACCGTCAAACAAAAAACGGCTGTGTGGGTCTCGGTCTGCCACCATATGTTCAAGGCAACCTTCTACTTCAAGAGAGAATCGGTTTCTCTGATTGAGCAAAGCGGGCTCGATGATCAGTACCGGCCGCAGTGGGAAGAGATCGTCAAGACGGGTAAAACCAAGGCTGTGACCGTTATCGTGGATGGTCCCGAGAAGCTCAGCCACGTCCGTCTCCTGGTGGATATCAAGCTCCAGTCAATCTAAAGGCATGGTAGGCTACCTAAAGGCATGGTAGGCTACGACGCGCCATGCACGTTCGAGGCGTGACGATGTCGGTCCTCGCGCGGACGACAGCCACGGGTGGTACAATTGAGAAACGAGGAGCAATGGTCGAAAAGTACACGATTCGGGCCGCGAAACCGGAGGATCACAGCAAAATCATCCGCGTGATGCCGGATTGGTGGGGTGGACGAGACCTCACGCCGATGGTTCCGAAGCTGTTCCTCGTTCATTTCCACACGTCGTCCACCGTCGTTGAACTCGAAAACGAACTGATCGCATTCCTTATCGCCTTTGATTCACAGTCGTACTCAAATGAGGCGTACATCCATTTTGTCGGGGTCCATCCGGACCACCGAGGGGTTGGAATCGGGAGGCATCTCTACGAGTTGTTCTTTGAACGGTGTCGCACCGTTCATCGTACGATCGTACGCTGTTGCACATCGCCGGTGAATCGAGCGTCGATCGCGTTTCACAAGCGGATCGGTTTTTCATTGGAGCAAGGCGACGGAGAGATCGACGGGATACCGATCATCAACAACTACAACCGGCCCCGCGATCCAAAGGTACGATTCAGAATCGATCTTGAGACACGCCCGGCGCCGGCGGAAGGGTAGAACGCCAAGCCGACACCAACCGTGGTCAGCCTCTTCGATACCCTTTGCGATTTCTCCGCTTGACGCGCTATGGTGATCGCATGAATCACAACGGAACGCACATTGAAGTGAATACTTCAGATAGTGAACTATCAATACGCAGGATGCGGGACGCCGAGACAAAACGCGTTCGCGCGGCGATGAGAGACGCCTTTCCGTTTCTCATGCGATTCTTTCTCACCGTCTCAAAAGAGACGTTTGTCGCTGAGAGAGACGGTACACTTCTGGGCGCCGTAGTCACCAAAACGTTCAGGATCAACCGCGAGAGGACCGGAGGTCTCGTCGCGTTCATCTTTACAAACGCCGAGGCGCGGGGGATGGGGCTCGGTCGAAAGCTCGTGGATCACGCCCTTGCCTATTTTGAAGAGCGAGGGTGCGACGAGCTGTTCGCCTCGGTCGAAGGCACCAATACCAGTTCGAGCAGGATGTTTTTGAATCGAGGTTTCACGCTCGCCTCGGGGGGGCAACTGATCAAGAGGTACCGGTTTAACGTTTTTAGGATACTGGTTCGTACGTTTCACACAATCGATTTGGGCCACTTCCTCTGGATTAAACCCCTTCCGGACTATCGCGAGCGGCCCACGATACAATGGGTCGTAAACGTTCTATTGAATGCACTGTTCTGGACGGCGTCGTTCGCGATGCAACGGCACGTTGCTCCGGAAGGCGCCCCGGGTATCGGAGTGTCGATCCTCCTGTCCACGTTTCTCCTTTTTGCGGTGCGCGACGTATCGACGATCGTAGGGGCTAAGCTCTTTGGTATCCGTCTGCAATATCGCCTGTGGGAAACGAGTCTGTTGGTAAACGCGATCATCTCGATCGCGTTTCGCGGACTCTTTGTGTCGACGGGGTCGTTCTATCCGACGTGCAAAGACTGGCGCTACAAGGACGAATACGCCCGGCTCGGCAAGATCGCCGCTATCTCGTCCCTTGTGACGCTCGCGACGCTGTACGGCGCGTTTTTTCTTCGGTACCTCCTGGTACTGCCGCCGTACATATCGTACCCCCTGGCGGTGTTTCTCCTCGTCGGCGCGGTGCTTACCGTATTCGACACCCTTTTGCCTCTGTTCCCCTTTAATTCGAGTAATGCCGGCCGCGTGTTTAACTGGAGCAAGCCGGTATGGATCGTCATCGGCTTGCTGGGTCTCGGATTTGTCCTGTTGAGAGAGTTCCTGCTATGAACGGCGGACGCAACGCATCTACGTCACCGGCGCCGTGTTTTATTTCATCGGCGCGCGTCGAGTAGAACCACCGAGGCGTCCCGACCGATTACGAGGAGCGGAACCGGAGCGTTACTCCGCGATCGGCAAAAAGACCTCGGTCCTAAGCTCCGCCTCGGGCACCTCTTCCGGAGAGTTGAGATACGTCTCGTACATCCACTCGGTCACCGTAAGCTTCTTTTCGTCGACAAAGCCCATTAATCGAGTGTACGTTTCCTCCATAGTGGAGTAGGGACCGGCGTGAATCGTGGTTGCCACCTTCCCTCCGGGGATCTTGCCCGCCTTGACCTCGCCGCTGCCTTCGACCGCGTTCAAAACGGGAAAACCGATCTCCATATCCAGCGCTTCCATGTCCATGTTGTGGTAGAGCGCGAAGGGAGGACCGGCAAACGGGATCCCGTGCTGCTGCATGTGGGCTGCGATCTCCCCGTACACCGTTCCCATCACGTTGGACAGCTCGCCGACGGGGGTGGTAAAGCGCTTCATCAGGGTGTGTTGTTCTTTTACTTCTTTGATCTCCATCGTGTTCTCCTTTTCGTCGTGATACGGGAATCGTGATAGATACACTACCATTGGTGCAGTTTTGCGACTACGCGCGCGTCCAAGCTCCGGCACGATTCCGCGGGCCGGCGGTCCTGGATGGCTCTTCCCGCTGGAGTCGCACTTCAATCGAACCTTTTCCCCACCACCATCTCTTGACAGGAGATAAAAACATACCTACCTTAGGTATATAATACATACCCGAGGTAGGTTTTTCTATGGGAAGTCGAGAGACCAAAACGCGATTGGAGCTGCAGGCGTTGCTCTTTTTTGCGACCAACGACTTTGAGCGCGCGTCGCTCAACGATATCGCCGAGGCTTTGGGCGTTACCAAGGGCGCTATCTACCACTACTTCAACGGAAAGGACGACCTCTTCAAAGCGGCGGCGGTGCGTCTCCTCGATCTCATGCATGGTTGGTTTGCACAAGCGCTGTCGGTCGATCGTCCGTTCAAGGCGTTCATGGAGGATCTGTTTCGGATTGAGGAGATGCTGCTTACAGCGAGCGCTGAAATAGGGTTGGGGAATGCCTTTTCCGAATATCGAAACGTACTGTACCTCATGCTTGCGGCGATCAAGAAGTTTCCGGAACTCAACGAGCAGGTGGACCGGATCTACACGAGCTTTCGCAAAGCCCTCGTGGCGTTGATGCGAACGGCGGCGGCTCGGGGCGAGATCCGCCCCGATGTGGATATGGAGGCGGTCGCCTATGAGATAACCGCGTTTTACGAGGGAGCGTTGCTATTGGGTGCGATCACCTATCGGAAGGATTACAAGGTGCTCGGACCACGCGTCTACGCCGCCATCTGGAAGAGGATCGCCGCGGAGGATCCCGATCCAAAAGGAGGAGAAGGATGAAGATACGTACGGAAGGGACAAGGACCCTGCTCTCACGTTGGGCGGGGTGGGCCGGTACCAACCCGGGCAAAGTACTACTCATCACCCTGGCGATCACCGTGATCATGCTCGTCGGTATATCGATGCTCAAGATGGATATGACCTTTTTTTCGATCATGCCGCAGAGCTCTCCGCAGGTACGCGATCTCCGGCGCATCATCGATGAGTACCCCTTTGCGTCGGCGCTCGTCGCGGTGGTGGACGGCCGCGCGTTGCCGGAGGAGCGGGCGACCGAAACGGTGAAGGCGGTGATCGACGAGATGACGGCCGTCTTCGCCTCCGAGGAGTTCTCATCATCGGTACAGAGCGTCTACAGCACGGTGGATACGGAGTTTCTGGAGGAGTACGGCTTGCTCCTTGTGGAACCGAAAGATCTGGCGCGCTTCCGCACCATGTACGCCGATCCCGATCTCGTGCCGTTTTTGACTGCTCTCAACGACGACCTGGAGCGCGAGTACTCGGGTGACGGAGATGCATTGGAGGACGACGAGATGCAGATCGTCGCCTGGGTACGCGGTGTCGAGCGGATCATGGACGGTCTGGCGGATACGATGGAGGGCGACCTCCCCGGGAGAGACGAGATCGAGGCGGCCCTGGACGACTACCTGATCGGAGAAACCTATTTCCTGAGCCGGTCCGAGGATATGGGCGTCCTTTTTATCAATCCGACCTATTCGGTGGACGACCTCGCACGTCTCGTCCCCGAGACCGATCGGATCGAGGAGCGAGTCCGCCGGATCGCCGAGGAGCGGGGCGTTACCGCCGGCCTGACCGGTATTACGGTGATCGCTCGTGATGAGTTCGTTACCTCCGAGCAAGGGGTTGCGGTGTCGATGCTCATCGCCTTTGTTCTCATCCTGCTGTTGATGGTAGCGGTCTTCCGGATCAGGACAAGCCCCATCATTATCGGGCTCCCCCTCCTCCTCGGAATCGTCTGGACGATAGGAGTCACCGGATTCACGATCCAACGGCTCAGTATCATCACCGCGATGTACATGGTAGCGCTCGTCGGGCTCGGCGTAGACTACGCGGTACACCTGATGACCGGTTTTGTCCAGGAGCGCGACCGGGGACGAAACTTCATCGAGGCGATCACCGGGAGCTTCACCAAGAGCGGAAGAGGTATCGTCACCGGTGCGCTCACTACGGCGGCCGCGTTCTTCGCTCTGCTCATGGCGGACAGCGAGATGATCCGCGAGCTGGGGATCGTCGCCGGCATCGGCATCATCTGTGAGATGACTGTGATGTTCATGGTGATTCCCGCCCTTCTGGGCTGGAGACAGAAGCGGCTGGAGCGGAAAGGCAAGGTCGATACAGTCATAGGGCAAAAAGCGGTGGTCTCCTCCGATTTCGTGGACGGTGTCGGACAAGTGATCGCACGTCGCCCCGGTGCCGTAGCGCTCGCTCTGCTGATTCTCGGTGTTGCTCTCGGTTCCCAGGCGCCCAACGTGACGGTCGAGACCAACTTGATGGAGCTTCAGGCGGAGGGGCTCGAGTCGATCGAGCTCCAGGACACCTTGGTCGAGGAGTTCGGCGCCGCGCCCGATACGCTCTACCTCATCTCCGACGACCGCAACGAGTTACCCTCCCTCGTAGATGATCTGGAGGATCTCGAATCGGTAAAAGCGGTGGACACGATCACACACTGGTGGCCGACCGACGCCCAGCAGGCGAAACGGCGTCCGTATCTGCGCGATATTCGCGACGGTCTGGATGAATGGGGGTCCGGCGGCGAACCTGATCTCGACCTGCTGACGGAGGAACTCTACCGGCTGGAGGCGAACCTGGTGGAGATGGGTGATCTGGCCGTCCTCGGTGGAACCGATCGCGTCGCCTTTGCGTTGAATCGCGTTACCGGTCTGGACGACGATGGGCGAAAGGTCGCCACATCGGTCTTTGACCGCCTCTTCGCCGTTCTCGAGTCCGACGGTGCCGATTCCGCGGCGGTCGCCGCGTATCGGGACGCGTTTTCACCGCGTCTCCGAGACCGCGTGTACCGGATGGCCGGTGTGGATCGGGTGACACTCGCGGACCTGCCGACGATGACGACGGACACCTTTCTCCCCCGGAGCGGTTCCTCTACGCTCACCTCGATCTCACCGCGGCGTAATCCGTGGGATGGGGAGTACCGCAGCATCTTTACCGCCCAGGTAGGAACGGTCACCGAGAGAGGTACCGGCATGATCCTTGCCGCAGATCAATTGATGGAGGTGGCGCAAAACGACGGTGGTCGGGCGATGATCGCGGCGTTGGTTGCGGTGTTTATCATCCTTCTTTTCGATTTCCGCAATCTCAAACTGGCCGGGTTGACGTTTGCCCCGCTGGTGCTCGCCTTCGTCTCGCTCTACGGTGTGATGGCGATCTTCGATATCAAGTTCGACTTTCTGAACATCATCGCCATTCCCCTTCTGGTGGGCATCGGCGTCGACAACACGGTGCACATCAACCACCGCTATCTGATCGAGGGGCGGGGAGAGATGCGCACCGCTCTGGCTCGCACAGGCTCAGCGGTCGCCCTTACAACGATCACCACGATGATCGGGTTCGCCTCGTTTATCCCCTCGATCATGCGAGCGATGCGCAGCACCGGCATCGTACTCACCGTTGCGATGGCGCTGTCGTTCATCTACGCGGTTCTCTTTCATCCCGCGGTACTTGTGATTGCCGCCGAGCGCTGGGGATGGAATCTGCGGCCGAATACTTCACGCAAGGAGCACACGTAATATGCACGCAAAAAAGAGATCGATATCGATCCTGATCGCCCTGTTTACGACGTTCGGCGCCGCGATCCTCGGCGCTCAGGACGCCGAGGCGTTGCTCGCCGAGGCGGATCGCGTCTTCCGCATCGATCGCGTACACGCGCGGAGCACGTTGTACGTTACCCGTTCCGGCCGCGAACAGGCGCCCCAGGTGATGGAGGGATTCGAGTTCGAGGCGCGGGACGGAACCGCGCGCGCTCTCTCGGTCTTCAATTCGCCCCCGCGAGTGGCCGGCACCGCCTATCTGACGGTGGGCGACGATCTGTGGGTGCGCTTTGCCTCAACCGGACGGGTCCGCAAGTTGAGCTCGTCGGCAAAGAAGAACTCCGCGGCGGGGAGCGATTTCTCCTACGCCGACATGGGCGAGGGGAGCCGAAGCTTCTCCGATCGGTACGAGGCGAGCCATGACGGTACCGAACGGATCGACGGCGCAGAGTGTCACCGTCTTATCCTCACACCGCGCAGAGGCGAACGCGACGCCTACGAACAGCTCACCGTCTGGATCACTGAAGCGGAACGTCGCTACCGGCGCATCGAGTACTTCGAGAACGGCGCGGCGATCAAGGTGATGGAACTCGAGGATCACCGACCGGTGGGCGACATCGAGTACCCCTTTCGCATTACGATGCGCAGTCTTGCACGCGACTCGGTCAGTACGATCGTCACCGATTTCATCGAGTTCGACAGTCCCGCGGTGGAGGAGCGCTTTTTCAGCACCGCGTATCTCGACACGATCAGATAGGAGAAAGGGAGGCGCGATGGAATCGTACAACACCCGAGCGAGGGGAAACCGCACGTGGGGGAACGGTGAATACGTGCCGCCTGCGGTAAAACCGACAATCCCCGTGCGCCGGATAGCGTGGACCGTGGGAGCGCTGATCCTGTTTGCGCTTGCCCCGACCGTTGCGACCGGTCAGGTCACCTTTGGCGGTGAGGTAAAACCTGAACTCGGTTTTACCGTGCCGCGCGCCGGCAACTACGCTGCGCCTCTCAACAGGGGAAACGCGCTGGGACTTACCGATGTGACGTTCCGCAACGAGATCAATCTGAAGCTGGGTGAGATGGGTGAGACGGGCGCACTGGATGTATGGCTTCAACTCAAACAGTACCCGATCGCGCAGATGCTCACCGGCGTCTCCTCACTCACCGCCGCTTCCGCCGGGGTGGGCGAGCCGCAAAGCGGTCTTTTGGAATCGGCGGTGACTGACGTTGCGTGGTCGGCGGACCCGTACATCTATACCGTGGATATCCTCCGCGCCAACGTCGCGTGGACGCCCGTACCGGACATTCGCGTCATCCTGGGACGACAGAGCTATCTCACCGGATACGGCTACGGTTGGAATCCCGTCGATCTCGCCAACCCGCCCAAGGATCCGACCGACGTGAGCGCGTATGTGCGCGGGGTGGACGGGCTTACGATCCGGTACAGTCCGGCTGCGTGGCTCGTCGCAAGGGTGTACGGTGCATTGCCCTCCGAAGGGCGCAGATGGAGCTACGACCAACTGCTCGCCGGCGCCGAGGTGACGCTCCTTGCACCGGTGGCGGAGGTAAAACTCGCCGGGCTCTACGGCGGCGAAGAGGGGAACTCCGATCAGAGCGACGCGTACCCGCACGCCGTCGCCGCCGCGCTCTATCTGGACGTGGTGGGGATCGGAGTATACGGAGAGGGCGTCGTCCGATCCCGTTCGCGACGCAACGCGCCGGATCCGACCGGCGGCGCTACAAGCGTGCGGGACAACCCCATTCCCTCCGCTCTTCTCGGTCTGGAGTACTACTTCGCCTCGGGTCTTGCCGTGGCGGCGGAGTATTTCGCCAACGGTGAGGGATGGGATCAGGGAGCGCGGGAAGATTACGCGGATGCACTCGACGTCCTGAACGCCGGCGGCGGTATCACCGGAGAGTACTATGGGTTGTACACTCCCTCGTACTTCGCGCGCCACTACGGCCTCATAAACCTTACGCTACCTTGGTACGATGTGGATGCCTCGTTCAACGCAAACGTCGTGTACTCCTTCGACTCGCGCGCCCTGTTTCTTACACCGACCGCCATTGTCAATCTGAACTACGAGGGGACGTTAGTAACCGAGTTCCGTTACGGTGGACTATACAGTCTGGAGGATGATCGGAGAAACGAGGCGTGGCTCTCCCCGGTGGGACACACCGTGATGTGGAACGTGCGGTACCATTATTGACCGGGAGGGCGATACCATGCGCGCCCAATCGCGATTACGCTTGTGTGACCCTTTGAGATCGAGCGCGCGCTACGGGAGTGCATGGCCGTGGCCCTCCCGCTCCTCGACCGGTTTGTAGGTACGCGTCGACGCGACCGGCTACGTTTTCCCGACAAACGCCGCGAGCAGTTCGGCGGGCGTGCCGGCGGTCCGGACCGCGTCCCTGATGTGCCGGTCCTTCAGAAGGCGTCCGATCTCGGCCAAAAAGCGCATGTGCGGGCCGACTTGGTCGATCGGAGAGAGCGTCATCACAAAGATTCGGCACGGTTTTCCGTCCAGGCTGTCGAAATCGATCGGATTACGCGTCACCGCGACGGCGGCCAGGAGGTGGTCCACGGCGGTGGTTTTGGCGTGGGGGATTGCGACACCGTGCTGCATCCCCGTGGACGAGCGGCGCTCGTTGGCCAATACGTCCTGCCGAGCGATCTCTCGATCGCGAACCTTGCCGGTGGTACAGATAAGATCGAGCAACGCGTCGATCACCCCGGTCGCGTCCGAGACATCGAGGTCACACCGCACGAGCGTCTCGCTCAACACATCGCGGAGCATAGATCGTGTGAGCCTACCCCGCGCTTTACCGGAGGGTCAACGTTCAACGTGTGTTCAACGTGTGTAAACGGTTGGCAAAGCGGTCCCTATACGCGATATTTGACGCGCAATGGCAAGCAGCACTCAAAATGTCCTTTACCCGCGGGATCGATTGGACGCGCGTTGGGATCTGGTAGCGATCGGGATCGTCGTGAACACGTGTCTCGGTACCGTCTATTCCTGGTCGGTGTTTCGTGCGCCGGTCGAGCAAGCGATCGGCCTCACCACGGCGCAGAGCGGCGTTCCGTACTCGGTGTTTCTCGCCGCATTCGCCTTCTCGATGCCGCTGGCCGGAACGCTCATGACGCGGCTCGGAACGCGCCTGACGCTGTTGATCGGCGGGGTACTCGTAGCCGCCGGGTGGATCGGTGGGGGGATGATCGAGGATTACCTCTTGTTCGTACTCGTGTACGGCGTCGTCGGCGGCGTGGGGGTGGGATTTGCCTACGGCGTTCCCTTGGCGGTGGCGGGCAGTTGGTTTCGGAACCGTCGCGGGTTTGCCATGGGGTTGACGCTCGCCGGCTTCGGCGTCTCGCCCTTCGTCACCGCACCGCTCGCCGAGGTCCTAATCAATTGGGTCGGGGTCCAGTACGCGAAGCAGCTCCTGGGCGTCCTCTTCCTCGCGGTCGTCTGCGGTCTGTCGCCCCTGTTCAAGAAACGTCCCGATCACGACGATCGCTCCGTGGAACACCGCGGCGATCGCCCAACGGAGGCTGCAGCGCCTCAGGCGCGGCCGATGTTACAGAGTCGGTCGTTCTACGGTTTCTGGGTCTGTTATGTGATCGGGACGCTCACCGGACTCACGGCGATCGGAATGACGGCGTCGTTCGGTATGGAGGTCGTAGGACTATCCGGGGCGGTCGCCGCCGCGACGGTATCCGCCTTTGGTATTCTCAATGGGGTGGGAAGACCGATATTCGGCTCTATCCACGACTCATTGGGAACGCGCCGCACCGTTGTGCTCTCGTTCCTCTTGATCGCCTGTGCCGCAAGCGTTTCGCTCTTCACGGGACCCGGTACAAGGCTCCCCTTCTTCGTCGGTTTTGGTCTCTTCTGGTTTATGCTGGGCGCTTGGCTCTCGATCGCTCCCGCGGCGACCAGTCGCCTCTTCGGCGCAGAAAATTACGCCCGGAACTACGGCATCATGTACACGGCGTACGGTGTCGGTGCGCTCACCGGCGGCGCGGCATCGGCTCGGTTCTACGCTCGCTTTGGATCGTACGATCCGCTCTTTCTGCTCGTTATCGCGCTCTGCGTCGCGGGCATCGCGATTGCGATCGCCACCATCCGGCAGCGGTAGCGTCGGGTCGGACGGTCGTTGGCATCGGTGGGCCTCGGTTTCTGGTGGTGTTCGTTTACACATACGTGCAACGGCACGTATCCTGTCACCATGCCTAAACTGTGTGCAGGAGGATCGCGTGTCGTTACCGCATTTTATCTTGGGTGCGTTAGCTGATCAGCCAATGACCGGATACGACCTCAACAAGTCGTTTCAAATGTCGATCAACCACTTCTGGTCTACCGATCAGAGCCAGATCTATCGCTCCCTACAAAGACTAAAAGACGAGGGATTTGTTCGCGACAAACAGGTAATCCAACACGAATCGCCCAACAAGAAGGTCTATCGAATCACCGCTGCCGGTACCAGAGAGCTGCGGCGCTGGCTGGAAACACCCCTTGATGTTCAGGACGCTCCGGTTCGGGAGGGATGGCTCGGTCAGCTCTTTTTCGGCAGTCACGTCGAGCCTTCGCGGACGGCGGAGGTGATGGAACGATATCTTCGGGAGGTAGAGGATACGATAGACGGTCTTCTATCTATCCGGATGGGACTCTCAAACGGCAGCGGTGACGTTTCCTCTGATCGACGGAGCACTCTACGCCTCGCGGCGTTGGAGTACGGCATTGCTATTCGCCGAGCGGGAGCCGAATGGTTGCGGCAATTGATCGAAACGTTGAAAGCAGAGAGGGTATAGGTCCGCCGGATTGGCGGCCCGATGATTCCGAGACCGCTTTTCGATCATCCCAGGAACGGTAGGTGACCAGAACAGGCGAGCTTCTTTGTCTTTTATGCATAAGCAAATATATGCTATTGCATATATTTGTAAATAATTGTATCTTGACGGTATTCAACATCGAATCAAGAAGTAGATCGATACGGCTTTGCACCACGCCGTCGGCACGGCGAAAACGAAATTCACACGACTGCTGCGCGCTACTCTCTGGATGGTTACCGGCTTTGCAGTTGTCGGGCTTTGTGCTTTTCTTTGGCTGAGAAGCAGCCCCCCACTGGACCGGGATAACACTGTTTGCCGAGCGGTACCGGGTCGAGAACTTTCGCAATATGGACAAGGTATTCCCGTACCACGCGGCGGTCTCCGCCGTCGAAGAGGGATATATCGACAGTATGCGTGATCCCATCGGCCGTTACGTCCCCGATCTCGTCGGCTCCGCATCTACTGCCGGGCGAAAATCCCGCCTCGTCGTGGACCTTTGGCTACGGATACAAGTGGTGGATTCCCGAAGACCCCCAGGGAGACTTCCTCGCTATCGGCGTGTGGGGGCAGTACATCTATGTCGATCCGAACCGGGACGTCATCATTGTAAAAACCAGCGTCGACCCGTTGTTCGACGACCGGGATCACGAGAGTGTCGCCGCCTTTCGATCGATCGCCCGCTCGATTGCCGGATACGAGGGAAGCCGATCCTGACGAATCGGTTTGGTTTTGACCGATTCACCGCGATCGAGCAGATAAACGTAGCCACCGGGCCCGCGTCTAACCACGCATTACGGATCCTTTCCGGCTCGGTGGCGATTTCCCTCGTCGCCTTCGCTACCAAATCGCTCAGGTTATGTGGTTCCGTCGGGCGGCGGAGCAGAGTTTCCGCACGTATGCGAGCCCCCGCTACGCAGGCTATATTTGTCGGTGGTTAGGTAGATCATGATCACTCAGAAGTACACGCCGCCGGACGACCTGAGACTGTTTGTGAAGTCGTATTTCATCCAGGAAATCGACCTCGACACACGGGGACTCTTGATCCCCGCCCTGACACAGACCCTGCTGCAGTTCAATTACGGTGAGTTGTTTCTGATGCAGGACTCGACCGGTCACCAGGCGCAGTTCTATCCCGTTACATTGACGGGGATATTGACGACGTACTGGCACTTCACGACGCAGGGGAGCGTCAAACCGCGATATCTCGCGATTGAGTTGCATCCCTACGTTCCGTTTCTGCTGTTCGCGGAAAAGAACCGGCAGTTGATCAACTCCAGCGTCGATGCCGCCGAACACTTTGACGGTTCCGAGGAGTTCAGGCGATCGGTTGCAGCCGCCGAAGATCCCGACGAAAAGATCGAGTTGGCGAATCACTACCTGACGAACCTCTTTTCGTCGGTATCTCCCTTCGACGACGAAGAGATCGTTCACGCCCTGGAGGTGATGGACGCTCCCGCCGAGTACACAACCATCGAAACGCGGCTGAGCCGGCTGTCACGGAACCCACGCAACTTCCGGACGAAGTTCAAACGGGTGATTGGTGTATCCCCCAAGCTCTTTATGCGTATCCGCCGCATGGAGAAGGTGCTCTCCGACATGCACCAGCACCCCGATGAGCAGTACCTCCAGAAACTGCACGGCTTCTACGACCAGCCCCACTTCATCAGGGAGTGCAAGCTCTTCACCGGCCGGACGCCCACGGCGATCTTCGCACCTTTCAAGGACGAAAGCGTGCGAAAGATACACAACAACCTCTCGTAACTCTCGTAACGCCGCGATCGGCCGTCTGGCCAACTGCAGCGCCGCGTTCCGAGAGGCATCGCGAAGTTCGTTCCTCGGAAGCGAACGGCCGATTCCCCCGACCGCTCGGTTGCGCTTCGGTCAGTCGTACTCGTGCGCGTCGATCGAGAACGGCACGGTTCGAGCATTACCGTGGAGGAGATCTCGGACCGGTGCGCGAGCCGGTGTTCCGTCGCCTATGGGCCCCACACGGCGTACATGACCCGATCAGTAGCACCGAACGCGCCGACGGCTACGAAGCGCCCGTTTCCATAGGCCACAGCCTCCCAGGAGTTGTCGGTCGCGGCGGGCGTCGCGGTCCACGTAGTGCCATCGGCTGACGTCATTGCGCGGTTGGTTCCCGTTGTTGATACCGCGACAAACAACCCGTCACCGTACGTTACGTTGACCCACTGATTGGCCTCCGCCGCTTGCCGGGCAGTCCACGTAACTCCGTCCGGTGAGGTCATCACTCGATTTGTCCCGCTGTTCGCGACGGCGACGAAGAGTCCGTCACCAAAGGTCACCGATTGCCATGAGTTGGTCTCTGCCGCGGTTCGAGAGGTCCAGGTGATTCCATCCGGTGAGGTCATGACGCCGCCTGCCTGGTTCACAGCTACGAAGACGCCATTTCCATAACTCACCGAAGACCAACTTGCAGCCTCCGTCGCCGTTCGCGCCGTCCAGATGGTACCGTCCGGAGACGTCATGACTTGGTTCGCGCCGTTCAGCGAAACCGCCACGTACATCCCATCGCCGTGGGTGACTGAGACCCAATCGTTTGCGGCCGCTGCAGCTCGAGCGGTCCAGGTGGCGCCGTCTGCCGAGGTCATTACTCGATTCGTACCGTTAGTGGAGACGGCGACAAACAATCCATCGCCGTACGTCAGAGAGAACCATGCGTTCGCCTCGGCGGCCGATCGCGCGGTCCAGGTGATACCGTCCGCAGAGGTCATGACGCGATTCGTACCATTGAAGTTGATCGCGGCGAAGAGCCCTCCGCCGAATGCAATTCCTTTATAGTTGGCTGTCTCGGTCGGTGTCGCGGCAACGAAAGAGAACGGAGACCACTGTGCATACAACGTCCGGTCCGCCGCAGGCATCGCAAACGTGTCGCCGGGCGCCCGATCCGTGCCGGTGCCGATTGCCGCTGTGTTCCAGCCGGCAAACTCGGATCCGGTTTTTCTGAGGCCTCCGATGTTGCCGAGGACGGTGACAGTCGCGCCTTCCTCATAGCTCATCGTATCGACGGGAACCGTGCCCGAGTCGGCACCGTTCTCGTCGTAGGTCACCGTGAAGGTCGGATTGGGCGACCACGTTGCGTAGAGGGCCACGTCTACCGCCGGCATCGCAAAGGTCGCGCCGGTTGTGTAGGCGGTTCTATCTCCATCTGAAGCTGTGTTCCAGCCGACGAACGAGTACCCGTCACGTGCGAGTCCACCGGTGTTACCCAGGACAGTAACGGTATTGCCCGCCGTGTATTGCGTATCGTCTACCGGAACAGCTCCGCCGTCCGCCCCATTGGGTTGGTAGGTAACCGAGTACGTTGCCGGAGGATCGTCTGCGGGGTCTTCCGGCTCCAGGAACCACTCACAACTGCCAAGGATTGTCGCCGTCACCAACGACAGGATCACACCAACTCGCACACGCATGGACTTGCTCCCTCCGTAGGACCGTCTCTTGTGGACGGCTGTATAGATGAGCAAAAATGTAAGGTATGAATTCTGAGCCGCATTGTATAAAACGGCTATTATGCCGCTGGATTCTGATGTGAGGCACAAACACCGCTTCAACTACATCTTTGGTGAGACAAGCCGTCGGCTTGACACCGCAGATTCTCATTGTTAGGTGTGAGCTAACATAGTTCAATGTAGATAACAAAGGTCTGGGGTACGATTTTTCGTGCACCCTTCGTGCGACTTCAGCGTTTGGTAAAACTGCAATGATTCGGAGATGTTCGCCTCGACAATGGCGCAATCTTGCCCCAGCTGTGAACAACCATGAACCCGGCGACTCCCGTGACGAATCTATCTACGCTCCGGAACCGGAACCTTCGTCTGAAAGAGGCGTATAGGCGACACCGGTTTCGAAAAAAGCTCTTCGTGATTGTGCTCGTTCCCATAGTCGTGGCGTTGGTCGGATCTGCCGTTGCCTTTGGATCGGCAGATATCTCGTTTGTGGATGTCTATCGCACCGTATTTCGCCATGCGATCCCCGGGGATGCCGTGGAAGACGTGGGCCACACGCACGTCATCGTATGGCGGCTGCGACTTCCCCGCGTTCTTATGGGTCTTATTGCGGGCGTCGCGTTAGGTTCCACCGGCGCGGTGATGCAGGTGGTGCTCTGAAATCCCCTCGCCGATCCGTATATGCTTCGGATCTCTGCGGGAGAAGCGAGTGCTGCTTCGAGAATACCTGGAGCACGGGTGGACCAAGGAAACCCTTGCCGGGAAGTTGGGCATCAACCGAAGGACAATCTACCGCTGGGTCGAGACAGGTCAGCTTGACCGCAACCTGGACAATACCGCGGTCAGCTACGCCAACCGGCCGCCGGTCCCCCGGGTGTGCTACACGCAGGTGAAAGAGTACGTGAGGAAGATCCGGCCGAGGCCACCGGACGAATGGTTGTTCGATGCGAAACGCCACCGGGACACCAGGCACAGGTGGACTTCGCAGAGTTCCGACTCCCCTGGGGGAAACGGTGGATTCTGTTAGTGACGTTTGGCTACTCCCGGTTGTTGTGGGGACGGTTCTATCCACGTCAGACGATGACCAATCTCATGAACGGAATCGAGGACGCGTTTTGTTTCTTTGGTGGTGACCCCCGGCGGTGATCCGCCGCAACGGTACCGTTCTAAGGCGCGTTCTGTTTGGGCGTGGTATCGATGTCCCCGACGATCGCCTCTACCAGCGCGACTGAGTCGCCGGCGCACAGCGCCGCATCGCGACGTTCCGGATCGCGCATCTGCCTTGCGATGGCGGCAAGGAGCTGAAGGTGGGGGCCTCGGTCGTCCGGAGATGACGCGATAAGAAAGATGATGCGCGCGGGCTTGCCGTCCAACGCCTGGAAATCGATGCCGCCGGGCGCAATCCCGATCGCCACCGCCATTCCATTCACACCGGCGGTGCGCGCGTGGGGGATAGCCAACCCGTGTTCCATGCCGGTGCTCACGGTCGCTTCGCGTTCCATAACATCGCGGAAGACTTGCTCGTTATCGGTGATGCGCCCGGCCCGTGCAAGGCCGGCGACAAGCTCGCGAATCGCCCCTTCCTTGTCGGTCGCTTCGAGCGCTACGAAGGCGGCTGCAGGGACGATGTAGTCCCTCAGGTTCACGGCGGTTGTACCGCCCCCGGCTACATCGCGCCGTAGCGCTTCGGGAACGGTCACCTCGGTGATCCGCGCGACGCGGTCCCGAACGTGAACGATCACTTCGTAGAGCATCGTCTTGGCAAGCCCCGTATCGCTGGGATCGCTTACGATCTGCAGGCTCGTCGGATCGCGATTGATGGTGAGGTAGATGTCGTCCCGGCGCAGGCGGTATACGGTGCCGGCCAGTTCGAGCCGGTGCACGAAAAAGCCGTCGTCTTCGGCAACGCGCAGGATTCCGTCGGTGATCAGATCGGACAACTCTTCATTCGGCAGGTCCATGCGTGTGACTTCGGTATCTCGTTCCCCCCACCGCCCGCGTGTGCCGGAACCGGAGTGGCGGAGCGCCAACGAGAGCGCCGGCGCACCCAACGCAACCGACACGACGATCATCACGACCATGACCTGGAATATCTCCGCGGAGAAGTCTCCCAGAGCCAGCCCGACCGACGCGATGATGAGTGCGACCTCGCCGCGACACACCGTTCCCAACCCGACCCGCAGCGCTCCCAGTCGATTGAACCCCGAAGCGAGCGCCGGAACGCCGGACCCGACGATCTTTGCCGCGGCTGAGAGCAACGCAAAGCCGATTCCGGGCAGGAGGATGCGCGGTTCAAAGAGGACGCGCCAGTCGACGAGCATTCCCATGACGACGTAGAGAATCGGCACGAAAAATTCTGAGATGGGTTGCGTCTTCTCGGCGAGGACGTCGCCCATATCGGTGCGCGAGAAGGCGATTCCGATGATGTACGCACCGATGATCGAGGCTACGCCGAACGCTTCGAAGAGCGCCGAGACAAAGAGTGTGGTACCCACGACAACTACCGCGAACAGATTGGGCGAGAGTCGTTCGCGAAACAGGCGCGCAAGTCGCGGTGCGCCTAAGTAGGCCGCCGCCCCGCCTCCGACCAGAATCGCCAACGCCAAGAGCGTCACCGGAAGCACCGTCGCAACGAACGACGCGTCTGCGTCACGCCCCAGCTCTATTCCCCCGACCGCAAGCGCGATCGCCAGAAAGACGATCGCAAAGCCGTCCTGCATAAGAGAAGCGCTCACGACGGCGACCCCTTCGGGGGTTGCCATCTTGTGCTGTTCGTGCAGAATGCGCGCCTGTACCCCCAGCGAGGTCGATACCGAAAGCGCGGCGAAGAAGATCACCCTGCGGTCGATGACCGGTAGCCCGAAGAAGAGGATCGGCACCGCGGCGCCGACCACCAGACTGAGCACGCTGCTGCCGATCGCGACGGGGAGTCCTCGGCGGCCCGCCTGGGCGAAGATCCCGCTATCGGACTCGAGCCCCACCGCCAATACGTGCACTACCGCTCCCACCGCGGCGAACCCGTACAGTTGCAACGATATCGGGAACGTTCCCTCGGCAAGTGGTACCAGACCGTCGGGAAACGCCGGAATACCTACGCTCCCCAGCGCGTACGGCCCCAGGGCCAAGCCGGCGGACACTTCACCCAACAGCTCCGGCAACCGTAAGCGCCTGGCGATCGCACCGCCCCCCTTGGCGGCCAGTACCACCACGCCAAGCTGCAGGAGCAGGCGCGTTATCTCATGGGTTGTCGTGAAGTCCTGAAAATCGTCAACCGCCCAGACGAACGTGGGAATGAGCCACAAGCCGATCAGAAGGAACCATCGCGTCGCACCGCAGTAGAAACCGCCACGCTCTTGCACAACCAGTACGCTACCCGGTTCCCGATGCATCGACAAGGCAGCCGCGACCATTGGTATGAATATGCTCTTCACGTGCGCGGGAGTTTCCACTACTCTCCTCACTCAAAGGAGGAGCTTCTGCGGATTCCAAGAGTGATGAGTACCCAGCACCCGGACAACGTTCGGATGCCGTTCTTTGTATCGAGTGATGTTATCGGCGGCGAAGACGAGATCACCGAGGCGTTCTATGTGTACAGCCATCTCGGCTGCGACGAGCAGATGTGGGACGCCGAGGGGAAGGAGGTCGACAGCTTTGTCGTCAAAAAACTTCTGTCCAAGTACGGGGAGTTTTTTGCGTCTCAGGTTCTCGGAGAAGACCTTCGCTTGACCTTGCGCGTTCCCAATCCGACGGTGGAACAGGCGGAGGCCAAGGTTCTCCTCGAGACGCTTGAGGGGATTCCGCGCAGCTTTGACGCCGCCAGCCTTTACTACGGCCGCGACGTGGCTCCGATATTCGAAGTGATCCTTCCCATGACCACCAGCGCCCGCTGTATCGAGCGGGTGTACCGATACTACCGCGATTTCATCGTCAAGCGGCAAGAGCTCCGTTTCAGCGAGGACGACATCACCGTTGCCGAATGGATCGGCCGTTTTGCGCCGGAGGAGGTGCAGGTTATCCCCCTTGTTGAGGATCTTGAGAACCAGCTCGCGGCCGCAGATATCGTCAGAGCGTATCTCGGCGAGCGAAACCCTCCATACCAACGCGTCTTTCTTGCACGCTCCGACCCCGCGATGAACTACGGTCAGATCGGGGCCGTCGTGTCCAACAAGATCGCACTTCAGCGCTTGGCCCGCCTTGAGGAGGAGCGTGGTATTCCCATTTATCCCATCATCGGTGCGGGGAGCGCGCCGTTCCGCGGCAACCTGGCTCCCGCCAACGTCGATCGTCTTATCGCGGAGTATCCCAGCGCGCAGACGTTCACGGTCCAGTCCGCGTTTAAGTACGACTACGATGTACCGGCCGTTCAAGCCGCGATCGCACAGATGAAGAAACACGTGCGATCGGTGCCGACGGCGGTGGATGAGAAGGCGCTGCTCGCGATCCTCAAGCTCTACCAAAGGGAATACCGGTCACAAGTGGCGGAATTGGCGCCCCTGATCAACCGCACGGCGGCCTATATGCCGCGTCGCCGTCTGAGAAAGCTGCATATCGGTCTCTTCGGGTACGCCCGCTCAATGGGTGGGGTGACGCTGCCGCGGGCGATCACCTTTACGGGGAGCCTCTACTCTATCGGGCTGCCGCCGGAGCTTCTCGGTTTAACCGTTCTCGGCCGGAGCGAGTACGCGACGATCAAGGAGGCGTACCTCCACGCCGACAGCGACTTCGCGGACGCCCTTGCCTTTCTCAATCCCGACGCGTCTCCCCTGGCGCGACGCATCGCGGACCATGCGGAGAAGCTCGGTCTCCAGTGGCGGACGCACAAGCACCACCTCGAGCACACCAAGCGTATCGTGAAGGCTATGGACGGATCCGACGGAGGAAGAATCGCGGAGGAGGTACTCATGGCCGCCGCGCATCGACACTTTCTCGGCTGACACTCCGTGGCGTCACCAGGCGTGCCGAACTCCGCAGGCGCGGTCCACACAAGGGCGTTGGAACCGGCGACTATGAACGCGGCGGGCTCGGTCCGGCCCCAAAAGTCCGGTCGGGTGGCGTTCGGGGAATGGGGAGGTAGTCCACCGCACTATTGAGCGACTCCTCCGTCTGATTTACACTATCAGTCGATTTGAAAGCGAAAATGTCAAAAAAACGAGGCGTTGCGCGGTGGATGGTAATCGTAACCGCTATCCTATGTTTGCCGGTGTCGGCCTGTCGGGTGGATGGACCGCGCGATGCGATAGCGGAAGCTCTCGCGACTACCGATCCCCAGGCGAGGCACATACAGCTGTTGCACCTCGAACAACGGTATCCAAAGGGTGTCGAGATCGATCTACGAGTCGCGCAGTCGCTTCTCGCTCAAGGAAGGAGTCACGAAGCCGCGGTGTACGTTGAAAGCGCCCGTGCTTCGCTATCCCGACGCGTGGACTCCCACGTCGTTGCGGAGACCTATCTTCTCTCGGCTCTAGTGGCGCTGCAAGCGAACGATCACGAGTCGGCGAGAGCGCACGCCACGGCCGGTCTGGAGGCGATCCGCTACGGCGAGCGCCCGGACGTGGAGACCGCCCTCGTCGTACCGCTCTTGAACGTGCGTGGGCGATCTCTCGTGGCAACGGAAGCGTACTCCGATGCGGTAGAGGACTTCACCGTCGCATCGACGCTATCACCGTCTCCGTTACCGGCAGAGGTCCTTCTCCAGTACGCCGTATCCCTGGCGGCAACGGAGCGCGTCCCGGACGCGCTGGCGGAGATCGAGCGCCGAAACCGGATCTACGGGTACGACTACTCGGGGCTCCTGACGGAGGTGTCGCTCTACGAAGCGGAAAAGCAGCCGGATATGGCGATGCTCTCATTGGCCGCGTACTTTGAAGAGCTCCGCCACGAGCAGGATCTCTCGGAAGAGGAGGTGATCGGCCGCTTCGAAGGGGTCGTGCGCGATAGCGGTACGGATACTCCGGCGGTTATCAAAATGGTCGAGGAGTTCTTCCGACACAACTGGGACGTCGTAGCGGCGGTTCGCCTTCCCGAAGGGGTCTCGGACCACCCGGCGTATCGCTACATGCGCGCGGTCGCCGGGACGCGGGCTGAAGCGCGGGCGGAAGTGCGACCGGAGTTGCTGGAAGAACTCGTCGCCCTTGAAGAGTGGTTCCGCGGTTCCCAGGGATACTACTATTTCTTGTGGAGCGCGTTCAAAAACGGTAGCGGTCGCTACTCCCTGGAGGCTATGACACCGACGCTGGAACGGGCGATCCTCCTCGCACCGGAGAGTGAGCGCGCGGATGAAACGCGGCGAGAGCTCGTGCGTCTCATGGGACTTCCTCCGGAAGCTGCATCGCATATCCTCTTGCGGGAGGAGATCGACATCCTATTCTCCCGGGCGCTCTCCTCGGCCGACGCATCCCCGTTGGCCCGGGTGTTCGATGTGCTCGCGCTGCCGGACAACCGGTACACCACCTACGCCGTGGTCGCGCTGGGATCGATCAATCACGTCCCTTGGGTGAGGGAGGCCTTGGAAGCTCGACTTGCAGTCAGCGACGGCCGCCTCGCGGAGCGTCTCCGGAGCGTCCTATCGACATGACCAGAGGGATAGCGATATGGGTAACGATCACCGCCCCAACCGACCCGAGTGAAAGGGAGAGGGTCAACTGGGTCAGCGGGCTCCCGGCGGTGGAAGATTGGATGAGAACGGGAACGATGCCGGCGATCGTCGTGGCCGTGGCCGCTCCCATGGCGCGTCGTTTTTCTTGAAGTGCCGCCCACACCGTCCGCCCTTCGGTGGTGTGGTTGAGAACGAGTACCGCGTGGTTCACAGCGACGCCCGCGGTAATCGCCAGCCCGACGAGCAGAGCCTCGGATACCTCGCCGGCGCGGAGGGCGAACACGCCCAACGGTAAGACCATGGCCAACGGTACCACAAGCAGGGCGGCGAGCGCTTTTCGCATCGCCTGGAAGTATGCAAGCAGTACAAGGAGCACCAATACGGCTCCAATCGCAAGCCCTTTCACGAGTTCCCGACCGGCTTCAATCTGTGAGTAGTACGCCGGATCGACGAGAGCGGTGTATCCCGACGGCAGAGGATAGCGGGCCAACCGCTCCTCCACCGTCGCCAAGGCATTCCGTTCCTCTTCAGAGGGGACGACGATACTGAATGCCGCTGCAGGCCGTAAGTCGCGGCGGGAAACGGAAGTTGGGCGCTCCCTGGGAAGGACCTCACCGATCGCGGCGACGCGCCTTGTCCGCTCTCCAAGGAGAACCGGATGGTCCAGAAGGTCGCCCAGCGACGGATGGTCGCCGCCGCCGCGCACGACGCGTAGGTCACGCTCCGGCCCACCGATTTGGAGCTTGAAGACGACCGGTTCACTCAAGTATGAGAAGACATCGGACGTTACCGCCGCGGGGCCCGAGGCGTGATCGGCAAGTATCGCGGAGTGGAGCCGGAGAGTCTGACTGGGAATCGGCTCTTTGAAATGGAAGACGAAACGCGCTCGAGGGATGAGGAGGCCGGACAAGTCGTCCGCCACCTCGTGGGCGAGCATCCGCACGTCGGTGTGCGAGTTTCCCCCGATAAGAATGGGAATCCAACGATCGGTCGCGCTCCCTCCCGCGATGAGCACGGTGGCGGTGGGGTCGCCACGCTGTGCCGCGTCTACAAGGGTCTGAATCGGACCGGCGTCTCGCGCCTCCGCCGGAAAGACGCGGAACTCCGCGCGCTCTCCCTCGTACCGCGACACGACGGTCCGTACCGCCGGTGATCCAATCAGAGCCCGTTCGAAGTCCCGCGACCGCTTTAGGAGTTCGTCAAAATCGGTACCCGCGGGAACGTCGTAGAAAACGTCTACACGGGAGTCACCTTCGACCGACGGTTTGGAAACGGGCAGCCGGTTGAGTGCCGCCGCCGCAACGCCGCCGGCCCCCAACAGGGCGGCGCTCCCAACCGCGAGAGAGAGCGTCACCAGTACGGCGCGGTTCGTGCGGGGAATTTCGGAGGGCTCTGTTCCAGCGTCGCCCGGGACGCGTTGTGCCCGCCGGGAACCTACGGTACCGGGGATCAACGCGGGGACCGCAAGCCACGTAAACGCGAACGTCGCGACGACGGTCGCTGAAAAGGAGAGCGCGATCGTTCGATATCGCACGAGTAGATCGGCCCCGGCGAAGATCAGCGGGGCGAAGATCACGAGTGTGGTGGAGGTGGAAACGACCAGGACCCCCGCCGTTGCCTTCCACGCGCGCGTAACATCCCCGTTGTTCCGATCGAGCGCGTCCACGTACACGATCCCCGTATCGATCGCGATGCCTACTCCCAGCACGATACCGCCGAGAGCCATGATGTCGAGCGTTGCCCCCAGCGCGGAGATCGCGGCGACGGAGATAAGCGCGGAAAAGGGGATCGATATCGCCAGTGCCGGAGCCGCCGCCCGGTCGACAAGGAAGGCGGTCACCAGCGCGACGAGCACCATGCCGACTATCAGGGCGAGTCCAATCTGGCGAAGGGCCGCCTCCACAAGCGTCCCGTAGTCGTACAGCACCCGCGCCCGCGGAAGCGTCCTCGTGACGGCCCGAAGCGCACGACTCAGCGAGACGGGGTTGGCATCGCCGGCGGAACGGACGAACACGGAGACTCCACGCTCCCCATCGATTCGCGATATCGAATCGTGCGTTCGTTGTGTTTCGCGAATCCCGGCGAGCGATCCGATCGTCAACCCATCTATGGGTGTGGGCGTCGTTTCGATCGCCTGGAGCGAGTCGACTCTCCCGTCATAGACGAGGGAGGTTCCGCTCCGCGTCCGAATCACACGGGGGTGCCCCCTATCGATGAGCGCCTGCATCAAAACGCCCCGCTTCAGGGCGGAGGAGCGATGTACGAACTCACGCGGCGTAACGAGTACTTCCGGACGGGGCGCGCCGATGACATCGACCTGCCCGGTGCCGTCTACCCCTTCGAAGATCGACCGGAGTTCACGCTCCGTCCACCCATCCTCCGCCGAGAGGCCGACGATAAAAACGGGGGCGCTCTCCGGATCGCTCTTGACGAGAACGGGGCGGTGCGCCGCGGACGGAAATCCCCGGGCGACGCGCTGCACGGAAGCACTCACATCCATCATCACCGAGTCGAGGTTTGCCTGTTGTGAGATCGTTAGCACCGTGCGAGATTGCCCCGCCTGGATGTGCGACGAGACGACGTCCACGCCCGGATCGGCGGCGATCGCGTTTTCAACCGGAACGGTCACGTTTTCTTCGATCTCCTCCGGAAAGGCGTTGTCATACCGAACCACGATCGCGATGTGTTTCTGCGACGCTTCCGGAAGGTACCCCAGGGGCACGCGGACGGCGAATATGGTCGCGACGAGCGATATCGCAAAGAGAACGGTAATCGTCCGTGTGCGGTGATCACGAGCGGATCGGTGGAGAGAACTCCCCGTCACGCCCTTCTCCGATTGGGACGGGAGAGCAGGCTCGGCAGGAGGAACGGTATTGCGACGGCACCGAGAAGGAGTCCCCCCAGCAGGGCCACGGCGGTATGGCTCTCAAAGGTATCTACGCGCACGCCGAACGCGACGATGGGAAGCAGTGCGGCGAGGGTCGTTCCAACGGTCGCAAAGAGGGGACGAAGCCTGCGAGCGGCAAGGAGCGGTACTCTCGCCGTCGCTCGGGAACGTACGGCGGTCGCCAGCAGAATGGCGGAGTTGACCGTGGTTCCGAACATGACCAAAAGGCCGAGGACGGAGTTGATGTTGATCGTCTTGTCGAGGAGCCGCATGAGGCCGAGGCTCCCGGTCGCCGACAACGGGAGTGCCAATAGTATGAAAAACGCGGTGGTGAGCGACTCGAATTGCGCGACGAAGGCGAGAAACATCAATGCGATCGCGATGATGAAGACGGTGAGAATATCGAATGCTGCCTCCTCCAGCGCCGACTGCGCGCTCTGCACGGCCCCCGGGGCAACGCTTCGTACCACGCGTGCGTACTCCGCCGGCGGTCCCTCACCGGCGACGCTCACGATGTACGCCGGCCGGCGGTCGGTGCGGTGGAGCAGCGTTGGAGTCGTCCCGGGCCGAACCGTAGCGACCGAGGAGAGCGGGAGGATCTGTCGATCGCCGAATGAGAGACGGATATCCGGCAACGACGCGATGGGGCGCTCCTCACGTCCGTCCAACCACACTCTGACGTCGGTTTCAACGGAGCCCACCTCGATCGTCCCCACAAGGGCACCTTCGATGAGGGTGGCCACCGTCTGAACCACCTCGCGGGCCGTTGTGCCGGTCGTCGCGATCGCGCGCCGGTCGATTTCGAGGAGGTGGACGGGGGTTGAAGGCTCGCTCGAAGTAGAAATCTCCGCCGTCGGAAACTGTCGGCGAAGGGCATCAACGACGCGTTGATAGAGCGATTCGATCTCGCCCCGTGTAGACGCCCGTATTTCAAAGCGCCCGGGGTCCGCCTCTCCCAGAATTCGGACGATCGGATCGCGTGGTAAGGCAACCTCCGTAGCGATCGCCCCTTCAGCCGCCGCGGCTGTACCAAAGGACGCCCTCATTCGCGGTATGTCGGTGGGCCGCACAAGATCGGGAAAGAGGACGCGCATCGAGATTCTATTGAACCGGTTCTCGGGATCGGCCTGTGACTCGAGGTCGTCCTGGAGATAGCCGATATCCGCGGTGATTCGAGCCGCGCCGTTTGCGATGACCTGAGTCGTGATGCGGCGGGCGATCTCCGTTGCCCCTTCGATATCCGTTTCCGGCGACAGGACGATATCAACCTCTACTACGTGCCCGGGCAGGGACGGAACCAACTGGCGCGGCAGAACGTCCAGGAGTGCACCAAACACCGCGGCAACGATCCCTACCGCCAGGGGAGCTATCCACCGGTGCCTGAGCGTAACGCGAACGATACGTCTATACCACGTCAGGTGTCGCGAGCCGCCGGACGGGATCGCTTTTGCCAAGCGCGCATCGCCGAAGAGCGCGGCGACGGCGGGAGTCAGCGTCGCGGAGCCGACGAACGATACGACAACCAGAACGATCAGAGCAAAGGCCAGTTGCGAAAATACCGCCCCAACCACACCGGGAATAAAGAGAACGGGCACAAACACCAGAACGGTGGAGATGGTGGAGCCGGCCGTTGCCCCAAGGACTCCGTGAACCGCCTGCGACCGCTCCGCCGCCGTGGAGCGCGGCGCCGCAGCGTAGGCGTCGAATACGACGATGGCGTTATCGAAGATCATGCCCACGCCGATGGCGATACCGGATAAGGAGATCACATTTATCGAGACATCGGCCAGGTACATCCCGAACATCACCGTCGAGAGCGAAGGGACGATGGAGGCAAGGATCGTAACGACGGCGGACGCCGAACGATAGACGAGAAAGAGCACCACCGTGGCGGCGACGATTCCGATGCCGATGGCCGTCATGAGTGCCCTCAGTGCGCCGCCGATGGGTCTCGCCTGCGACTCGATCACCTCGACGGTGAGCACGTCTCCAAAACGGGAGGTCAGGCGCGCCGCGATCCCTTCCGCGGCCAGGGCCGCCCGAAACGGTCCTGCCGAGGAGGCTGGATAGAGCGATACACCGATCGCGGGCGCTCCGTTGTGCAAATAGGCCGCCGTGGGCGGTCGCACCCCCATGCGGACCGTGGCGACGTCCCCCACGGACATTCCCGCCCCCCGAAGCGGTATCGCCGCGAGGGAGGAGAAGGTGGCGACGTCGGTAGTGGCAATTACCCGGTCTCGCGTCGTTCCGTTCCGCACCGTCCCGACGGGACGATCGATGATATGGGCGGCAACGGTTGAAGCGATCTCCTGTACCGGTATCCCGGCTCCGGCGATCGCATCGCCGTCGATCGCGATGTGAACTTCCCGTCGGGGGACGCCGAACAGGTGAACCGAGCCGACGGCCGCGTCGCCGCGGAAGGTCGAGGCGATATCGGTGGTCGTCAAATGGGCGATATCCTCAAGGGTCGCCGGTTCCACGGGCGCGATGACGAGGCGAGCCGCGGGGTCTCGGTTGGTGTATGCGAGCTGGACCAGCGGATATTCGCTCCCGTCGGGTAAGGTTGGATAGACGGAGTCGGCCGCCTGGCGCACCGCATTCAGAGCGATCTGCATGTTCGTTCCAAACGCGAATTCAAGCGTCGTCCGGCTGATACCCGGCTGAACGGCGGAACGGATACGTCGCACGCCGTCTACCGAAGCTACGGCGTTTTCCACCGGTTCCGTCAAGAGCGGCTCGATCTCGTGCGCGGGCATCCCCGGATACGCCGAAACGACGGAAACGGTCGGGAGTTCGATCACAGGCAGGAGAGCGATCTCCATTCTGGTCACGGAGATCGCGCCGAAGAGGCATAGGACGATATAGGCGACGATCGTGGCGAAGGGGTGCTTTATTGACGCGGAGACGACCGACATATCCCTACGATTCGTTGAGTGAGATCGAATAGGCCTCTGCGAGGCCGTTGCCGTTCGTGTCGGTGAGCGTATTGTCAACGGTGACGGAAATGACGCCGAGCGACACCGCGTCGTCGGAGACGTTCGCGTAGACGCGGAATACCGTCTGGTCGGCCTCGGGCGCGGGGTCCGGCACGGGAGCCGTGGGTGAGCGCTCGATCCGCACGAAGTCGAACGAGACAGCTCCGTTTGTCGCGTCAACCGCAAACGCTTCGGCGAACGACGCGAGATCGATCTCCGTCACCGGTGAACGATCGATGTATACGTCGAACGCACCGTTGACCGTCGTATCGAACGGCAGGACATCACCGCTCCGGAGTTCATAAAAGGTTGGTGTGCCGGCGGTTACGTCCGCGGTATAGGTAGTCCGGACGACCGCCGGAGGCTCGGATCCGACGCCGTCCACGCGAAACCGAAACGTCGCATCGATTACCTGCAACTCGTAGATCTCCTGCCACGTCAGCGGTTCGGTGGGGCGGAGGATAGCCGCGTCGTAGGCGGCGTTCCACGACGTTTCCGTACTCGTTCCGTTGATCTGGAGGGCGCCGTCGAGTTCGGACGGAGTCAGCGGACGAGAAAATGTCACCGAAAACGACGGCAACTTCTCAAACGTGAGGCCCGCATCGTTGTTTATGTATCTTTGCTCGCTATCCTGTAGCAACGCACCGGTATCGACGTTTGTCACCGATACGACCGTAAGTGCTTCGTCGGAGATCGTGCGGAACGTCGACACAAAGGCGTCGGCGAGCGGATTTCCCGACGTATCGAGGGCCGCCGTTGAAAGGTCGATCGTGTACCGCGTATCGCTTTGCAAGTTTTCCAGCAGCGTGTACGACAGCGTCGTTCCATCGTCCGACAGAGCGAAGGATCCGGAGCTATCGGGCGACAGGGAGAACGCTCCCCAGAGCGAGGATTCGTCCATCGGTTCATCGAACACGACGGCGATGGCGGGGCGCGGCTCGTTCACTGCCTCCCCCTGGGCCGGAGTCACCTCCGCCACGCTCGGTCCGACTCGGTCGCTTCCGACGGTAAATCGATGGAGAAACGGTTCGGAGAGCGAGTTCCCGTATCTATCCTCCGCTCCGATCCCAATCTCCATGGTGTACGTGCCCGGAGCCGCTATGGGCTGGTCGGGAGTGAAGATCACTGTTTTGGAGGTTGTCCACCTGTACCGCCCTGACAGCGCCGTGTCGGCGGCGGAGAGCGAGAACGCGGACTCCGCCGAAACGCGATCCATCTCCTGACTGAAGGTAACTTCAACGGCAACGACGGGCGTCGTTTCTACGAAGTCGGAAACGGGTGCCCAGGAGACGACCTCCAACGGATCCATGTGGACGAAATCGACGATCCGGTGGCACGACGCAAAGAGGACGAGAACGCTCGCCGCGATCCCGATCGTACCCAAGAGCTTCACGGCTCCCCCCTTAGAAGCTGGCGAACCGGCTCCGCAAGCAGCGCACCGTTGCCGGCGGCGATCGATCCGTCGGACACGCCGATCTCCAACATGTAGAGGTTCTCTTGCCCCACCGGGGATGATTCGAATCCGAAGAAGGTCACGGTCAGAGCCGTATCGCTCGACCAGGAGAACCCGGTCAGGAGCGGAGACCCGATCGTGTCGGGAAAGACGGCCGAGACGTTAATCTGATCGAGAACGGCTTCCCGCTCCTGAACGGTCGAAAAGGTCCCGCCGGAAAAATCGATTGCAAAGGTGTACTGGTCGGCCGTCGGAGGTCCGACGTTGATGTCTACCGGCACGTTGGTAGTAAAACCTCCCGGACCGACGCTTCCGGGAGGATCGTCTCGCGTAAAATTCACGACAACGCCCAGCGACGCAGCCGAAGCGGGGACAAAGCGGATCGGCGTCACATCTTCGGCGACGTTGCCCGCTACGTCGGAGAGTTCGCCGTCGAAGAAGAGGATGTACTCGACGCCGCTCTCCCACCGCTCCCGGGCGGGATAGACCACCGTGGACGAGTCGATCCACTGCGGTGAATCGGTCGCATCGGGTGTCAGTCGGAGTGCCGACTCTACCGCTTCGCGGTCCATGGGTTCGCTGCAGGTGAGCTTGAT
>JANQHT010000005.1 GCA_028282545.1 Spirochaetales bacterium
CGACAATCCGGCGGTGTATTCGAACCTGTCCCGTTCCATTGGATTGAAGATTCTTTCCATTGCGCGGCCCGCGGCAGGTCCGATTCGAAGGAATAGGCCCAAAGCCCCACTCCTCAGGGCTCGCCAGAATGTCACTTTGCTCTTTTCGGCCGGCAGCCAGGCCATGACCCCTTCGAGAGCCGGAGACGACGCCCACACCTGGCCAAAGCGCCGACAGATCCTCACCGGCGTTTCGAAGAATGCGGCCGGTTCTGCGTTGAATCGGAGGTACAGCTCAAAGACGGCGATTCCACAGCGGATCCCGGCTGAACGCATCGGCCAAAACGGCGCCGGCCTTTGGTATATCTTCTTCGGTCAAAAGGTAGGGCATCCCGATTCCTCCCTGAACTGCTTGTATTCTATCATCGGTTCAGACACGTTCCGCCAGCGATCTGCTGTTCCGGGGGGCATCCCGTTGCTACGTTATCGAGCCCCTTGATGGAGATGAGCGACCATCGAGTCGAGTCCCCGGAGCGACGAGGCCGGCACCATCTGACGTTTTCGGTGGCAATCGGGCTATACTCAAAACGTAAGTGGCTTGGAGTTTTGAACGGGCCCGCACCGATCAAGGAGAATAGGCATGTCTCAGGAACTGGTTTTCTACGCTAACCCGATGTCGCGCGGCCGATGTCTATTGAGATTCGCAAATCGGCCGGGTATTGCGGTCCGGCACGATCGAAGCGCGCAAGTCGTTCAGCGAATATTTCGCCCGCAGCCGGCCGCCCGGCTGTACGCAAAGGAAATCGACGACGCGCCGATGCCTTCGCAGGACTATGCAATACAACCGTGCTTGAGCGCCGCCCGCGTGTTTGTTGACCCAGTATGAGCGGCGGTTGGTTCAGCCGGATGCCGTGGCCCGGTGTGCTGGCCGATTTGATTCTGTTGGTGCATTTTTTGGTTGTGCTTTTCGTGGTGCTGGGGCAGGCGGCAGTGCTGGTCGGGTGGTGGCGCGGTTGGCGGTGGGTGCGTAATTTCTGGTTCCGCCTGGCCCACTTGGCTACGATTGGGTTCGTCGTTGTTCAGACCTGGCTTGGGCGCTTGTGCCCGCTGACGATTTGGGAGCGGCAGTTGCGTCACGCGGCGGGACAGGTTGTCCACGATCAGTCGTTTATCGAATTCTGGCTCAGTCGGCTGTTGTTTTTCGATGTACCATGGTGGGTGTTTTTTGCGGCCTATACGGTTTTCGGCTTCCTGGTGCTGGCCAACTGGTGGTTTTTGCCGCCCCGCCGGCCGGCGATGTTACAAGCACAGCGCGATTAATGAACTGATAGATGACCCCACTTGACTACAACGGCACTCATGTCGAGCCCGGGCTCTGTTCGGGCGTACTGACGGTATTGGTACTTCTGTTCGGTTTGTATGGCATCGCAGTCGCCGATGAACTGGTGATACCGGAACCGGCTCAGGTACAGGCGGCGATCGAGCACTATGTGGACGAAACCAAACAGGCGCCGGGTGTGGTGGTTGGTATGGTGTATCGTGATCGGCGCGAGCTGTTCAGTTATGGTGATTCGGGTCGCGATGATGTACGTCTGGATGGCGACAGCCAGTTCGAAATCGGTTCGATCGGCAAGGTCTTCACTGGACTGTTGTTGGCTGAGATGGTGTTGCGAGGCGAGGTCGATTACGACGAAACGGTCGCCGAACTGGCGCCGCAGCAGTACACATTTGCCGATCCCGTCGGTCAAATCACGCTGGAGCAACTGGCCATGCATACCTCCGGTCTACCGCGATTGGCGATTGATTTTGGCCCGCTCATGCGCGGCTTGTTCAGTTCGGATCCGTATGCGGGTTCCACCCCGGACGAGATCTTTCGCTCCGTCGCCGGTTTGAGCGCGGAGGGTTTGAGCGCGAAGGGCGAATTTGCCTATTCCAATCTCGGCTATGGCTTGCTCGGTCAGCTATTGGCCCAGGCCGCAGGTCGGTCGTATCAGGAATTGCTCTATACGCGCATATTCGAACCACTCGGGCTTGAGTCGATTCCCTACAGTCACACACGGGCCGATGCAGGCCGGCTTGTGCAAGGGTTTCATAGGGGGCGTGCGGCGGGCCACTGGACCCTGGATGCCTATGCGCCGGCCGGTGGCCTGGTCGCAAGCGTGAATCAGTTGCTGGATTTCGTGCTCACGAATCTGGACCCGCAGCAACCTTTCGTGCTGGAAGCGCAGCGGAGCCGCGGCGAATCGGCCGATGAATCGCCGCGCACGCTTGGGCTGGGCTATGCACATCGGCGGATTGGCGAGCAGTCCTGGCTGTGGCATAACGGCGGTACGGGCGGGTTTCGCAGCTACTTCGGCTTCGCCCCTGGTATGGATTTCGGTATCGTAATTCTGACCAACGGCACCGGCAACAGTGATGCGCTGGTGGCCTCGCTGATTCAATCCGAAGTCCAGCCCGTAACCTATCGGCGCTCCTGGTTTGCCCTGCTTATGTCGGCCATGGGTATTGTGATTGCGCCACTTGTGCTGTTGGGCGCTTTATTCGCGAAACCGAAAGCGCCGAGAGAAGGCAAGCGCCGGCCCGATCGGCTGGATATGATCGTCCTGATTGCCGGCGCCGCGATGATACTGGTGGTCAGTCGCGCCGCGGGCGACTGGATCACGCTACCGTTTTCGTTCTGGTGGCTGGGTCTGGTGGTTTCCGTTGCCGCGACCGGCGCTTTGCTGCGCGCACGTTTTTTGCGGCGAAAGGCCGTGAGCGGCAACCGCCGGAGCGTGTTCGCCCGTGGCCTGACGGTATTACTCTACGGCTTGATTATCCTTGCGATGATCTGACGGTCGGTTCCGGGCACAGCCTCATCAGCGTGATGATTACGTCATATCAAGAACGAGACATCCCCACGTAAATTTTTTGGCGCCGTATGCCTCTCCTGTTTCGGGATTGAAACACTCTCGAAAGCCGTTTCTTTCAAGAAGCTCTGCGGACACATCGTGTACCCATCGTGCATCATCAAGATAGCCGTACCGAACAAGTCCTTTGTATACGAACCAGTGTGGCCCAAACCAGACCGGCCCACGCCATGAAAAGTACTCGGTGCTCGCGCGATACGCCGGCTCAACCCGCGAAACCGTCCGAATGCCGAAGGGCGACTTGAATGTATCCTCATTGCGCAGATGTGTTTCTATCACATGCTCCGCTTCCTCAGGCGAATACAATCCTGCAAAAAGCGGAACGAAGTGTGCCCATGTATGTACTTTTAACTTTTTATGCGTAGTTCCCATAACCGACCAATACACACCCTCCTCAAACATATGCGTGCGCATCGCCCCTGCGATGAGTTCTGCCTCACGCTTCGTATATGCCTCATCCTCTTTCCGCTCAAGGAGCGCGGCCATGTGTGCAAGTATGCGCAGGTTTTCCACCAAGATCGTGTTGAATGGCACGTCTTTTACCCAGAAAGAATCACGCCCGCCCGTTTCTACGTCAAAGTAACCCTCACGGTTTGCATTCACCAATTCAGTGCGCTTCGCAAGATGTTCCTTGTATGTCACATCCATCGGCACCCCGAGGGGCGCGTCAAAACGAGGCGAATCGTCCTCTCCCGATTCGTCGGGATTGATAATACCGACAAGATGCACGTTGCGTGCGTCGCGCTCGTCTATAAAAAAGCGGTAAAACTTCATAAGCGAAGGAAACACTTCGCGCAAGAATGCTTTGTCGGGATCATTGCGATGTATTTCGTTTACTGTGTACGCAAGCATGGGCGGCTGTGAAAGAGAACTCGTCCCTTCCACGCCCCAGGGAAAACGGTGGAGAACGCCGGGCGTCCAATAGATGATGTGCGGGATCATGCCGTTTTCAAACTGCTTGCACAGAAGTGACCTGATTTCTTCGCGTGCCACTTCAGGCTCGAATTTTGCAAGGACGATCGCATGAAAACACGAATCCCACAGCCACTGGTACGGATGATGCCCCGCCGAAGGAACGGTGTACCGGTGCCCTTCCGTTGTCCGGCGATTCTCTTTTATGAGTTTCTGCGCTTCTCGTTGAATATCCATGATGCACCTATGCTAATACAGCTGAGTTGCCGCCGGTGAAGGTCGATGTGATCGACTCTGAGGCGCTACAAAGCGTCATTTCACTGATGATCAATCCGCTCTTCCCCTGTTTTCGGTATTTCACCTCGATGTCTCCTTTCGTTCATCATAGAAGGTACGGTACGATAGCGACGAGACACCCCCATGGCGAATCTGAAACACAATCCAATTGGCGTCTATGAAAAAGCGATGCCGCCCTTTCAATCGTGGAGCGAACTGCTCGACTGCACCCGGGCGTACGGGTACGATTTTCTCGAACTGTCCGTGGACGAATCGGACGAACGCCTGGACAGGCTTGAATGGAGTTCTGCACAACGCAACGAAGTACGCGAGGCGATCAAAACATCCGGCGTTCCAGTTCGCCACCTGTGTCTGAGCGGTCATCGTCGCTTTCCTTTTGCCAGTGTCGACTTAGCTACTCGGGCGCGAGCCTGGGAGATGTACGAGCGGGCGCTGGAACTCTGCGTTGATCTGGGAATCCGGATTGTCCAAACGCAGGGGCACGATGTGTACTACGAACAGAGCACGCCGGAAACGCAGGAGCGCTACAGAGAGAGCATGGACAAGGTCGCCGAATTGGCGCGGGCCGCTTCCGTGATGATTGGGTTCGAGAACGCCGACCTCGATTCTTTCGGTTCTGCGGACCAATCCGTGTCTATGATCGAAACGATTGCGAACCCGTGGTTTCAGTTCTACCCCGATATTGGGAATATCGTTGGCCACGGGCATCCGCTCGCTCCCCAGATTCGACGCGGTATCGGGCACACCGTTGCCGTTCACATCAAGGACGCCCGGCCGGGTGAGTTTCGACGGATTCCCTTTGGTGAAGGGATAGTGCCCTTCGGCGAGGCGTTTGAAACGCTCCAGGAGCTGGACTATCGAGGGCCCTTGGTCGTTGAGATGTGGAATGACGGCGTTGACCGAGATCGGACGATGGCTCGCGACGCACTCGTATGGTTG
Source organism: Spirochaetales bacterium (assembly GCA_028282545.1). GTDB lineage: Bacteria > Spirochaetota > Spirochaetia > DSM-27196 > Alkalispirochaetaceae > JANQHT01. The sequence goes on from JANQHT010000005.1 coordinate 5,037, forward strand.
CGGGAGCGCATGGACGAAAGCGCCGCCGACCTATCGTAACAACAAGGGCCCGGTCGTCACTGACCTCGCGCGGAGCGAGCCGTGTCCATGAACGACCGGACCCGGTCCGGGTCGACTGCGTTCCAGATGTAGCCGTCCTCTTTGAAAGACGTTCCGACGATTGCGCCGTCAGCGACCGACAACAGCGATGCAACGTTGGAAACGTGAACACCCGTGTTGGCAAATACGGGGGTGTCTCCCGCCGCCTCCTTGACGATTCGAAGCTGATCTGCCGAGGTTTCGACCCCCGCCGTGAGTCCGGAAACACACAAGCCATCGGGCCGGGCGTTGAATACGGTTGAGCGAGTGAGTTCTGTGAGTGAACGGTCCCCCAGGTACGCAGCGGCTTCCGGGACCACGTTGAAGATCAAACGAACGTTCTCTCCCGCAACTGCTTTCCGATGGCGTACCACGGCGCCGCAATCGGTGTTCCACAACCCGAAGTCACTCCCGTAGACCCCGGTGAATATCTCCCTCACAAAGCTCGCCTCGACCGATACGGCGAGATCGATTGAGGCCCGCGGATCCCAGAGGACGTTGACGCCGAAGGGAACGGTGATCTCCCGTCGTACTTCTCCGATGACGCGCGCCATGGCCGCAACGGTGATAGGGTCAACGTTGGTGAGGTAGGGAAGGCTCGATTCGTTGGAGAACATGATCGCATCGACACCACCGCCTTGTAGGGCCGCAGCATCGCGCCGTACAAAATCGACGACGTGCTGCATTCCGGCGGTCCGGTCGTAGTCAGGATCCCCGGGAAGTGCCGGCATGTGACACATCGCAATGATTGGTTTCTCAGTTCCCAGTTCGGTACGAAGCCAGTTCATGAAGAATCTCCTTGACCCGTTACGATAAGACGGGTGTTGTATTTTTCCAGCGCGCGCAACAGCGGCGGCGGAGGGGTTCTGTCCGTGATCACTGCGTCGACCGCACTGAACGAACACACGCGACAAAGAGCGGTGACTCCGAACTTTTCAGAATCGGCCAGGACAACGACTTCGGCGGCGGAACGGATCAGCGCTTTCTTTACCGTTGTGTCTTCCATGTTGAACTCGGTCAGACCCGTCTCCGACGAGATCCCGGCTACGCCGAGGAAGAGACGGTCAACGTGAAATTCCCGCAACGAAGCGATCGTCAGGTCGCCGGTAAGGGAGTATTCGCGACGGCGAACCATCCCCCCCGTAACCAGTACGGAGAGCGACGGATTGTCGGCTAAGATCTGACCGATGAGTATGCTCGGCGTCAGGAGAATGAGCCTGAGATCCTGAGTGTCGCGAAGCGCCTCCGCCAGAAAGAGGGTGGTGGAACCAACGTCGATGGCAATCGATTCGTCCTGATTACACATCGAAACTGCGGCTTCTGCGATTCTCTTCTTTCCCTCGACGTTGGTCGTAACGCGTTGCGTGAGCGTTGGTTCGAAGCTTCGCCGTCCGCCATGCACGGCACCGCCGTGGATGCGGCGAGCGAATCCCTGCCGCTCCAGTTCCGCCAGGTCACGACGCACCGTCATGGTGGAAACGCCGATCTCCTTGGCCAGTTGAACAACGTTCACCGTGTGATCCGCTTCGAGGCGCTGCGCGATGATCGATCGGCGTTTCGCAATGTTCATTCTTGTTAAAACTACAGGAAAAAACAATAATATGCAACAAAAATTGTTTGACTACCTCAATTCGCCGTGCTACCATTTTTGTGCATCCACAGGAGTATCGATGTGACCGAAGTAGGTGTGAGCCAATTACATGCTATCGCCGAGACGCTGACGGGGCATGCCACACGGGTCGAACAGGGCGAAAAGGTACTTCTGATCATGCGTGAACCGGAGACGTTCCCGCTGGTCCGGTCGGTAGCTGCGTGCTGTATCGAGCGTGGAGCGAGTGTTCAGACGCTCTTCTATTCGATGGCGATGCAACGTGATCTCTTGCTCAAAGGAACCGTGGATCAGATAGATTGGGTACCGGAGGTGTGGTGTACGGCGATGAAATGGGCGGATGTGTGCATCGATATCCGCGGAGCACGAAATCTGGCCGTCTTCGCCGGCATTTCCGCGGAGCGAATAGCTCGTTTGAGAAGATCGGAAGGAGAGGTTTCCGCGCTTCGCACCAACAAGACGCGCTGGACAATCATACGAGTACCAAATGAGTCCTTTGCGCAGCAGGCGGGCCTCAGCCTGGACGAGGTGAACGATCTGTTTTTCCGTTCGGTCCTTCAGGACTGGGATATGGAAGCGGTGCGGTATCGGAAACTGCGGGATGCGCTTGTAGGGAGCCGAGAAGTGAGAATTGTCGGCGCCGGTACCGACCTTTCGCTGTCGGTGGAAGGGAGGGTCTGGCTGTGCGACGAAGGCCATATCAACATGCCCGGCGGTGAAGTCTATACCTCCCCGGTGGAGGACTCTGTCGAAGGAACGATCTCCTTCGAGAATCCCGGTGTTCTGGCCGGTGTTCTGATCGACGGAATCGTGCTCCAGTTTCGCCACGGAGCCGTAGTAGATGCGGCGGCACGCACCAATGAGGCGTTTCTCCACGAAGTGCTATCGATGGATACGGGAGCCCGTCGGGTTGGAGAGTTCGGAATCGGTACAAACCGGGAGATCGATCGGTTCACAAACGACATTCTCTGGGACGAGAAGATTGAAGGGACGGTACATATTGCGTTGGGCCGCTCATACAAGGAGTGCGGAGGCACCAATGTGTCGAGCCTGCACTGGGACATAGTGAAGGATCTGCGAACTCAGGGCGCGATCATCGTCGATGGAACCTCGGCGTTCGATGGCGGGGAATGGATCTTGGGGGCGTAGCTTGGACCGGCGCGTGCTTCGGGCAACAACCGCGATTGAAAAGAAGGAGATAGGTGAGAAGAGATGGCTTCCTACGTAATGGGGATCGATGCCGGTACCGAGAGTTTTCGTGCCGGTGTGTACGACAAGACGGGACGGTGTCTCGCATTCGGCGTGAGTCCCAACAAAAACATCCACCGCCGCCCGGGTTGGGGTGAGCAGGAGATTGCCGAGTGGGACACGGCGATGGTCGAAGCGATCCGGAAGGCGATCCAAACCGCCGGGGTGCGACCCGACGAGATCAAGAGCATCGGCCTTGACGGAACAAGTTGTACCGTCGTGTTCCTGGACAAAAACGGTACGCCGCTTCGTGACGCTGTCATGTGGATGGACGTACGTGCCTCAAAGGAAGCCGGCGAAATTGCCGCCAGTGGCGATGAAGCGCTGGAGTACATCGGTCATGCAAACCTGTCCCCCGAGTGGTTTCCGTGCAAGGTGCTGTGGATCAAGCGAAACGAACCGGACGTATACAACGCCGCCCGGACGATCTTTGAACAGACCGACTGGATGGTCTACCGACTCACCGGGGAGATAACCGGCAATATCAATACTACGACTGCCCGTTGGTTTTACAACAACCGAAAAGGCGGGTTTCCCGAATCGCTCTACAACAAGATCGGACTGGACGATACGCTCCCGAAGCTTCCGCAACGAATCGTCAAAATTGGAGAAGAAGCGGGACGCCTGACGAAGGAGATGGCAGAGCGCACCGGCCTGCCCGAAGGTATTCCGGTCGCCGGCGGAGGTGCCGACGCCTATATCGGCGTCATCGGTGTCAACGCCCTCGAGGCGGGGAAACTGGCACTGATTACCGGCTCCTCCCAACTCCATATCGGTGTGTCGCCCGTTGAACTGCACACGCGGGGCCTTTTCGGGAGTTTTCCCGATGCGCTTCTGCCGGGGTTGAACTTCATTGAAGCCGGCCAAATATCCACCGGTAGCGTCCTCAAGTGGTTCCTGGACAACTTTCTCAACAGTTCGATCGAACAGGAGGCCAGGGAGAAGGGCGTTTCCGTCTACGAGGTTCTCAACGAGCGCGCGGCCGAGATATCGCCCGGTTCGGAGGGACTTGTGGTTCTTGAGCATTGGCAGGGCAACCGTACCCCTTGGGTTGACGCCACCAGCCGCGGCGTTATTCGTGGCCTCACTCTCAGCCACACGCCGGTTCACATCTACCGTGCCATTATGGAATCGGTGGCCTACGGGACGGAGATGATCCTTCGCCGCATGCGGGAGTCGGAGTTCGAGGTCAACGAGATTATCGCCTGCGGTGGTGCAACCCAGAGTGATTTGTGGATGCAGATCACCGCCGACGTGACGGGTACTCCGATCACGATTCCGACGGAGCAGCAAGCTGTAAGCCTCGGAGCCGCTATTGCAGCCACGGTCGTGGCGGGCATGTACAGCGATCTTCGCCAGGCGGCGGATGCGATGGTGAGCATTGCAAAGCGCGTACAGCCGATCGCCGATAACCATCGCAGCTACGCGGAGTACGTCGACCAATACGACGCTACCTACCACGCGCTCAAGGACCACTCACGATCCCTTGTAGCGTCGGTTGAACGAAAGAGGGGGTAAGTGAATGACGGAAAAACGCGTCACGATTGAAAAGGCGACCAACGCCGCTATCGCGCCGTACGGCGATCTGGTAGAGATTGCGGGAGTCTCACCCGACTTTGACTCGGACGTTTTCTCCTTCTGGAACGACGTATCGGTCGGCAGTTTCGACGGCGGCGTCTCCTTCGGCATGGTCAATACAAAACCGGGGGATATGGTCGCACCGATGCTCGAACGTCACGTGAAAACGACGGAGACGCTCATTGCGCTCGATGCAGAGATCGTCCTTGTGCTGGGAGAACCCACCGGCGGGGACGTTCCCAACCTGGAAGATGTCAAGGCGTTCTCCGTCGCGCAGGATTCAGGCGTAACCCTAAAAAGAGGGACGTGGCACTACGTGCCGCTCGTACCGAGTGAAGTCGAAGCCCGCACACTGGTCGTCTTTCGACAGGGCACACCGGGTGATGATCTCCAGATTCATCAGCTCGCCGAAGTCGATGGGGTGACGGTTCGTGCCGTCCAACCGAGAAGAGAGGAGATAGAAGGATGATGAAGAAATTTCTTAACGCCCCCGAAGCGTTTGTTGACGAGATGCTCCAGGGGATTCTTGCAGCCCACCCCACCGAGTTGAAGAGCGTGGCCAACGACCTCAGGTGTATCGTCCGCGCGGACGCACCGGTAGCCGGAAAAGTCGGCCTTGCGACCGGGGGCGGGTCGGGACACCTACCGCTTTTCCTTGGGTACGTCGGCAAGGGAATGCTCGACGGATGTGCGGTAGGGGGTGTTTTTCAGAGCCCGAGCGCTGAACAGATGCTTGAGGTAACCAAGGCAATCGACAGTGGACAGGGCGTTCTTCAGATTTATGGCAACTACAGCGGTGACATCATCAATTTCGACATGGCGGCGGAGATGGCCGAAATGGAGGACATTCGGGTCGAGTCCTACGTTGCCGGAGAAGACGTGGCAAGCGCACCTCCTGAGGAAAAATCGAAACGGCGCGGGGTAGCGGGGATCTTCTACGTGTATAAGTGTGCCGGGGCGAAAGCCGATGAAGGCGCCGATCTCGACGAAGTGAAACGCGTCGCTGAAAAAGCGGGTGCGAACGTTCGTACCATGGGAGTCGCCCTCTCTCCCGTCATCGTACCCGAGGTCGGGAAACCATCGTTCACCATCGGCGAAGGCGAAATGGAGATCGGAATGGGTATCCACGGCGAACCGGGGATACGACGCGGGGAACTACTGACGGCGGACGAGGTGGTACAGGAGATGATGGACAAGATCCTGCCGGACCTTCCGTACCAAAGGGGCGACGAGGTTTCGGTTCTCATGAACGGACTCGGATCTACACCCAAGGAGGAGCTGTACGTCGCCTACCGAAAGGTTGCTGAGATTCTCGACGAACAGGGAATCTCCGTTTACCGCGTTTACTGCGGAGAGTTCGCCACATCGCTGGAAATGACTGGATTTTCCATCTCAGTGCTCAAACTCGATGAAGAGCTGAAGGCGCTGCTCTCAAAGAGTGCGGTTACACCCTTTTTTGAACAGGTGGGTAGCTGACGGTGGATGCTGAGCTGGCGAAAGAGGCGATTCGCGCGATCCACCGCGAGATGGAAGCGAACAGGGATCATCTCATCGAGATTGACGGCGTCATCGGTGACGGCGACCTGGGGCTTACCATGACCAAGGCGTTCCAGGCGGCTGAAGAGGCGGTTTCCTTACTTGACGAGAGCGACCTAGGGACATTGTTCGCTCGGGCGGGTATGGCCATGGCGAAGGCTGCACCGTCTACCATGGGTACGTTGGTCGCAACGGGGTTCATGCGTGGTGGAAAAGCCGTGAAGGGGAGTACCACGCTTGATACGGCGGCCATGAGCGCTTTTTTCCGCGCTTTTGCGGACGGTGTAATGGAGCGGGGAAAAACAAAGCCGGGAAACAAGACGATCGTGGACGTCATCGATCCCGTTGCAACAGCCCTCGCCGAAGCAGACGCCCGGGGCGTTCCGCTCGGAACCTTGCCGGCGGTGGTTTCGGCCGCCGCGGATGGTGGGGAAGAGGCGGCCAAAGGCATGATGGCGCAACACGGAAAGGCGGCGGTTTTTCGCGAACAGACGATCGGGAAACCCGATCCAGGCGCGACGGCAGGGGGCATCATTGTTCGAAGTTTTTTTTCCGTCCTCTGATCCGTCCTCTGAAAGCGGGGCGGACGAACCAAGGGAGTTTCGGTACAGTACCTGTGCCGATAGATATACGTTTTCCCAACTTTAAGGAGGGACAGTAGATGAAGAAGACAACACTATTCGTTGTTCTCGCAATGTTGACCATTGGCTTGGCGTTTGCGTCCGGCGGACAGGAAGAGGCTTCCGCTGACGAACCGTATGAAATCGTGATGGTTGTCAAGCTGGAGGGCGTCGCCTGGTTTGACAACATGCGTTTGGGAGTAGAAGCTTTCGGCGAAGATCACGATGACGTCATTGCGTGGCAGACCGGCGCAGACACGGCGGATCCGGCGGCCCAGGTTCGGATCATTGAAGACTTGATTGCCCAGGAAGTGGATGCGATTCTCATCGTACCAAACGACCCCGAATCGTTGGTTCCCGTTATCGAGCGGGCACGCTCCCGGGGGATCGTCGTTGTAACCCACGAAGCATCCAACATCCAGAACGCGGACTACGATGTGGAAGCGTTCGACAACCTGCAGTATGGCGCCCACATGGCATCTGTCATGGCGGATTGGCTCGGTGGAGAGGGTGTCTGGCAGCCCTTCGTGGGACACCTGACCTCGACGACCCACAACGAGTGGGTAGATGGTGAAGAAGCGTTCCTCGCTGAGAACTATCCCGGCATTGTGCTTGCGAATGAGCGCCAGGAAGAAAACGAGAATCAACAAGTTGCCTACGAGCGGAGCCTTGAGATTCTCCGTTCCAATCCGGACGTACGCGCCATCATGGGTTCAGCGATGAGCACCGTACCCGGTGCCGCGCAGGCGATCGAAGAGCTTGGCCTCATCGGCCAGGTTGCCGCTTTCGGCACGTGCCTGCCCTCGGTCGCTGGTGACTACATCGAGAACGGTTCCGTTGAATCGATCCATTTCTGGGTTCCCGCAGACGCCGGTTACGTATCGGCGGCGGTTGCCTACCGTGCTCTCAAGGGCATGGATATCTCCGAAGGCATTGATCTCGGACGTCCGGGCTACGAGAACATCATCATCAAGGAAAACGCCAATGGAGTCCCGATCATTTACGGCCAGGCGTGGGCCGACGTCAACATCGACAACCTCGATGAATGGCGTGATGCGAGCGGCGACTACGAACTCTGACGCGTAGTTACACTGCTGATCGGCCGGACCGTTTGCGGTCCGGTCGATCTATTGCCCGACAGCTTCCCCGACGCGCCTATATCGAGTAGGTACGTTCGAGAATCCGTCGGAAAGAGGAGGGGGCGGACCCATGGCTGAAGCGTTACTTGAAGTTCGAAACATCAGCAAGGCGTATATTGGCGTCCAGGCTCTCGATGATTTCAGCATTACGATTTGTGAGGGGGAAGTCCACTGCCTCGTTGGTGAGAACGGTTCCGGAAAGTCTACCCTCATCAAGTCGATAAGCGGGGCGGTCCAACCCGACGCCGGCGAGATCGTCATTGACGGAACCTCTTACGGCACGTCGATTACGGCCATAGATGCGATTCGCCAGGGTATTGAGGTGATCTACCAGGATCTGAGCCTCTTTCCAAACTTGACCGTGGCTGAGAACATCTCTCTCACGGGTTTTATCGAAGAGGGTAAGCGTCTCACCAACTGGAAACGGGTGCGTGAGATCGCGGTTCAGACGCTATCACAGCTCGAGGAAGAGATAGATGTCGAGTTGCCGCTCGATCGTTTGTCGATGGCGCAACGGCAGATCGTCGCGATATCGCGCGCACTCACAAAGGGAGCTCGTCTCATCATCATGGATGAACCAACTACGGCGATCACCGCAGAGGACGTGGCCCGCCTCTTCAACGTTGTTCGCCGCCTGAATGCACGGGGTGTCTCGATGCTCTTTGTGAGCCACAAGCTCGATGAAGTGTTCCAAATTGCCGACACGGTAACCGTTGTCCGGGACGGCAAAAAGGTCGGTGACTACGATGCCAAATCGCTGGACGAGACGGAACTCACCTACCTGATGACCGGCGAGATGCTCGAGTACAAACCGTTCGAGTTCGATCCCGAAGGCGAAGGTGCCCGGTCGCTGTTGGAAGCGCGCGGCCTTTCGCGGGAGAATCAATACGAAGGGATCGATCTGGCGATCCACGCCGGTGAGGTCGTTGGGTTAACCGGGCTTGTCGGTTCAGGACGCACGGAACTTGCCCTCTCGCTCTTTGGCATGACGCTCCCCGATAGCGGCGAAATCCTATTTGAAGGTACTCCCGTGAAGATGCGAGGACCCGAGGACGCCAAGCGCCTTGGGATCAGCTACCTGCCGGAGGACCGGCACGGTCAGGGCCTCTTTGAAGACCAGACGATAGCGGACAATATCGTCATCACGGTTGTTGATCGAATGAAGCGTTTTTTCGGGATAATCGACAACAACAAGCGCGTGGATACGTGGCGTTCGTGGATAGAAAAACTCAAGATCAAGACGCCGTCGGCACTCCATGCCGTCTCTACGCTTTCGGGAGGCAACCAGCAGCGCGTGGTGCTTGCAAAATGGCTCGCACCTGAACCGAAGGTCTTCCTGATAGATGGCCCCACGATTGGCGTTGACGTTCTCTCGAAAGCGCGGATTCACGATGTCATTCAGGACCTGGCGCGAGCGGGTATGGGAGTTTTGCTCATATCTGATGAAGTGAGTGAGATTATGCAGGTTTGCAGCCGCGCGCTCATCATGCGCCGCGGACGGTTGGTGGCGGAGTTTCGGAATTTGAGATCGATCGACGAAGCCGAAATTCAAGCTGTCGTAGCGGAACCCGACACTTCGGAGGAGGCCTCATGAAGCGTCCAAAAACGTTCATCAACCGGGTTTTGCATCGCCATGAGACCTATCTCACGCTCATTATCATTCTCTTTTCGGTGGTGACTGCCAACGTTGCACCGGCATTTCTCACTGCGGGCAACATACTGAGTCTGCTTCGTGGGGGGGCGGGGCTGGGATTGCTCTCGCTCGCTTTTTTTGTCGCTCTGATCTCCGGTGGAATCGACATATCCTTCCCCGCGATAGCAATATCGGCACAGTACATCACCGTTCGGACGATGCTCGCGATTGACGTCAACAGCCTCGTCTTTGCCTTCGTCCTGGCGTCTGCGATCGGCATCGTCTACGGGTTGATCAACGCGTTCCTGATCACCCGGTTCAAACTACCGGCACTCATCGTAACGCTCGGCACGTCCAACCTGTACCACGGCGGACTTCTCCAGTTTCTCGGAACCGAATCTGTCAACGTCGGCGGATTACCCACCGCGTTCAGTGACTTCGGGCGTATGTCGCTCTTCCAAATCTCTACCGAACAAGGAACGTTGGGTATATCCCTCTTCTTTGTGATCTTCGTGATAGCGATCGTCTTGACCTGGTTCATCCTAAGGCACACGATGCTCGGGCGCGGCATCTACGCGATTGGAGGGGACGAGGAGGCGGCACGGCGGGCCGGGTTCAACGTCTCCCGAATACAGTATTTTATCTACGCATACGTGGGATTTTTGTCGGCGATCATGGGCATCATTCACGTGTCGATGATTCAGTACGCCAATCCGACCAACATCGTAGGCACCATACTGCTCCGCGTCATTGCCGCAGTCATCCTCGGAGGAACGAGCATTAGTGGAGGTCGAGGTACGGTGACGGGCACACTGCTTGGCTTTGTCCTTATCGTGCTGATCGACCGACACCTCATTATGCTTGGGGTTCCGGCGGAATGGACCGATTTCTTTGTGGGGATTGTGATCGTGCTTGGTGTGCTTGCCACTCATATCCGCCTCCGGCTGGAGCGCAAGCGACTCGGTGAATTGGTCGTAGAGCGGGCGCACTAGGCCATTGGAGATATAGGACGTGACGACGAAAAGAGCAAACAACGTGACGCTATTGATTGTCCTCGTAACGGTGGTGGCCGTCATGACGGCGGCGATGCCCGATCAGTTTCTCCGATTGGGGAACCTGCAGAACATGATGCGCAACCTGCCCGAATACGCGCTGTTGGCCTTTGGTATCATGATTGCGATGACGATCGGGGGAATTGACCTCTCCGGGGTTTCCGTCCTCAGTCTTTCCGGTGTCGTTGCGGCGATGATCCTCTCGCATCACCAGGAGATACCGCTGCCAACGGTGGTAACCATGATCCTTGCAATTCTTGCGGCGCTTGGAACTGCGGCGTTGTGTGGCCTCATCAATGGGCTCATCATTTCCTTGGCCAGCGTCCCGGCGATAATCGCCACGCTGGGAACAAACGGTCTCTACTACGGGTTAGCGATCGGTATCACCAAGGGCAGCCACCTTGGCGGCTTTCCATTAGCGTATATACGAATTGCAAATAACGATTTCCTCGGTATTCCCATACCGTTTTGGGTGTTCATTGCGGTCGCATTACTCCTTGGACTGCTCTTGGACAAGACCGCCCTGGGGTTCCAGATGAAAATGCTCGGTGCCAGCCCTGTGGTTGCGCGCTTCTCCGGAACAAAAAATCGGGCGGTCCTGTTGAAATCGTTTGTGATAATATCGCTTCTGGCCGGCGCCTCCGCAGTACTTTTGACGTCGAAAGTGGCGACGATGCGCCCGAACTATGGACAGGACTACCTGTTGTTGGCCGTTCTCCTTTCGATTCTAGGGGGAACCAACCCTGACGGCGGATTTAGTTCCGTTTTGGGAGTCTTTCTTGCGATACTCGCGCTCCAGGTGTTGGCAACGGGGTCGACGTTCCTCGGCTTTACCCCCTTCTTCCGGAACTTTCTATACGGTCTTCTCCTCCTCGTTGTTATGGTCATACACCACTACCGGGACACCGGCGCGTGGACCATACTCAAGGAGTCGGTATTTACGCGGACAGAGAAATCCGGATAGGCCCTTGCCGGCGAATCGACTATAGCGCTTCCAGTTGCGCCGTGGCGGTAAACTCGGAAATACGCACCGTTGCCAGATCGTTTTCGGTCACACCGATCGGTTCTCCTACCATCTCTTCGACGGCGCGGACCACACTCATTGCGTCCAAGTTGTACTCGCTCATCAGGTAGTGCTGACTCGCACCGTGGGCGTAGGTATCGCGCAAACCAAGGCGCCGTAATTTGGTGGCCATACCGTGTTCAGCCATCAGTTCCGCCACGCACGTTCCCAGGCCACCGATCGTTGTGTGGTTCTCGACCGTGAGAACTCCCTGTCGGCTTCGTGCGGCGCTCAGGATCACGCGCTCGTCGGAGAACGGCTTGATGGTGCTGACGTGCAAGTGCTCTACCGAAACGCCCTTCGTCTGGAGACATGCAGTTGCCCGCATGGCCTCTTCCGTCATGATGCCGGAACTCACGACCGTTACGTCCGTACCTTTGCTCAAAACCCGGGCCTTGTTGTATTCAGTCGGCTTGTCGGAGGGGAAGAGACGAGGTATTTCCTTTCGAATCATACGCACGTACACCGGACCGTCGATATCATGGGCTAGATTGAGTACCGATTCGACGTCAGTAGCGTCGCCCATCTCGAAAATCGTCATGTTTGGTACCGCTCTCAGGACCGCGATATCATCGATGGCCTGGTGACTGACACCACCGGGCGTGGTGATACCCGGCAGGAATCCGAACATGCGGACCCGTAGATTGGGGTAGGCAATCGACATCTCGATCTGATCGAGTGCTCGCCGGTACATAAAAACGGCGAAGGTGTGAACGTGTGGAAGGTACCCCTCTCGAGCCATACCGCCTGCCCAGCTCATCATATTCTGTTCGGCCATCCCTAACGAAAAAAAACGGTCGGGGTACGCATCTTTGAACGCTCGAATCTCCGTGGAACCGGTCAAATCCCCCGACAAGACAACGATTTCCGGTTTGTCTGCGGCAAACCGGACAAGGTTACGGGAATGCACATTGGTCTCAGTTGTCACTACATCGTCTCCAGATAGTCGACATACACCTGTTTCTCTTGGTCGGACGCGAAACGAACGTAATGAAGGTTCGGTTTCCGCGTCTCCAGCAGTGACACGCCGCGGGCGGTATCGGTATAACAGAGGACGAAGAGCGGGTGGTTTTCGTGTGGCCTTGCTGCCGCCCGTTCCATCGCTTCTACGTCGTGACCGTCCACCGATTCTACCGAAGCCCCAAAGCCACGCAATCGGTCTGCGAGCGGCTCGATATTCATCACGTCTTTTGTGGCGCCGTCTACTTGCTGACCGTTGACGTCGACGAATACCGTGATGTTGCCCAAACGGTAGAATACCGCCGCCTGGATCGCTTCGTAGGTTTGCCCCTCTTCGAACTCCCCGTCGGACATAAAGACGAAGACGCGACCCGAATCTCCGCGGAGTTTCCTCGCCAGTGCGATCCCGCCCGCTTGGCTCAGCGCTTGCCCAAACGATCCAGTGGTGAGTTCCATTCCCGGCGAGTGCTCTCCACCGATCATCTCGACCGAACTACCATCTGCGTTGAATTGCTTGAGGCCCGTTGGATCCATCCTCCCGACCTCTACCAGTGCCGCGTATACAGCAACGGCGTAGTGCGCCGCCGAAAGCAGTAAGCGGTCCCGGTCCGGGTCGCGGGGTCCGTTGTAATCGGCACCGACGGGGTGGAAGCCCGGTCGAGGTACGCCCGGAAAAGCTTCGGGGATAGGCGGCGCGGTGCTTGGGCCGAGGTCAAGGATTTTCCCGTAGAGGAGGGCTAGAATATCTGCCGACGACAGAGCCTGGCTCAGATAACATCCGCCCTGCCGGATCGTCAATTCCAAGGCCCGACGGCGAATACCTCGGGCGATTGCCGCGACCCGTTCCCCGGATACGCCGGAATCTGTCGTCTCCATGCAAAACCACCTTTTGTACCGTGTTGTCCGCACACCGTAATCGTGCATCACGAGGGGGCGGTGCCATGTGAAATTCGCTTGGAAACACAGAACGTGTCAACAATGCGACCCAATGGAGTCGCTGCGGCGAGACGTTTTGGTCTTTGTCGACACGGCGGTACGCCGGAGGTAGAAGCGCTCCGGGACGCTTAGTAGAGAGCGCTCCCTTCCAACCCGACCAGGGTCCACAGGGCCGTCCGATATTCGGCGAGTTGCAGGTACCCCTCCGCAACGGTTCCCGCACTCTCGATCATGGCGCGGAGCAGGTCAGCCTCGCTCCCGTACCCCGCACGAAACGCGATCATCGCGTCCTCCTCCTTGCGCAGGAGAACGCGGAGCGTCGCCGCCGAGTGTTCCAATTGTGCCTTGGTCAATGCCAACTGCTCCGCGGTCGTGTGCACCGCAGCGGTGACGTGCGCCTCAAGGTCAGCTCGTTGTTGCGCCGCCTGTGCAGCTATCGCTGTGGCGCGGTCAATCGCGGCCGCGGAACGCCCGCAGTCGAAGAGCGTCCCCGAAACTGCCAGACCCAGCGTAATCTGCCAGTCGCCGCGATCGCTCCAGGCGGAGGCCGATGCATCTTCAAGGGAGCCGACCCAGGAGAGCTCCGCTTCGAACCCCGCATCGGGCCGGAGTACGCGGGAGGCGCCGGCGACCTCCGCTTCTGCGGCGCGAACGGCCGTTACCGCCTCCAGGATGTGCACGTCCCTGTTGCCGTGCGCCACCCTGGAGATCCGTGACGGGAGGTCGCCGGGCAGAACGTTTGCCCCCGGTATATCCGCGCGTACGGCGATCTCGGAGAGGTTTGGGTCGCCCACCAGGCGGCGCAGCTCCCACAGAGCCCGGTGGCGCCGTTCCCGGAGAGACGCGTGCGCCAGTGCGACCGATTGGCGGGCCAACTCGGCGTCAAGCAACTCCGTCTCCTTGACAAAACCACCGGAGTGGCCTTCCCGGGAGATCGCCACGAGCCGATCCGCCGCGGCGGACTGCAATTCGAGGCTCGCTTCAACGCCGCGAAGGCACGCCAATGTTTCGACCAATCCCGCGGCGCGTACGTCCGCCGCGTGCTGATCCGCCGCCATGCGCGCCAGCGCCAGCGCGTGTGCCGCCCCGGCAGCGGCGATACCGCGTTGGATCTTCCCCGACGTAAAAATGGGCTGTTCCAGCGAAAGTCCGAGTTCGTACCGGGTCGCATCGGCGCCATCGAACAGCGTGGTGTCCCGCTCCGGAAGCGACGTATCGGGGACGAGCGGATTGAGTTGGGAGAGTGGTATGGTCCCGAGTTCACCGGCCGCGAATGTCACCGCTTCGGGCGGGTTCGCGATCCACCCGGCGGACGCCCTGGCGGATGCCACGGGGAGTCTTTCAGCCCGCGCCGCCGTCACGCCCGCCGTTGCCGCGACCGTTTCGGCGCGCCGCGCCGCGAGCGCCGCATTGGCAACGGGTAGGACCATGGTGCCGATCGACTCGGAGGGAACAAAAGGATCCTCCGTCTCGATTCGTGCCATCAGATCCGCCGCCTGCGACAGTCCCATATCTCGTATTGCCGCCGGCGAGATCTGCGGCGTCTGGGCGACCGATCGTTCGGCGGTCGCACCGACGGCGAGAGAGATCACCAGGGCGGTGAGAGCGCGTCTCATCGGTGCGCCTTCCGTTCGACCGCCTCGTAGAGCGCCGGCACGATAAAGAGCGTGATCGCAGTCGACGTTATCATCCCGCCGAAGATCGCCTGGCCGAGCGGTGCATACACTTCGGAACCGTTTCCGGCGGCCAGTGCCATGGGCAGGACGGCAAAAACCGTCGTCATGGTCGTCATGAGAATCGGCTTGAGACGGTTGGATGCCCCTTCCAGGAGCGCCGCCCGGAGTTCCATCCCGTCCCGTTGGCGGAGCGTGTTGACGTAATCGAGCATCACGATCGCGTTATTCACGACCGTCCCGCCCAGCGTGATGATTCCGAGCATCGCGATGATTGACAGGGCCGAATCGAACACAATCAATCCGAGGACCACACCGATGATGCAAAACGGCACCGATGCCATGATCACGATTGGCTGGGCAAAGCGTTCAAACTGGATGACCATCACCACGTATACGAGGAAGATCGCGACCGCCAGCATCTGTGCCAGGCTCCGCATGGAGTCGACGATGAGCTCCGTGGTCCCGGCGCGACGCCACCGGACACCGGGAGGGAGCGACATGGACGAGATCGCCCGCTCCATCCGTTGCGACACGCCCGCCTGGTTCTCGTCGCGCAGGTACCCGCGTATGGTGGAAGAGATGGCGCGGTTCCGCTTGGTGATCGTCGACACGGTTGGGCGAGTCTCGATTCTGCTGAACGCCGCGAACGATACGTGGTTCCCTTCGAAGTTCGGAACCGATATCCGTCCAAGCGTATCGGGAGCGAAGGGCTCCTCCGAAAGAGAAGAGGTGAGC
>JANQHT010000014.1 GCA_028282545.1 Spirochaetales bacterium
GATAAAGACGAGTACCGTGGAGGACTACGAGATGATCCCGGTGAGTTTTCGAAGCGCCTGGCTCATCAGGCGCGCCTGGTGGCCCATGTGGCTGGCGCCCAAGTCGCCCTCGATCTCCGCCTGGGGAGTGAGCGCGGCAACGGAGTCTACCACGATGATATCCACCGCCTTGCTCCGCACAAGCGCCTCGGCGATCTCGAGGGCCTGCTCGCCGTTGTCGGGCTGCGAGACCCACAGGGCGTCCACATCAACACCGAGGCTTCGGGCGTACACGGGATCGAGGGCGTGTTCCGCATCCACAAACGCGGCGATTCCGCCCGCTTTCTGTGCCTCCGCGATAGCGTGCAGGGCGAGCGTGGTTTTTCCCGACGATTCGGGACCGTAGATCTCGACGATCCGGCCCTTGGGGTATCCGCCGATTCCGAGGGCTTCGTCCAGGAGAATCGAGCCACTGGGGATCGTCTCTATCCCGCTCACGTCCCTGCCCTCGCCCATCTTCATGATGGCGCCCTTGCCGAACTGCTTTTCGATCTGTAGGCGAGCCGCCTCTATCGCTTTGGCCTTGTCTGTCTCCTGTCCGGTTTCTTTCGCCATCTTCGTCTGTGTCTCCCCTCGCATCTGCCGGTAGTAGGTGTTAGGCGAGTATACCGCTTTTCGAAATGGGCGAAAACATGCGCCGTCTGCTCCTATTCGAAGCAGTTCGCATGTTGGAGATCACGTACCCTTGGCACGGTTCTCTGCATGCCTCCCTTCCGGGCGCGGCTGGCGCTATGTACTTCCTATCGGCAATGTGATCTCCAACATGCGAACTGCCCGTCCTTTGACAGAGACATAGTCGTCGGAGGACTCCTCGCCCTCCGTGCATACTGACGAATTGCCGGCCTATTCGTCCGATACGGGCCATTCGGGCGGGGGTAATACCGCTGCAGCGTCGCCGCCCTCGGAGGCGCGACCAACCGCGGCGGGGTCAACCACGAGCGATACGCGTTCGGCCCGGGCAGGGGAAAGCGCGGTGAGCCTGTCGTAGTAGCGCGCCGTTTCCCGGGTTTGCCCCTGTTCAAAGGTCAATCGTACCAGTTGT
Source organism: Spirochaetales bacterium (assembly GCA_028282545.1). GTDB lineage: Bacteria > Spirochaetota > Spirochaetia > DSM-27196 > Alkalispirochaetaceae > JANQHT01. Next base: position 1,082 of record JANQHT010000014.1, read on the forward strand.
TCCAGGACCGAGGGAGAATCGGGCCGGACCGCTTCCGCTTGCCGAAGGTACTCCACGGCCGCCTCTCGTTGCCCGCGGAGAACCGCAGCGTTCGCGAGGTTCACCAGTGCCGGTACGTAGTCGGGGCGGATATCGAGCGCTTCCTGGAGCGTGGATTCCGCCCGGGCGAAGCGACCGAAGCGCGCGTGAAGGACGCCTAGGCGGTTGAGGGTCGCCGCACGGCGACGTCCCGACTCGCCGTCCAACTGCTCTTCCAGGCGTCGGTGCCCCGATTCGTAGAGCAGAGCGGTCGTGGACTGCCACGACGCGCGCGCGGCCGGAAGGACCACATCCGCCGAGGGTTCCGCGATGGAAATGGTCGCCGGCGCGAGGGAAAGGGCGGGAAACTCGCTCCGCGCCGGCCGTACGGGGATAAACTCGAGGTCCGGCGTACCCCGGTGGCGAGTAACCAGTTCCGAGGCGGCTTGCCAGGCGGAGAGGAATCCTTCGTCAAGGATCGTCGTTTCAAGCGGAAGCCACAGCGTCCCGCCCAGATTCATAGATGTGGTTGAGTCGGTTTCGAACATCCACTGCGTTGCCTCCGGCTCCTCCGTGTTGAAGGCGAGAAAGACGTGGCCCGGCGACGTGAGGATCGCCGTCTCGATTCCGGCCGCTTCAAGGAGTGACGCCAGCAGCGCCGTTGTGTCGTCACAATCACCGGTTCGGTAGTAGAGCGTGGTTCGCGGGAAACGCACCGTATCGACCGCGGTGGGCGATCCGAGGATCTCAGAAATCGGCGAATGGGGGTCCTCAATGTAGGCGATCCGATACCGTCCGATTCCTTCAACGATATGGAGGGCCCGGCGGACCGCCGTTGTCAGATTGGCGTCACCGGCGTCCCACTCCTCGCCGAGCAACCGGAGTGCGAAACCTGCAACCACCTCCTCGTTGGGAGTGATAAACGAGGCGAGCTTCTCCGAGCGGTCCCATACAAGCGCCGTTCGGCGGTGCACCGTGGTGGTACCGTACTCAATTACCTCGTGTTCGCCCCCCTCTCGACGGAACGTAACGGTCACTTCCACCTGAGCGGCCAGGTCTTCGCTCAATTCCAGGACGCGCCGGTCGAATACCGCCGATAGGGGGACGGTTCGTTCCTCCCCGGCCGGGAGGTCCTCAACGGAGCGTCGTTCCGGTCCGGTCATGAAGGACGGGAGGAAGTAGCTGACGGTTATATCGGAAGCCGCCGTATCGCCTACGTTTTGCATGGTAAGGGTGCCGGCGCCGCCCGTTTGATACCCGGCGACCAGACTCGGAAAGATCTCGTGTAGCGACAACGAGGCCACCTCCATCTGCGGTGGTATTGCCGGTCCCGCTGCATCGCGCGAAAAGGCCTCCTCCAACAGTTGCTTGCCGGCGACTCCGCGCTCGGAACGGGGGTTGAGAAAGAGGATTTCTTCGTACAGCCGGATTGCGCGTCCGAAATCGGCGCGGGCGCTTTCGGGTCCCAGACGATCGAGCGTATCAAGGACTGACCTGGCGATGCGTTCAGCCTCCTCCAGGAGCAGCATCTCTTCCAGTGCGTCGATTCGGTCCGGTGCCGTGAGATGGAACGGATCGGAGTCAAGGACGCGGCGCCACCAGGACTGGGCCATCTCAAAGGCTTCTCTCCGTTCGTAGTACTCCGCAAACGCCGCCATGGCGTTGACGTCATCGGGGTCCGCGTCAAGTTCCCGCCGGAGAAGGAGGATATCCCGGTCCACCTCGGATGCGGCGGCCGGTTCAACGTATTTCACGATGCGCTGGCCCAGGTAATCCGCCAGGTAGAGGGCACCGCGATCGGGATCGTACGCAACGCCCTGCATCTGCCCCAGGGACGGCAGCGACCATTGCAACCGACCGCGACGGTCGAATTTGTGCAGGGAATCGAGACCGAGGATCACAAAATCACCCGATTTTCCGACGGAAAGGGCCCTGGTACCCGCAATCACGTCCGCCGGCGCCAGCGGAAGGATCGTGTCCAGCAGAACGCCTTCCGGGGAGAAGACGCGAATCTGTCGATCCATCGTATCGAAGGCCCACAGGTTGCCCTCGGGACCGGCGGCGATTGCGGGAACAAAGCTGTACTCCTGGGTATAGATGTTTATCGGAGAGGATCGCCGCCCCCGGAGAACCGCGGCGGCGCGGTTAGCGAAATCGGTGACGACGATTGAACCATCGCCCAGGGCAGCCACAGGGCCGGTTCCCGCGACCGGCGCCCGCATACGGATCGCCCGGGGTACACCGGGCTGGTAGACGTAAAGATCGCGCCCCATGGACGGCCTCGTTACGAGCGTCCCGGCGGGCGTCGCCGCAACGGTCATGGCGCTGTTGTAGTTGCCCGCTTCCACGAGTTCGAGCCCGGGGAGCGAGCGAACGCTGAAATCGGGGGCAAGCCGCACCGCGGTTGTTATGCACCCGATGACAACGTCGCCGTCGGGCATCACGGTCACCGATTGCGGATAGAGCTGCACACCGGGGACGTTGATGGTGGAACCCACGAGTTCGGAGACGTCCAACTCGTCCACAAAACGCGGCGTACCCTCGGGATTGGACGGGGCGAATCCACTTCGGGCGGACCAGAGGTAATAGATCTGCCGCGCCAGGGTACGGTAGAGGTCGTCATCCCAGCGCTGGAGGAGCGCTACCGCCTCTTCCCTACCCGCGCTGTCCGAGAGAGCGAGCGAGACGACATCGCTCTCGTCGGACGACACGGCGTTGACGGTGAGTTGCGCCGAGCCGGTGCCGGCAAAGGCGAGTTCGACCTCCGGGTAGTCCCGACCTACCAGCGTGGCTGCCCGCGCCAGGGCGTCGTCGATCACGAGCCTCGTCCCGGCGTCCCCGGGATACACGGAAACGTCACCGACGACGATACGTTCCTGCGCGCCGGGCGGCGCCGCCACGGCGAGGAGCAGCGCCACCGCTATTGCCGGGGACATCGTACTCCAACGTTTTGACCGAGCGTTCATTTCTGTAGTATACACAACCCATGCGCGGCGAGCTGATCCTACTGTCAACGCGGAACACCCGGGACTACGCTGAACGCGTTGCGTACGAAATGCAGACGTTTCCCGACTTCTACCGCAAGGGGTACGCCAAGTCGATCATGGGCGATTTGAAGACGGTGACCTTCGCGGACGGTGAGATGGAGGTCCAGCTGGAAACGTCGATTCGAGGAAAAGATGTGTTCCTCTTCGGAAGTGCCGGGCGAAATGCCGCCGGTCGCACAGTGGAAGAGAACAAGCTGGAACTGTATCACGCGATCGACGCAGTACGGCGCTCCCAACCAAGCAGAATTACCTTTTTCGAACCGTACTGTTCGAGTTCCCGCTCCGATCGTACCACCCGACGAAACTCGGTGGGATTCTGGATTCACTACAAGACGCTCGTGAGTCTCGGTGTGGACCACATCATCACCTACCAACTCCATTCGGAGAAATCACGGACCGTAGTGGATCCCACGTTATGTGCGATCGAGGACGTACCGGCGAGTCCGCTCATCAAACAGTTTATTACCGACGAGTTCATCGGGTCCCCGGAAGCGTTGCGCGGCGCCGTGGACGACGTGCTGTTCTGTTCCGTCGACGCCGGCGGCGAAAACGAGGCGAAGAAGTACGCCCGGGCCTTCGGAACAAAACTCGTCATCGCTCACAAGCAACGGAACTACAGCAAGACCAACACGGTAGAATCCGTGAACATACTCTCCGATACGGAATTGGACGGCAAAGCGATCTGGATCGTGGACGATATGATCGACACCGCTGGATCTGTCTTCACTCTGGTCAAAGAACTGCATAGCCGCAACGTGGCATCGGTGAACATCGCCGTGGTGCATCCGGTATTCTCGGATCCCGCGGCGGAGCGGCTCACGCGCCTGCACGACGAAGGCTACCTGGACAACTTGGTTGTCGTGGATACGATCGAGTGTCCGCCCGAAATGCAGGAACAGATGCCCTTCCTCCGCGTCGTTTCCTCGGCCCGCCTCAGTGCCGAAATCGTCATGCACATGCACGAGGAAAAGAGCATGTCACCTTTCTTTGACGATTTTGACCCCTGGCACTACGTATCGCGTTTGAAACTGTTTACGTAGAGCGGCCGCGCTCGTCACTGTCGATCAACAGCGTCACAGGACCCTCGTTGACAAGGGAGACACGCATCGTCGCCTGGAATCGCCCCGTCGCGACGGGGCAGTAGGGTCGACAGAGATCGATCACACGCCGGTAGAGTCGTTTTGCCTCGGTGGGGTCCGCGGCGCGGTCAAATCCGGGGCGCCGCCCCTTTCCGACGTCGCCGTAGAGCGTGAACTGCGACACGATCAAGAGAGCGCCGTCCACATCCGTTACGGCGCGATTCATGCGTCCCCGATCATCCTGGAAGACGCGGAGCCCGACGCATTTCCGCGCGATCCAATCGGCATCGGCGTCGATGTCGCCGACCTTGACGCCGAGGAGAACGAGCAGGCCCGTTCCGATGGAACCGACAACCTCGTTGTCCACCGACACACGCGCCTCGGAAACTCGCTGAACCAGGGCTCTCACGAATCCTCGAGTTCGGCCGGTGTCAGAACGCGAATATTGGTGATCTCCAATGAGAAGGAGCTGTCGTCGGGCATAACGCGACCGATCACTTCCACCGGTACGTCGTTTTCGATGAGTACCGGGAAGGGAACAGCCATTGGAACGGTGCCCAAAAGCAGTTGTCCCGTTTCGAAACCCGCAAGAAGATCAAACCGTATCGCCTCATCGCCGACGACGCGGTTGGCCGTACGTCCCCGCCAGCGAACGTACACCCCGTCGTGAACACCCGGCGCCGTGGCGACCTCCTCGTACGAGAAGTTGTCGGAGAACGAGGTGAAGTCGGGAGCCTGCAGAAAGTCGATCAACAGCGCGGCCCGGTCCTGAAGCGGCAACGCTGCGTTGGAAAGAAGAATTCGGTTGATGTCGCGCCGTACCAAGTTGTCTCGACCGGACGAGAAGTTTGCTCGAATGGTACGAAAAAGCTGCTGGATCTCACGATCGCTGAGGATGAGGGAGAACTCTCCGGTTGTGCGCGTTTCGATATCGTCGCGGTCGACCTGAACAATATCGCTTCCCGGCCTCTGGGGCCGGGATATGACGCGGGGAACAACGATAGTGGCAACACCGTAGAGGAACGCCGCGGCAACCACCACCGCGGCAATGGTAACAACCCCACGCGGAATGTAGGGGCGCCGCGCCGGCAGGACGCGATTGAGCCGGCGCGGCGCAAACCGAGCGTCCAGGTCGTCAGGTGCCGCTACCGTCCGGAGCATTGCCAAGGCACGTTTCGCCCGGCGATGGCGCGGCTCAATGTCGAGGATCGACAGGTACGTTTCGAGTGCACGGTCAATCTGCCGTCGACGGACGTAGGTTGCGCCCAGGGCAAGCAGCGTATTGGGGTTCTCGTCGTCTATATCCCGGGAGCGCATCAGGTACGAGTGCGCACCGGCGACATCGCCGGTGCGCAGGCAACTGTCACCGAGCAGGAAATAGAACTCCTCGTTGTCGCGAAACATAAACACCTGGGGTTCCAGGTAGTTGATGAGTTGTGCGTACTCCCGCCGCCGGTAGAGTCGACGCGCGCGGCGTATTCCCGCCTTTTTGGTTTTCACCGCGCGTCGCGCCCTACTCCGAGCCGTCCTGGAGCTGGCGCAGTTCCTCCTGGAGGCGTGCTATCTGACCGTCCTTGCTTCGAATCTGTTCCTGCAGCGTCCGAACCTGTGTGGAGAGGCGTACGATCTCTTCCCGAAAATCCTCGGAAGCGGCGTTCTGAAGTCGTTCCTGGTAGCTGAGCAGCGCTTCCTGGTAGGCGTTGTCTTTGCGTTGGAACTCGTCAAGCGCCTGCAGGTACTCCTGATGACTCCACTGGAGGAGTTCCATAAGTTGGGTTTCCCGAGCCGTAAGGTCGATAAGCGTGCTGCGATAACGGGAGGCTTCTACGCGGAAGCTTCGCGGAAAGTCCCTGATCACCGTTTCGAAGAGCCGTTTCGCCTCGTCCAGCCGTCCAAGGGCAAAGAGCGACTCACCGCTCCAGTAGAGGGCGTTTGCCACGAAGGGTGAATCGGGATAGTCCGCCACGAAGTCACTGAGCGTCTGTAACGCCGCCTCGTAGTTTTCCTTGATGTACAAGAGCCTGCCCCGCTGGTAGTTCGCCTCTACGGCGTACTGGTGGTCCGGAAAGGTACGAATGTAGTACTCGAGGTTGCGCTCCGCCTCGGGCAGCCGGTTGAGGGCCATGGCGGATTTTGCCAACCAGAAGTAGGCCGTCGCCTCACTCTCGGCATCGGGATCGTCAAGAAGTGCTTCACGGAACCGAAGAATCGCCTGGCTGAACTCGCTTCGGCGAAAACTGTCGATCCCCTCGTTCACAAGGACGTTTTGCGCCGCCACGTCGGCTGCGACGACCGTTGCCAGGAGTGCCACGGCGGCAACGAATCGACTGGGCGTCGTTTTCATGCGGGTACTCTCCATCTCTTTTCTGTTTCGACCAAAAGAGCGACCGGGTTTACGCAATGCGGGCTCCCTTAAGGCGCTGCAGGTAATCCCGGGGATCCTCCGAGGCGAAGAAACTGGACCCGGGGACCATAACGTCTACACCGGCCCGGCGGAGGGAGACCGCGGTCCCTTCATTTACGCCGCCATCCACGCTGATCATGAAATCAAGGCCCCGTTCTCGTCTCATCTCCACCAGGGTCGCGACTTTATCGACGCAGGCCGGAACGAGCGACTGACCGCCGTATCCGGGATTGACCGTCATAACAAGGACGAGGTCTACATCGACGAGAATTTCCGATAGGGCTGCGGCGGGAGTAGACGGCACGATTGAAACGCCCGGTTTGGCACCGAGATTTTGTATGCGCTGGAGGTGGCGCTGGACGTGAACCGTTGCTTCCAGGTGGATAGTAATAAAGTCCGACCCGGCGTCAACGTAGGCCGCAAGGTAGTCTTCAGGGCGCTCGATCATCAGGTGGACGTCCAGGGGAAGCGAAGTCCGTTTTCGTACGTCCGCCACCATTTTGGGGCCAAACGTCAGATTCGGCACAAAATGGCCGTCCATAACGTCCATGTGGATCCAGTCGCCGCCGGCGGATTCGATACGTTGTATCCCCCCGGCGATGTCCGCGAAATCGGCGGAGAGAATCGATGGAGCGGT
>JANQHT010000044.1 GCA_028282545.1 Spirochaetales bacterium
AAGAGGTGACGCAGAGCCTGCACGAACTCTCAACGGGGAGCAACCAGATCCGGTCCGCCATGTTCGATCTGCGCAACGCCGCTTCCGCGCTGGATGAAAACCGCCGGGGCATTAGCGAGTCGGCGGAAACGATTCTCGGCGCTCTCGATGAGGAGGCTCGTCTCGTGAACGAGACGAAATCGAAGAGCGGCGAAATCACCACCGAAGCTGATGGGCTCGACACGCAGACACGCGTAATCGCGCTGCTCATTGAGGAGGCGCGCGGCGCCGTTGAGAACCTCCAAATGACCTTTCGCCGGTTTTCGACAAGCGAACGAGTCGAGGAAACCGGCGTGGAACTAAAGCCCGGGATCGCCCTCGAATGACCGAATAGCCGCGGCGAAGGTTCCCGGCACCGGTATCGCCCGCTCCTTCTCTTCGCCGAGTGTGGCGATGATCGATTCCGCTTCCGCTGCCAAACGGTTTCCAACGTTGACCCTGTGCTCGAGCGTGAAACTTCGGTTCCCGATCCGACTGCATCGCGTTTCGACCACCACCTCGTCCCCGTAGTGCACCTGAGAACGGTAGTCGATCGAGAAGTGGACGATCATGACGTCGATCGTCGCGTCACCGTGGTGGGAGAATCCCGCCGCCTCGCCCAGGTAGCGACCGCGGGCGTCTTCGATGTACGTGATAAACGCCTTGTTGTTCACGTGGCGGTAGGTGTCCAGGTCGTCGTAGCGTACGCGATAGCGTTCACGGTGAGAAAAGGCCATGCGGTACGGTATCAAAAGAGATATCCTTCATCCACTTGACATAGTCGATATGAAGTATTAGTGTACTACTACGATAGTACACTAATACAAGGAAGGTGTTATGATCGAGATGAAAGCTGTCCGTTTTTCTTATGGAAAACGGTCGCACCTCTTTGACGGGCTCGACTTTTCAATCGACACCGGTGGTGTCTACGGCCTGCTCGGCAAGAACGGTGCGGGAAAGACTACCATGCTCAAGCTGGCTGCGGGGCTCCGGTTTCCCCACGCCGGTGACATCACCCTCTTCGGCCATCCGGCGTACAAGCGGCGTCCCGACGCACTGGCGCGGCTGGCGTTTGTGCCGGAGGAGGTGGCGGTACCGCCCATTCGAATCGCCGACTTCGCGACGATCTACGGGGGGTACTACCCGCGTTTCGACGCGGCGAAGATGAGCGAGTACATGGAACGATTCGAGGTTCCCCGGGCGGGACGGATGGATCAGTTCTCGCTCGGGCAAAAGAAAAAAGCGCTCCTGGCCCTCGCATTCGCCTCCGGCGCGGATCTCGTCTTTCTTGATGAACCAACCAACGGACTCGACATACCCTCGAAGCAGGTGTTCCGGCGTATGGTGGCGGAGTCGGTGGGAGACGAGCGCGCCTTTGTTATCTCGACGCACCAAGTTCGAGACGTACAGAATCTGATCGACCCGATCGTCATTCTCCACGAGGGAACCGTGGTGCTCCACGTGGGCGTCAACGACCTCTTGAGCCGCGTGGGAGTCAAACGATTCCCCTCGGAACGGGATGCCGCCGACGGGGGCGCGATCGTGACGCAGCCCGATATCGGTGGTGTTACCGCCCTGGTGCCGGCGACTCCGGAAGACGCGACGGAGTCGGACACCCTTGACCTGGAGCTGCTCTTCGAAGCGGCCATTCGGAACGCAGAGGCCCTGGTATGAAACGATTCCTTCACGCCCTGCGCCATGAAGCGCTTTCGCAGGCTCGCTACGTCCCCATGACCGCCGTCGCCGTTGCCGGTAGCGTACTGCTCTTCACCGCGGTGTCATGGATCTTCAATCCCAGACCGCCCGCGTTCTGGAGCCAGTTTCCCTTTGTCTTTGTCGTCGTCTCCGCGATCCTGACCAGCGGCGTGTACCGGGAGTTGCAAGACGAGGCGCGCCGGATCGAATTTCTCCTGCGCCCGACGACACACGTGGAGAAAACCGGGGCAAAACTCCTCGTCTCGCTTCTCGGGTATTGGCTCGTCTTTGTGGCGGTCTGGACCGTCGGAGCGTTGATCGCACGGGGAGGCTACGCGATCCTCTTCGGGGTACCCTGGAGCGAGGCCGCTTCGTCGGCGCTGATAAACCCATCCGACTTCCCCCACGGCGGTCCCTGGGACGGTAAGGTTCCCATGGCGGCGTTGATCTTCTCGAGCTCACCTCTGGAGCTGGCGTTTCGAACGCTCCTCGCGTTTGTTCCGGTCCACGCGATCTACTTTTTCGGCTCCGTGTATTTCCGGCGCCGCGCCTTTGGTCGTACGCTCCTCTCTCTGGTTGTATGGGGAATCTCCTACCTCCTGATCGGGGTCGTTCTCACCCGGCTCGTGATGGCACCCTACTGGACGGCGCCGGGCGCGCTCGATGGGATCACGGAAGAGCAGTTCCTCGGTCTGCTGCCGCGATTCCTGTTGAATCCCGCACGCACAAAGACGGTCTTTGACATAGCCATATCGACCATTTTTTACGGGCTCGCCTGGCGACGCCTATCCGAGACGGAGGGGTAAGATGCAGTTTACTACCACCTCTTCCATCTACGAACAGATCGTCGACTACGTGGCGGTCCGGATCCTGAAAAAGGAATGGACCGGCGGCGACAGGCTTCCCTCCGTTCGTGACCTGTCCGTTCGACTCGAGGTCAATCCGAATACGGTCCAACGGTCGTACAGCCGGCTCCAGGACCAGGGCCTGATCGTCAATCAAAGGGGCGTCGGTTACTTCGTGGCCGACAACGCTTTTGACCGGGCACGGACAAGCCGCCGCGATAGGTTCGAGAGGATCGAGATCCCCCGGATCTCCCGGGAGATGAACCTCCTGAACATCGATATCGAGGCGATGGGCGCCATGGTCCGCGCCTACCGCTCAGGAACCGAGGAGAGTACCCAGTGAAAAAAATGACACACGCGGCGATCGCCGTTCTCTACGCATCGGGCATCGCAATATTTACCGTTCTGTTGATCGTGGTTCGAACGCGGCTCGACGCGCTGCTGGGGTAGGGCTCGGGTAGGGCCGGCCCTACTCGTTGACCCGTTCGACGTATTCGCCCGTTTCGGTGTTGACGCGGATCTTGTCGCCGGTTTTGATGAAGATCGGAACCTGTACGGAAAGACCCGTCTCAACCGTCACAGTCTTTGTTGCTCCGGTCACCGTGTCGCCCTTGACGGCGTCCGGTGCATCGGAAACCTCGTAGACGATCTTCAGGGGAATCGTGACACCGATCGGATCCGACTCCCACATCACGACGCGGTACGTTTCGCCCTCGCGCATGTATTTCCCGGTGTCGGCAAGGACCGATGCCGGTATCTCAAACTGGTCGTACGTTTCCGAATCCATGAAGTGGTAGTTGTCGCCGTCTATGTAGAGATACTGCGCGTCCCGGTCGAAGACGTTGGCTTCGTCAACGGTATCGCTCGTCTTGATCGTTTCCCGGAGGACCGAACCGTTCTTCGCGTTTTTGAGCTTGCACCGGGTGAATGCGGCCCCCTTCCCGGGATTGACGAACTCCCGTTCAACGACGAGATACGGCTCGCCCTTGATAAGCAGGTACATGCCCTTTTCTATAGCTCCGCCTTTGGCCATTCTAAGCTTCCTTGTCGTGTTTTTGTTGGGCCGCAATCATAGCAGAAAGGGGAAACAATGACACCTCTGAAAGGGAACGGGCACCGGTGAGGTGCATCACCAATCGATCCACCCCGAGGGCGACACCGCTGCATACCGGCAGGGGGTGCGCCGGTGAGAGGAACGCCTTCGGGGCCGGCGGTGCATCTGCTTCGCCCAGGTCGGCACGAACGGCGTCGTGTTCACCCTCCACAAACGCCGCGATCCGGGCCGGGTCCGTCTCCTCTCCAAAACAGTTGGCGATCTCTACGCCGTTTATGTAGAGCTCCCATCGATCCGCCCAGCGGCGGTCGCGGGAGTCCCCGGCAAGGGTGGGGATCGCGGAGGGGTAGTGCGTGATGAAGAGCGGACCCTGCCGCGGGAGGTTCGGCTCCACCAGGGTCAGGAGCGCCCGCTGGAAGAGGTCTTCCCACGTTTCGTTCTGGCCCACGGATAGACCGGCCCCTTCACAGGCGCGCGCCATGGCCGGACGTTCGAGAGACGCCGCCAGGTCCATCCCGGCAAAGCGGTCAAAGGCTTCACACATGGTCATGACGGTTACGTCGCCGCTAACGCCCAATTCACGCAGGAGTTCGATCGTGAGTTCCAGGGAGTCGCTCGCTCCGGCGCCCAGCGTGTACCACTCGAGCATGGTGAACTCCGGGGCGTGGTGGGGCCCCAGGGACTCGCCGTTGCGGAAGGATCGGGCAAACTCGAAGACGTTGCCGCTCCCCGCTGCGAGCAGCTCCTTGAGGTAGCGCTCCGGCGAGGGCAGAAGGTAGAGCTTCGTCGTCGCTCCGTGCCGGTACTCCGTCTCAAAGAGCCGGATGTGCCGCTCCGGGATTGGATCGGGTACGAGGCGCGGTGTCTCGACTTCGAGGTAGGCCCTTCGCTCGAAGAAGCGGCGGATTCCCCTGTTGATCCTGGCCCTGGCGCGGATCGTTTTTCGCACGTCCATGGCAACATCGGACTCTGACATGTGTTAAGATTGATTACAAGGAGACGCCGGAATGTCTGACTTCGAAGAGGAGCTCGAGAGCATCGAAGAACACGCCGAGACGGAGTACGAAAACGATACGAACGCGGAATGGGACGGTTCTTCCGACGATTTGGAGGCCGACCAGTGGAGTAAGCGCTTCGGGGAATCCTACGTTGAAGACTACTACGATGCCGACGAGCTGGACGATACGGAACTGGAGCGCCTGGAAACGGAGTTCTTTGAAGACGCCGGCGAGGTGACCGAGTACGGGCAACTGGACGAACTCGACCCGGAGGACGACCGGTAGCTCCGATGCCGTTTCAATACGATTTTTCCCGTATTCACGACCGGCGCGGGACGCGTTCGATCAAATGGGATCTCGCACAGGACGAAACGATCCCGATGTGGGTGGCGGACATGGACTTCGCTGCGCCGCCGCCGGTGGTCGATGCGCTGACCCGCCGTCTGGAACACCCGCTGTTTGGATACACGCTTCCCGATGCAGAGTACAACGCCGCCTTTGTCGACTGGCAGCGGACACGCAACGCCTGGGAGATCGAGGAGTCCTGGCTGCTCCCGGCGCCCGGTACCATGCCCCTGGTAAGCCTCTGCGTCGAAACGCTCATACCACCGGGCGCCGGCGTAGTCGTACCCGTCCCCGTCTATTATCCGTTCTATCGCGCCATCGAGGGACACGGCAGGCGCGTTCTCCGGGCGCCGCTCACGATCGAAGGCGGTCGCTACCGGCTCGACCTCGGTACGGTCGAGGCTCTTGCCGGTGACGCACAGATGCTGCTTCTCTGTTCGCCCCACAATCCCGGCGGTCGCGTCTGGACCCGGGACGAATTGTCTTCACTGGCCGCCCTAGCGGAACGTCACGACCTCGTGGTAATCGCCGACGAAATCCACGGTGACTTGACGTATCCGGGGCACCGGTTTGTTCCCTTTGGCTCAGTTCACGGGGCGGTCCGGTACGTGGCGATCCACGCGCCGAACAAAACCTTCAACACCGCCGGCATATCCTCCTCGACGGCGATCGTTCCCGATCCGGAACTCCGGAAAACGATCGACGCCGCGCTCGAAACACACATGCTCCGGCTTCCCAACGCCCTATCCCTGGAGGCGGCCATTGCCGCGTATCGCCACGGCGCACCGTGGCTGGACCAACTCCGGGCCTACCTGTCGGACAACGCCGCCTATATTCGCGAAGCGTGCGCGACCACGATGCCCGGCGTGGCTCCCCTGCGCCAGGAGGGAACCTTCATTCAGTGGATCGATTTTCGCACCCCTTGGACCGATGACGGTTCCAAACCGCTGCCGGGCAACGCCTCGACCGCCTTTGACGCGCACTGCCGGGCCGGTGGCCTCTGGCTATCCTCCGGCTCAGCCTTCGGGCAGGAGGGTAACGGGTTTATGCGACTCAACTTCGGGTGTCCCCGGGCCGTCCTGGAGGAGGGAATCTCCCGCCTCGCGCGCGCGGTGGAGTCCTTTGTTCCGGACGCTCCATGAGTCGTACTCTGGTCGTCTCCGGAATCCCCGGCGAGATCGAGGGGTTCGTCGCCGCACTCCCCGGTGCTAGAAGGAGCAGGATTCACGGCGCACGGTTCTCCGCCAACAACGCCGTGGCGGTGGGGAGTGGGGGACCGGGAAAGGTGCGCGCGGCGGCAACGCTTGAGGCGGCGATCGCACGGTTCGAACCTGCGGTCCTAATCGTCGTGGGAACGTGCGGCGCCCTGTACGACGGTGCCGCTCCGGGCCACGTGGTCATCCCCGATTTTGTCGTTGAGCACGACGTGGACTGGCGCGCTTCGGGCCTGCCCCTGGGATCGATTTCGAAGACCAACCGAGGATCCGTGCCGGATTCGTCGCTCCGCGATCAAATCACCGCCCTAGGGGCGATCCGGGACCGTCACGTCGTGACCGGCACCCTTTTGACCGGCGATACGGTGGTTGACGCCCGTATCCTGGACGAGCGTCCCCACCTCGAGGGCGAGCTAAACGGCATCGCCGTGGACATGGAGACGGCCGCGCTCGCCGCTGTTGCTCGCCTCCACCGCCTTCCCTGGGCGGCGATCCGTGTGGTGACCGACGTTCCCCGGGGCGATCGGCCGGAGGAGAGCCTGAGCGCCCGTTTTCGCCGGGAGCTGCCGCCGGCGACCCGTCTCATCGAGCGAATTCTCCGTGAACTTCTTCTTGCCGATGGAGCGGTGAAAGACTGATTTTAAGTGAATGAACGTAGGACGAATCCTTTTTTTGGCCCTTCTCCTGGCCGTGTTGTGTGCGATAACAGCGCCGCTGGTTGCACAGCGGTCGTCAAAGAACGAAGTTGTGCATCTACACGATGCGGAAACGCTCCTGGATCACCTTGCAGGGGGCGATGCCTCTTTTCGCCTGATCGACGTTCGAACTTACGGTGAGTTCGCCTCCGGTCACATCGCCGGTGCGGAGCGTATCGAGTACCAGATGATCGGCCGGGCGCTTGCCGACGAAGAGCGGGACCGGCCAATTGTCCTCTACTGCCGCAGCGGGCGCCGCGCCGGCGTGGCGTTGAACACTCTGACCGAGATGGGATTTACCAACGTCATCAATTTTGGCGGCGTGATCCACTGGCCGTACGAACTCGTCCGGGCGGAAGCCGAATGAGTTTTCGCCTCGTCCACTCGACCGAGGTACCCGACTATTCGGGCACCGCGTTTCTCTACGAGCACGAGGGAACCGGCGCCCAGGTGTTCCACGTCCATAACGACGATCCTGAGAACCTCTTTGCCTTTGCCTTCAAGACTCTGCCGCCGGATTCGACCGGTGTAGCGCATATCCTGGAGCACACGGTGCTTTCCGGTTCACAGCGCTTCCCGGTGAAAGATCCCTTTCTTCACCTGCTCAAGGGCAGCGCCAACACCTTTCTGAACGCCATGACCTATCCGGACAAAACGGTCTATCCGGCTGCGAGTCCGATTAAGCGGGATCTCTTCAACCTCATGCGCGTCTACGGTGACGCGGTCTTTTCCCCCCTTCTGAAACGCGAACTCTTTGACCAGGAGGGGCACCGGTTGCAGTTCGACGGAGAGGGCGCGCTCGAGCGGAGCGGCATCGTCTTCAACGAGATGAAGGGTTCCTACTCGAGTCACGATTCGATCGCGGCGGAGCGGTGTTACCAGTCGCTCTTCCCGAATACGCTCTACCGTTTCGATTCGGGGGGAGACCCGGAACACATACCGGACCTCTCGTATGAAGCCTTCCTGGAGTTTCACCGCCGGTTTTACCACCCCTCCAATGCGTTTATCGTCCTCTACGGAGACACGCCGTCGGAAGAGTACTTCCACCTTCTTGAAGATGAGTTCCTATGTCGCTTTGACCGGCAGAGGGTGGACGCGGAAGTACCGCTCCAGCCGCGCTGGAGTGAACCGCGGGCCCTTGTCGCGAACTACCCCATACCGCGGGACGCGGATTCGGGCGCTGCCACGTCGGTAACGATGAACTGGCTGCTCACCGCCGTTACCGACGTGGATGCATTGCTGCAAACGGCGGTGATGACGGAAATCCTGATTGGTCACAGCGGGTCTCCCCTCCAGAAGGCGCTTATCGATAGCGGCCTGGGCGACGATCTGTCGCCCGTTCTGGGGATCGAGAGCAATCTACGGGAGGTGGTCTTTTCCGCCGGCCTGCGGGGCACGGAGCGGGACCGGGCGGAAGAGATGGAGGCGATCGTATTCGACACGCTTCGTGGTCTTGTGGAGGGCGGAATCGACGCGGACACGCGCGAGGGAGCGCTCAGAACGATCGAGTTCCGGAACCGCGAACTGAAAAGCGGTCCCAACGGTATGCGTGTCATGGGGCGCGCCTTGAAGTCGTGGATTCACGGGGGCCACCCGGCGGAACCGCTGGCCTTCTCGAAGCGCATGGCGACACTCCGGAACCGGCTCGAACACAACCCGTCGCTGTTCGAAGAGATGATAGACCGTCTTCTCGTGAACAACGCGCACCGGAGCACGGTGACCGTTGCTCCCGCACCGGGCCTGGCGGAAGACACGGAACGGGAACGCGCGGCGGAACTTGCATTGATGCTGGACGAGATGGACGAAACTCGCCGACGGGAAGTCCAATCCTCCCAGGAGGCACTCGAGCGATTGCAGCAGCTCCCGGACGATCCGGAAGCGGTGAAGCGGATTCCCACGCTCGAACTGGACGACATCCCCCGCGAGATCGTTCGTACGGACGTGGAGATAACGACGCTGCCCCGGGGCGTCCCGGCGTACCGCCATTCGTTTCATACAAACGGGATCGTCTACGTCGATTTTGCCTTTGACCTGGCCGGTCTGCCCCGGGAGTGGGAGTCGTTTATCAATCTCTTCGCCTCGGCCTTCACCGAGGTGGGAATCCCCGGTCTCCGGTTCGACGAATTCCAGCGCCGCCTGGCCCTGGATACCGGCGGTATCACGACGTTCGTTTCCAATCAGTTCAGAAGCGACGAAGAAGCGCGAGTCCAGGGGTTGTTTACCGTTCGCGTTCGTCTGCTCGAATCGCAGTTGGCCCAGGGGATCGGTCTCTTCGAGCGCCTGCTCTGCGGCGTAGACTTCGCCGATACGGCCCGCCTTTCCCAGGTGCTCGACGAAATCTACACGGAATTGCGGGCGGCGCTGATTCCGTCGGGTCACTACTTTGCCGGGGTGCGGGCGGCGGCGGCACTGTCACCGTTGGGTGTCCGCGAGGACCGAATCGGCGGCATCGGGCAGTACACGTTCCTCCAGGGTCTTCATGAAGACGACAAAGCCGCCCTGGACCTGGCCCCGCACCTTGCGGAGATGGCGCACTGGATCGTGGTACCCTCTCGTTTGGCCGTGAATATCACGGCGGACTCGACCGTAATGGATACGGTGACACACCGGGTGTCGGCGGTTGTTGAACGGTTGGGTGAACGTCGTGGAAAGGGACTTGCGATCGAACGCCTCCGGGGCGACGCCTTGCCGTCGCCGGACGGGAACAGGGCACCGGAACTGCTGCTGACGTCCGCCGGTGTTTCCCACGTCGCCCTGGCGATGGCGGGGCGGGGCCTCTTCGAAGAGGGGTATGCGGCGCAGGAAGTGCTCGCTCACGTCCTGCGCACCGGGGAACTCTGGGAGCGTATCCGAATGGCCGGCGGCGCCTACGGGGCATTCTGCAACAGCAAGACCATGGAGCGCCTCTTTGCGTTCGGCAGCTACCGCGATCCCCGGTCCGTGGAAACGCTGGACGCCTTTCGCTCCGCCCTGGAGGCCACGGTATCCAACGGTATAGACCGCCGCGGCCTGGACCTTGCGCTGATTTCGATTCTCGGACGAGAACTCAGACCGATGGTACCGCGGGAACGAGGGTTTATCGATTTCCGTCGCCGCATACACGGGACGACCGACGAGATGCGGCAGCGGATTCGCGACGACCTGCGGGCCACGACACCCGATTCGATTCGATCCGCCGCGGCGTGGCTTTTGAACGGTATCGACGCCGGTGCGGTTGTCACCCTCGGAGGCGATGGGGCCCGCAGGCAGATGAGCCGTCGATTCACCGGATTGGTTTGCACGGAGTTGGGCATTTGAGTACGATGCCCGGGGGGGCACCGATGAGATCACCACTCAAGATGGCGGCCGCGGCCGGCGCGTTTTTCCTCATGCGAATCGTCCTGGACGCGGATTTTCCGATCGCTATCGGCGTTGCCGTGATCGCCTTTGTGGGGATGAACCTCGCGTTGCCTTCGCTTCAAGGGCGCCGGCGGGAACGAGTCGAGCAGAAACGTGAGCGGAAGGCGGAGAAAACGGTCGCCCAGGGCGTGACCGAGGAGACCGGGATCGACGTGTCGTCGCTGGGTATCGACAAGGACGAGTTTGAGCGGGCCCTGCGGGAAGGAAGCCGGAAATTGGCCGCCCTGGGAAGCGCCGTTGGTAAGATTCCCGATCAGCGGGTGCGGGCCAAGGGCCAGGCGATCTGCGACTTGGCGGCGCGGATTATCTCAACCATTAGACAGGATCCGAAAGACTTGAAGCCGGCACGGCAGTTTCTGAACTACTACCTGGACGCCACCGTCAAGGTGGTTGAACAGTACGTGAACCTGCACCGGCGCGGGACGGAGAGCAGTGAGGTCGGTGCCACTCTGGAACGCGTGGAATCGAGCCTCGATACCATTCGCGCGGCGTACCAGAAACAGTTGGACCAGTTGCTCGAGAACGACGTTCTCGATCTCGATACCGAATTAAAGGTGCTTGAGCAGACGATCAAGATGGAAGGATTGGGGGAGAAACCATGAGCGACGTACAGGAACGACAGGAGCTGATCGACATCGGCACGCTCGACCCGGAGCGTAAACAGCAGGCCCAGGCCATCGCCGAGCGAATCGACATTTCCGACACGCAGGGTATGGTGCAGTACGGTGTCGGTGCACAGCAGAAGATCTCCGGCTTTTCCGAGACAATTCTCACGGAGATCCGGAGCAAGGACGCCGGGTACGTCGGTGAGACGCTGAGCGGCCTGGTAGGTACGATCCGGGAAATCGACGTGAACAGCGTATCCGGGAAGGGCGGCATCTTTTCGAGCATCAAGCGGCGTATCCAGAAGTTCCTCGCGCGCTACGAGAAACTGAGCACGCAAATCGATACCGTCGTGGCGAACCTCGAAAACGCGCGGATGGACCTGCTCAAGGACATCGCCATGCTCGATTCCCTGTCGGAAAAGAACGAAGAGTACCTGGGCGAGCTGGATATCTACATCGCCGCGGGGAAGTACAAACTCGACCAGGTGAAAGAGACGCTCATTCCGGATCTCGAGAAGCGCGCCGCGGAAAGCGGCGATCCCATGGACGCCCAGCGCCTCCAGGACGCGAACCAGGCGGTGAACCGGTTCGAGAAAAAACTCTACGATATGCAGCTCTCGCGGATGATCGCGATCCAGACGTCGCCGCAGATACGCCTCATTCAGAACAACAACCAGACGCTGGTAGAGAAGATCCAGAGCTCCGTGCTCACGACGATTCCGCTCTGGAAGAACCAGGTGGTGATCGCCGTGAGCCTCTTCCGGCAGAAAAAGGCGCTCGAAATCCAGCGGCAGGTAACCGATACGACCAACGATCTGCTCCAGAAGAACTCGGAGATGCTCAAGCAGGGTTCGCTCGGCATCGCCCGGGAGAGTGAGCGTGGAATCGTCGAGATCGAGACGCTGCAGAAGGTGAACGACGACCTGATCTCCACCATTGAAGAGACGCTGCAGATCCAGCGGGACGGGCGCACCAAGCGCCGGGAGGCGGAGGTTCAGTTGCAGCGCATGGAGGGGGAGCTGAAGGAACGGCTGAGCACCATCGACTCCGGTGGCGCCGGGGCGGCCCCGTGAAGATAGCGTGGATCGGCACGGGGATCATGGGCGCTCCCATGTGCGGCCACCTCATGGCGGGCGGTCACTCCGCGACGGTTTTTACGCGGACGCGTTCCAAGGCGCAAGCGCTCTTGGAGGCCGGCGCGACGTGGGCGGACTCGCCGGGTGCCGCGGCAGCCGATGCGGACGCGGTGTTTACCATCGTCGGGTACCCGGCGGACGTGGAACAGGTCTACTTCGCTGCCGACGGCATTTTGGCACGCGCCAAAAGCGGCGCGGTCCTGGTGGACATGACCACGAGCAGTCCGGACCTGGCAGAGCGCATCGCCGTAGCCGCGGAAGAGCGGGGCCTCGGTTCGGTGGACGCCCCCGTCTCGGGCGGTGACGTGGGCGCCCGGGAGGCGCGGCTCGCCATTATGTGCGGCGGGAGTGAAGCGGCCTTTAACAGGGTCAAACCGCTCTTGGACCTGATGGGTAAGACGGTGGAGCTCATGGGCCCCGCCGGCGCCGGGCAGCACACTAAGATGGCGAACCAGATCCTGATCGCCGGAACGATGATCGGCGTTGTGGAATCTCTGGTTTACTCTGAGAAGGCGGGGCTCGACCTGAACCACGTGATCGACGTGATCGGTTCTGGAGCGGCCGGCTCCTGGTCGATCAACAACCTCGGGCGCCGAATCGCACAGGGGGACTTCGATCCCGGTTTTATGGTTCGCCATTTTGTGAAGGACATGGGTATCGCCCTAAGGGAGGCGAAACGGCTGGGTATCGCGCTCCCGGGGCTCGCCCTGGTGGAGCAGTTCTACGAAGCGGCCATCGCGCAGGGCCTCGCCGATCGCGGCACGCACGCGCTCTTTCACGTTATTCGCTCAATGAACGGCGCCTGACCGCGAGATCCGCTCCGATGGGTCGTCGATCGCGGGCCGCGCAGATGTCAAGGCTTCCCCGGGGCGCCGCGGTTATTACCGGCGCCTCCTCGGGACTTGGTCGGGAGATCGCCCGGCAGCTTCCTCACACAACGCCGTTGGTGCTTACCGGGCGAAACGCGTCCGCCCTGGAGACTCTCGCCTCCGAACTGCGTGGGTCCGCCGATGGCGTAGATCGTGCGGTAGAGACCGTTGCCGGCGATCTGGCGGAGGAAGCGACCGTAGAACGCCTGGTCCAATCGAGCGTGCGCCTGGGCGGTGCAACGCTCCTGGTGAATGCCGCCGGTGCCGGCGTGTTCGGGGCCGTTTCCGGGGCACCGGCAACCAGGGCCGCTGCGGTCAACCGCGTGAACATCGACGGCTTTACGCTCGTAACGGCGCGTTTCGCCGCGCTCATGGTTTCCGCCGGCCGCGGTGTTATCTGCACCGTCGCCTCCGTGGGCGCGTTTTTCCCGGGGCCCCTGGTTGCCGAGTACTACGCGGCCAAGGCGTACCAGCTCTCCTATGCGCTCGCCCTTGACCGCGAGACGACCCCAGGCGGAGTCCGGTCCATCGTGGTGTGCCCCGGGCCGTTTCGGAGTGCCTTCCACGCCCGGACCGGCCTCGATGCAACGGCCCTCTATCGGAACCGGCGGTTGCCGGACGCGGAGAGTATCGCCCGATTCACCCTTCGCTCCATCGGGCGCCGGCGGGCGGTTTCCGCACCGGGCCTCTTCCTCCCCGCGGCGCTCTATCTCCAGGCACTCCTTCCGCGGACCCTCGTGGCGCGTGCCGTCCATCGCCTGCAAACGCGCCGCGCCGGCAACTCTCAGTATGGACGGAGGGCACCGCGCCCTCCGACGACGTAGCCTGTGCCAAAGGCGAGGCAGCTCTCATTGCGGCGATCACCTGGCCGGTTGGAGTGAGTATTATCACCCGCGCCCGGAACGAGGAACAAAACGCGTCTCTGCAGCGCAGCGAAGCCCAGCGTTTTGTTCCTCGGTCCGGAGGCAGGCATGGTGGGGACCGTACCAAGGTTGTAACCTCCACAATGAGAACTGCGGCGCTGCGCCGCTTCTCTTGAAGCGTGAGGGTCGCTTTACTACAATACGGGCACACCACACGCACAAGGAGGCCAATCGATGGCCAAGCTAAAAGTCAAACCCGGCGTCGTGACCGGATCGCAACTCCAGGAAGTCTTCGCCTACTGCAAGGAGGCGCAGTGTGCTCTTCCCGCGGTGAACGTGATCGGGTCCAGTACGGTCAACGCCGCGCTGCAGGCCGCCAAGGAGGCGAGCAGTCCTATCATCATCCAGTTCTCCAACGGCGGCGCGCTCTTCAACGCCGGCAAGTACCTGGACAATACCAATCAACGCGGAGCGGTTGCAGGCGCCGTCGCGGGAGCACTCCACGTTCGCCATATCTCGAAGCTCTACGGTGTCCCGGTCATTCTCCACACCGATCATTGCGCGCGCAAACTCCTCCCCTGGGTGGACGGAATGGTCGCGGAGGGCGAGAAGTTCTACCGGGAGAACGGTGAACCCCTCTACAGCTCCCACATGCTCGACCTCTCGGAAGAGGAACTGGAGGAAAATATCGCGACCTCCGCGCAGTACCTCGAGCGAATGGCCAAGATCAACATGACCCTCGAGATCGAACTGGGTGTTACCGGTGGTGAAGAGGACGGCGTGGACAACACCGATATCGACTCGTCACGCCTCTACACCCAGCCCGAACACGTCCTGCAGGCGTACGATGCGCTGAACCCCATCGGTTCGTTCACCGTGGCCGCCGCCTTTGGCAACACCCACGGCGTGTACAAGCCGGGCAACGTTAAACTGACGCCGGAGATTCTCAAGAATTCGCAGGACATGGTTCACAGGGAACGGAAGACCGAGTCGGAACAACCGCTGGACCTGGTCTTCCACGGCGGATCGGGTTCCGAAAAGTCCAAGATCACCGAGGCGATCACCTACGGCGTGGTGAAGATGAACATCGACACCGATACGCAATGGGCCTTCACCCGTCCCGTCCGCGAGTACATAGACGCCAACCACGACTACCTGATGTCGCAGATCGGCAACCCCGAAGGTTCGGACAAGCCCAACAAGAGCAAGATCGATCCTCGCGCATGGATGGTCGCGGGCGAGAAGGGCTTTACCGCCCGGCTCGTGGAATCGTTCAAGGATCTCAACAGCTTCGGTCAGTTCGACCTGTAAGACGCACCCATTGGACGAACGAGCGCAACGAGCGCGGCGGGGCCGGCGTAAAATCGCCGGCCTTTTTCGTGCCGGCGAACGAGACCGCCCGTGGTACCGCCTGGACAATGCGGCGCGTATCTTTCCGCCCACACTCTCGTCGCGGTACACAACGCTCTTTCGACTCTCGGCGACAATGGACCGGCCGGTTGTACTCGCCGCCTTGCGCGACAGCGCCGCGAGTCTCGCCGTTCGTTTCCCCTATATGCGCGTTGTTCTCAAAAGGGGCGTCTTCTGGCATTACCTCGAGGAACGGCGGGGTCCCTTTCCTCTTGAAGCGGACCTGGGCGTTCCGTGCGCTCGCTTTCCCGCGGTGCGTCGTGACCCGGAAGTGATCCGTATCTTCGCCCGCGGCAATCGTATCGCCGTCGAGTTTTCTCACATCGTGACCGACGGCGTTGGAGGACGCCGGTTCTTCGCCGTCCTTCTGGAGGACTATCTCGCGAGGGTCGATGGACGCCGGGAGGGCTCGGACCGGCTCGTCGCTCCGCCGGACGACCGGACGCGTACGGCGGAGACCGAGTTTGCCTACCGCAGGTTCTACGCGCCGGACCTGCCGCGGCCGCCGCGTTTGTCCCGCGCCTGGCACCAGCCGGGCGTTCGTCTCCGCGGCACCGATTACCGTGTGACGACGCTCGTCTACTCTCTATCGGAGATCCGCGGCCGCGCCTCCCGGGCCGGCGTGAACGTTACGGAGTACATAATCGCGCACCATCTCGTTGCTCTCCAGGCGGCTGCCATGGAAGCGCGCAGCCCCCGGCGTCGCCGGAGAGGGCTGGCTCCGCGCCGTCCCATACGGATCCTCGTTCCGGTGGACCTGCGTGCCCTTGAGGGCTCTTCCACGGTGCGGAATTTTTTCGTCTTTGTGATGGTCGAACTCGACGTCAGGCTTGGGACGTACGAATTCGCCGAGATCACACAAAAGGTCCACCACCAGCTACGGACGGAACTCGATCTGAGGTCGCTTCGTCGGCACGTTACACGCAATGTCCGGCCGGAGCGGAACGCCCTGGTGCGCCTGATCCCCGTACGGATCAAGGACATCATTCTCAGGGCTGCACATCGCCGGAGCGGTGAGGCGGCCAACACCACGAGTTTCTCCAACCTTATGGCGCTCCCCGTGCCGGAGGCGGTGGCGCGTCACGTTCGCCACGTGGCGTTCGTTCCTCTCCCCTCGGCCGTTACCGGCGTCAACGCGACGCTGTTCAGCGTCGGTGACGCGATAAGTCTGACCTTCGGGAGCAAATTGGCGGACGCGGCGATCGAACGACGCGTTGCCCAGGGGCTCGCAGCCGCGGGAATACGGGGTCGCGTAATCACGAACTGGGGAGTACAAAGATGACGGTGGGTGCTTTTTGTGAACGGTGCGGTGTGGAACTGGAACCGGGCCTGGAAACGTGTCCACTCTGCGGCGCTCGCCCCGGGACAACGCCCGGCGACAACGGGGAGTACGCACCATTGCCGGAGGAACTGGGGCGTACCCGCATCCCGGCGCGCGAGATCTACAGGCGGACCACGCTGCTCGTTTTAGTGACGGCACTGGTCGTGGTGACGATCGTTGACGTCGCCGTCTCCAGGACCCTCACCTGGGCCCCGATCGTGTGGGCGTCCCTCGTTCTCCTTGGCGGCGCCATGCTGGGACCGCTTGCCATGGATGGATTTGCCCGTCCATTTGTCACGGATCTCCTGCTGGCGGCGCTACTCCTGCTTACGATCGACGCTTCAAACGGCGCCGTGGAGTGGTTTGTACCGTTGGGACTTCCGATACTGGGTGCAACCGGATTGATCGCGGCGGTGGTGACGCTCGTCTTCCCGCGACTGCGAACGCTGTCATCCTCCGCAGCCGTTGTCGGCGCCGCCGCATCGGTGTGCGTCGTGATCGAGATCGCCGTCTCCCGGTGGATTCACGGCGGCGTTGTTATGCGGTGGTCCTGGATCGTCCTGATAGCGTCCGTGCCGGTTGCCGCGTTCCTGGTGATCTTTGAACAGACCGTCGGTCATTACATCGACTTCCGTCGCCGTTTCCACATCTAAGGGCCGATGGAAAGGAAAAGGCGCTCCGGATCGACCCCTGACAGCAGTGCCGCTGAGCGCATCGAGGGTAGCCCCGCTTCCGCATCCCCGGGGCTTGAAAAAAGCGCGTAGAACGCCCCCCCGCCGCCGGCGCCGCTGATCTTGCCGCCGGTGGCACCGGCAGATCGCGCTGCATCGAGAATCGCCTCCACGGCGCCGGTGGAAAGGTCCAGTGACTTTATGAGGGAGTGTGCCCGATCCGCCAGTTTCCCAAGGATCGCGGCCTCCGCTTTCCCCGCGCCAAGGGCGTCGCCGGCCGCCTCGGCGATGGCTCCGAGCCGTTCCAACCGGTCGATCACAAGAGAGTCGCCGTTTTTCACACGCTCGCGAATGGTACCGACCAGTTCCCTGGTCGAACCGGTTCGCGGCACCGAACCCATGAGGACCGTCGCTCTCATCGACGGGAGGGGCCGGTTGGTCGGTAGCGCACCGGGTCCCTTGTCGAACAGGAAGAGCTGGGTGCCGCCCAGCACCGAAAGGCCGGTGTCGATGCCGCTGGGCGTGCCGTGGAAGAAGCGTTCGATCTCGTGGGCAATCCGCCACGTTTTGTGCGGTTCGTCCCGAACGGCGGGAATCGCGGCGGCGGCGAGGGCGGCGCAGAACGCGGCGGACGAGCCGAACCCCGCCGAGAGCGGGAGGCGCGAGTGAATATGCACGTGGCCGCGGGTGTGGGTTTCACCGGCAAGTACCCGCTCAAGGTGGCGAGGGAGCCCTGCAAAGGCGCCGTCACCGACACCGGGCATCGGTTCGAAGGACCACTCGGCGGCCGGTTCGATCTCGACGGTGATGCCGCGATCGATCGCCATTCCCACCGCGGGATGCCCGTAGACGGCCGCGTGTTCGCCGAAGAGGAGGAGCTTCCCCGGGGCAAACGCGCGGAGTACGCCTCCCTGCCGCCCGTTAGTGTTCACGGCGCAGGCCCTCCCCGGCGACCGATAGTTCCCGCCACGGGGCGCTCCAGGTCGCGGAGGGATCAAAATCGAGGAGTAGTACCCGTTCGTCGCCGGCGCCGCTGGCCTTCACGAAGCGTGCCGCCCCCCGGAAACGGGAAACGTCGGCGCCGACACCGATGGCGGACCCGATCGCCAACCCGGCGCGGGCCGCGTCGTTCCAGGAAGCCGCGAAGGTGTCCGAATCCGCTGCTACACCGAGTCTCTCCACGGAACGCATCATCGCCTCGATCACGGGTTGCGCCTCCCGTGAACTTCGCCACCGTTCGAACCGTTGGACCGCGGGCGCGGTCGACACGGGGGCATTCCCGCGGCGTGTCAAAAGACGCGCCGACGTGATGAACGGTTTCTCCCGGCCCGCGGGCAGGGGCCGCCATTTTGGTACGCCGCCGCCGGTGAAGATGCCCCAGCCGCCGTAGGTGGCGGTGGCCACGTCGTACCCGCTCCCGCGCCCGCCGTGGGCTGCACGGTGCGCCACCGTGGCGAGGCGGCACACAACGTCACGCCGCGGTTCCAGTCCTGACGCGTCGAGCGCGGCGGCGGTGAGCAGAACGGCGGCCACCGCGCTGGACCCGAAACCCAGCTTGCGTCCCCCTTTGTCGAAGAACGGTGTGGTATCGACCACGATCGAAGTTCCTAACGGGAGGGGCCGCCCCGCGTGTGTCCGGACCGCCTCCAGGACCGCCGCAACGATCGGTGTTTCCGTGGCGGTCTCGCGGCCGGTTTTGCCGGCACCGCCGCCGATGACGCGCGTATCACAGCCCATGCGCGTTTCCACGGTGGGTGCGCCCCCGCTTCCGGTCAATTCTACAGTCACCGTTCCGCGGGGTTCTACGGCAACGGCTATCCCGCGCCCGCCTTCAAGGGTGACCACGTACTCTCCCGCCACGAGCAAATTGGCGGGGGCGCTGAACCGCGCGGTCACGGTGCGTGCCCCGGGCATTCCACGGATACCCCCGGCCCCGGCGAGCAGACGAGAACGTTCCCATCCGATAGGTCCTGTAGCGCGTCGATCACGGCCGGTACCGCTTCCTGGGAGGTCAGCACCTTGATCTGCGGGCCCGCATCCATCGTTTCCCAGGCGGCCACGCCGCCGTTTCGGAGAGCGGCGAGACGGATCTGCGCTTCCACGCTTGCCGGAAGCCAGTACTGCACCGGCGGATCCGCGGAAAACATCGTGGCGAACATTCGCAGGTAGCTGAGACGCGCAGTCTCGCCGAGCCGCCGGAGATCACGGTTCCCGATCGCGTTCTCCGCGACGTCCGCGAGGAGGGGAGCGTCGGCGATCCACGCGTCGTAGTAGGGTGAGGTTCGGCGCGTCCGCTCCATCGCCGTTCGCGAGGAGATCGGTTTTTTCCCGCGTACTACCGGTACGACCACAACGCGAAACTCCGGCCACCACGCTTCATCGTGTATCCGGCGGGCGGTCTCGGCGCCGGCGTCCCAGCGGGTAAACCCGCCGTAGACGGCGCGCGCCGCGGAACCCGACCCGAGGCGCGCGATTCGACTGATCACGGCGCGGTCCACCGGCGGCGAGACCGCCCGGTCCGCACTCAGGGACGCATCAAAGGCCGCGCCCAGGGCCGCCGCGGCGAGCGCCGCCATCCCGCTGGACGAACTGGCCAAGCCGGCGGCGGTGGGAAACGAGTTGTGCCCGTGCACCGCAAATCGCCCGGACACACCGGCCGCGGCGCGAACGGCGTCCAGGAGCGGTTCGAAGTGTACCGGCTCCTGATCCTCGTCGTTCACGACAATCCGATCGGGACGGCTCGATCCGGTGTCGAGTACAACGTCGCAGGTGCTCTGCAGTTCCGCCAACGTGACGGCCACGCTCGGTACTGCCGGGAGATTGATCCCGCCGTCGCGTTTGCCCCAGTACTTGACCACCGCCAGCGAGGGGTGGGCTACGCTACGGCAGCGGTGCTCCACGCTTCAACTCTTCGTGGAGACGCCGCGCCGTCTCGATATTGAAGACACCGTGGTCCCACACCCGGTTCGCCAGTTCCTGGATGTGTTCGTCCCGGGCGCCCGCTTTCCACGCCAAGCGCCGCGCGTGCTGTTTCATGTGACCCTTCTGGATACCCTCGCTGACGAGCGCCATAAGCGCCGCGAGGTTCTGCGCCAATCCCAGGGATACCGCCACGCGGGAGAGGCGGTCCGCCGACGGTTCGCGACCGGCGTTCATGAAGAGCACCTTCATGGCGAAGGTCGAAACGGGGTGAAACCCCACCGCACCGCCCACCGTCCCCATGGCGGTGGGTATTTCCAGTCGACCCACAAGGGTGTTTCCGTCCCGGCGGTACTCCGTGAGCGCCGTGTACCGGCCGGATCGGGAGGCGTAGGCGTGGGCGGCGGCCTCGATCGCCCGGGAATCGTTACCGGTCGCCGACGCGAGCGCCGAAACGCCGTTCATGATCCCCTTGTTGTGCGTGACCGCCCGGGACTCGTCGGTCTGGGCGAACTCGTTGGCCCTGACTATCCGGTCCACCATCTCCTCCCCGGAGAAGCGTTCCCGTCCCAGACGCGCTGCCGGAAGGCGAAATTCAGCCGACGAGATACGACGCGGCGCCGCGTTGGTGAGAATAGCCATGAGTACCGTTCCGCCGCTCAACGCTTCCAGGGGATCGCGGAGCAACTCGGCGGCGCTGTTTATCAAGTTTGCGCCCATCGCATCGCGGACGTCCAGGTGGAGATTGACCACGAGCAGGCCCGACTCGTCGGACCGCGTTACGTCCATCCCCCGATAGCCGCCGCCCCGTTTTGTCATCGGCGCGAGCAGTTCGGTGAGTTCCCGGCGAAGATCAAACTCCCGGGAGCGGACCAGTTCGGCGGCATCGGCACCGGCACCGTCGATCGCAATCTGGGCGGTCATGACGGGGCCGGTAGACCGGGTTACGAAACCGCCGTTTGCCGCGATCAATCTACCGGCGTACGATGCGGCGGCCACCACCGACGGTTCCTCGACCGCCATGGGAACGTTGTAGAGTTCATCGTCAACCAGGTACCCACTCGCTATGCCCAGCGGAATGGGCATTACCCCCACCGCGCTCTCAACCATGACTTCCGCTAGGTCCAGGAGCGTGTCGCTGGGGCTGCTGGCGTGGAGTTCATCGGTGTCCAGGTCAAGCAGGCGGTAGAGAACGTCCCGTTTCTGCCGGGCGTTCAACTTCCTGAAGTTCGCGGGCAGTTCGAACGTCTCCTCCGTCAGGGCGGATACGGTATCAGCCATCGGACTCTCTCTCCTCGTTGATCGTAATGTCCCGAAGCATCACGGCCCGCGCCGTCAGATCCCTTCCCATCACGAGCGGAACGGTTCTCAAATCGTCTACGGTACGGGCGCCGGTCAGCACCATCGCGGCCTTCACCACCTGGCCGATCCGGCGTCCAAAGGAAACGGCGCCTTCAACGCCGTCCCTTGTTAGGGCGCGAACAAAGGGAAGCGCCATCCCCGCAGACTCGGCACCGAGGGCGAGTGCCTTCACAACATCGAGGCCGGATCGGATTCCGCCGGATGCCAGGACACCCCGTCGATCCCGGCCGAGCGCTGCCTGCAGGATCGCTGTCGGTGTTCCCCACCGGACAAACTCGTCAGCGGCGGCGCGCATCTCTTCGTGACGGTACGCTTCGACGGTGACCCAGTTAGTACCCCCGGATCCGGCGAGATCGACGTAGGTTGCACCTGAATCAAACAGAACGTGAACTTCATCGGGATGGATACCAAATCCCGTCTCCTTGACGATCACCGGGAACGGTGCGTTCCGGCAGAAACGGGCAATTGCGTCGAGGATACCGCGAAAATCGCGGTCCCCGCCGGGCTGGAAGATCTCCTGCCCCGGGTTGAGGTGGACCGCGATAGCGTCGGCGTCGACGCGTTCCACCATGCGGTATATCTCACCGTGTTCCATCTGCGGCAATTGAACGCCGCCGATGTTCGCGAAGACGGGCACCCCTGGGGCATCCCTCTTCAGGAGAAAGTGATCGATCACATCGGGTTTGTGGAAGAGGATTCGAATAGAGCCCATTCCCACCGGTATCGAAAGCTCCTGGGCCACTTTCGCGAGGTTTCGATTCACGGCGTAGGCGTTCTCAGAGCCCCCGGTCATGGAGGATATAAAAAACGGCCACGCAACGCGGTGGCCGAGGAAATCGTGACTCGTAACGACTTCGTCAACGGCAATTTCCGGGAGCGAGCGGTGCACCAGGTGAACGCCGCCGTAGCCGGCGTTTCCACTTTCCACCGAGTATTGCCTCTCGTCGAGGCAAATCTCCAGGTGCGCCGCTTTCCGCTCCGATAGGTCCGTGGGAGACTCACTCGGCAACGCGGTACTCCCTGAACCCGTCCTCCCTGATGGCCGACAGGTAGTAGCGTCCGGGCTCGACACCTTCGTCGCTGATCGGCCCATGGGAAAGGTTGTACGTTGTGGGCTCCACGAAACGAAGGTAGTCATCGAAGGTGGCCTGGGTGGCCGACTTCAGGAGCGATTCCAGGTCCCAGGCGGCAATCCTGGCCGGTGCGCCTTCCGCAACGCGGCCGCGCAGGACGATCATCGTGTTCCCCGATCCGTACGACCCCAGCGTGACCGTTTTCCCCACGATATCGTCACCAAACTTCGCGAAACGTTCCGCCAGGGAGAATTTCATTCCCATGTAGAGCGATCCGGAGTATATGTTGCCGATGTACCGGGTGGGGTAGAGGCCCGCTTCAAACCCGCGTTCTTCAATAAACGTCCGGACCTCGTCGTGGCCGCACCGGCAGGTGTGACTCGCCAGGCTATGCACGGCGGTGATCGCCATCTTGTAGAAGGGAACGTGCAGCAGGAAGATATCCGTTTCATTCAGGACGTCCTGCGGAGGTTTACCCAACCGGCCGGCGTGATCCTCGAACGCCTCGTTTAATGCGCGGTTGTAGCATTGCACCGAGTAGCCGCCCTTGACCCTGGCCGTAATCGAACCGAGGGGACGAAAGAAGTCGTCCTCATCGCGCGAAGCGAAACCGACGCTGTCGATGTCGAGTTCCAGCAGATCCGGGTCGCAGGAGACCTCCATCGCAACGGCACCGGCACCCTGGGTGATTTCCGCGGTTGACGGTGTCTCGTACCGTGCCACATCGGCACAGACGACCAGGCCCGTTTCGTTTTCGCGCCTTCCCGCACCGAGCATAGCCGCAACGCTCATCAGGCTCGCTGTACCGCCGGCGCAGGCGTGCTGCACCTGGAAGGTCGAGAGGGACGTTGGAACGTCGATACCGTCCCGTTGCAGGAGCCCTTGGGCGTACGCTGAGATCGGTTTAGACATGTCGACGGACGTCTCTGTGCCGGTAGCAAAGAAGCGCAGTGTTTTCGGGTCCATTCCTTGCCTGACGAGCTGCCGGACCGCCTCGGCGGTGAGCGTCACGGTATCTTCCCAAGGGCGCGGGAAACGGACCGCCTTCTGCCCGGTTGATTCAATCGCACGCTTCAACCGGCGTTCCAGGGAAGGATCGTGAGCAACGCGGTTTTTTCGTATCGTTTCGAGAGAGATCGTCTGTTCGGGTACAAAAAGCGCAATGTCGTTGATGCCGACACGTCGTTCCGCCAATAGGAGCCACCTTTACCTAAGCCAATATACTAAAAAGGATAAACTCTATTCCAATCTTCGTCACCCGTGGCCGCTATCGTTTGGCGGGTTGAGAACGCTTGGTCGGTGTGGCAGAATACGCGCTCCAAGCAGATGAGTGTCGCAGTCCTTGTATCGGGCGGCGTTGACAGTTCGGTTGCGCTGCATCGCACCGTATCGGCCTTTGGGCCCGAACGGGTTCACGCCTACTATCTCAAGATCTGGCTCGAAGACGACGTATCGTTCCTCGGCTCCTGCCCGTGGGAGGACGATATCGCCTGCGCTCGAGCCGTCTGCGACGGATTCGGCGTTGCCCTGCACACGGTCTCCCTGCAACGGGAGTACTACGAGCGCGTCGTGGCCTACGCGCTGGATGAACTGCGCGCGGGTCGGACGCCGTCACCGGATATCTTCTGCAACCGGCGAATCAAATTCGGCGCCTTCTGGGACGCCCTGGGCGACTCGATCGATTCCATCGCGACCGGTCACTACGCGCAAACGCGCCGGGCCGAGGGAGGCGTGGAACTGCTGCGCGCTCCGGATCCGGTCAAGGACCAGACGTACTTCCTTTCCCACCTGTCGCAGGAACAGGCGCGGGTTGCATTCTTCCCAATCGGTTCGATGAAAAAAGCGGAAGTCCGGGCTGAAGCGCGCCGTCTCGAACTCCCGAACCGCGATCGGCCCGACAGCCAGGGGATCTGTTTCCTCGGGCGCCTTCGCTACCCCGACTTCGTGCGCGCCTACCTGGGGGAACGGGAGGGCGCGATTGTCGAGCGTGAATCCGGTTCGCGCCTGGGCACGCACCGCGGTGCCTGGTTCTATACGATCGGTCAGCGACAGGGTCTCGGACTCGGGAACGGCCCCTGGTACGTTGTCGAAAAACACATGGACGAGAACGTAGTGTTCGTCTCTCATCAGCGGAACGACCACGATCGGATGGTTTCCGAATACGACGTCGAACACGCGCACTGGATACTGCGTCCGCCGAAAGGGGCGGACCTGGACGTGAAACTGCGCCACGGTCCCGACTTGGTCACCTCACGGGTAACGCTCCTACCCGGCGACACGGCGCGGGTGGAACTCTCCCGTCCCGACGGAGGAGTCGCGCCGGGACAGTTCACCGTCTTCTACGATGGCGACGTGTGCCTCGGTGGGGCGACGATAGCGGACATCCGCCGGGGCGAAGGCGTGTAGCCATGGTAAGCATCGCACCCATGATGGACTGGACGACTCGTCACTACCGGTACTTCATGCGGAGAATTACAAAAAGAACGCTCCTCTACACAGAGATGATTACCGCTGCGGCGATCGTGTACGGAGACGCACCGCACCTGTTGCGGTTCCACCCGGATGAACACCCCCTGGCGCTGCAGTTAGGGGGGGACGATCCGGGCCAGCTCGTCCGGGCGATGAAGCTCGCGGAACCCTTTGGGTATGACGAATACAACCTCAACGTGGGGTGTCCCAGTCCGCGGGTACAGCGCGGCAACTTCGGCGCGGTACTGATGGAACAACCGGAACTGGTGGCCGGATGCGTTCGTGCGATGCGCGATACAACGGATAGACCGGTCACGGTGAAACACCGCATCGGCGTCGAGGGGTGCGAAAGCTACGATGACATGCGACGGTTCGTCGACACGGTGGTTGCCGCCGGCGCCCGACGGTGCACCGTTCACGCCCGCATAGCGATCCTGGAGGGGCTGGACGCCAAGGAAAATCGAACCATCCCGCCCCTGCGCTACGAAGACGTCTATCGGCTCAAGCGTGAACTCCCGACGGTACCGATCGAGATCAACGGTGGTATTCACGATCTAATGGAAGTGCGGCGCCATCTGGAACGGGTGGACGCCGTGATGATCGGACGCTCAGCCTACGCAAAGCCGTACCTTTTTGCTACCGTTGACCGGGACCTCTTCGGCGTTGACGCGCCCGTTCCATCGCGGCGGGAGGTCGCAGAATCGATGTACGAGTACGTGGACGAGGTCCGACGGGAAGGGGTCCCGCCGCGTCGCGTTTTCGCGGCGATGCTGGGCCTCTTTGCCGGCTTGCCCGGCGCACGGGCATGGAAACGGTTGCTGAGCGGCAGACTCCCCGAGGAGGGTTCCGAGATCCTTGTCCGGGCGCTGGCGGCGGTTCCAGAGGAGAGCAAAGCATGAAACGATCGGACCAACAGAACGAACTTGAATCGTACTGGAACGACATGTCTGAATCGGTGGGTGAGCCGGTCGTGGCATACAACCTGGGACAGTACCTGGGCGGGATGGATACCGCCGGCCCGCTCTGGGGTCTGATCTTCATCACGGATACGCGCCTTTTCTTTCGCCACTACCCGCAGGAGAACTGGTTTGCATCGATCATAACGAACCGCCGGTCGCGGCGCGGCGAAGAGGTCGCCTTCGAACTACCCCTATCGGAGGCGCGGCTGAGCGAACCGCCGGCGCGGACACTGCTTGAACGCCTCTTCTCCTCGCGCCCCCGGGCGTGCACACTCTCGCTTCCGGACGGAACGGAGTTTCTCTTTTCCGTGGAACACACGCCGGAACGATTCCTAACGGCGCTACGGCCGCGGTGCCGCACGTAACAGGCGCGCCCGCAGCGGCCTGTGCGTGACGGACGCTAGGCGTCGTCGGCAAAGGCGTATTCGGTTCGCTGATCCCACGTCTCGCCGGGGCGGAGAATCGTCGAGGGAAACTCCGGACGATTGACACTGTCCGGGTAGAACTGCGTCTCCAGGCAAAACGCCTCCTGCCCCGTCAGGGTCTCTCCTGACCGCCCTTGCCACCCGGCCAGGTTGTTGCCCGAGTAGAACTGGACACCGGGGCACGTGGACCGCACCGTTACCCGCCGCCCCGTTTGCGTGTTCCACACCTCTGCTACCGGGAGGAGCGTGGCCGGTTCGCCCGGTGACCATCCCCTGATCGCGTAGCAATGGTCATACCCGCCCTGGGGCAGTTCCGCCACGGCCGCGAAGTCGCGACCAATCGCCTTAGGAGCGCGGAAATCAAAGGGCGTTCCCGCCACTTCGACAAGTTCGCCGGCCGGCACCGATTCCCGGTCCACCGCCACGACGTGGTCGCTGTGAAGCTGGAGGAGGTGGTTGAGAATCGTGCCCACTCCCGCAAGGTTCCAGTAGGTGTGGTTGGTCACGTTGACGGGAGTCGGGGATGTCGTCGTTGCACGGTAGTGAAACGACAGCGTGCCGGTAGCGTCCACAGTGATCGTCACCGCGACCGTGAGTTCCCCGGGGTACCCCTCATCACCGTCGGGGCTGACAAGGGTCAGGCGAACGCCGGCCCGATCGTTGTCCGATATCGGTTCGCTCGAGAAGAGGTGTTTGTCGAAGCCGACGGAACCGCCGTGAAGGTGGAGCGTACCCTGGTTCCGCGTGATGTCGTACCGGCGCCCGTCCAGTTCAAACCCGCCGCCGCTCACGCGGTTTGCTACGCGCCCCACCGTTGCCCCGAAATAGGGATGTCCGGATAGGTACTCCTCCAACGTATCGTAGGCAAGGGTGATTTCGTCGAATGCACCGTTCCTGTCGGGTGCCCGAACACTCGTCACGATGCCACCGTAGTCGCTGACGGACACAACCAAGCGTCCCGGCGCTTCGATCGTATACAAAGTGGCCGCTCTCCCGTCGGGGAGGCGGCCGAAATTGCGAGATGTAACCGTCATGGAACCAACTCAGACGGGGGGACGTACGACGTAGTCGTCCGCTTTCAAGAGCATCTTCACGTACTGCGCACGGCGATAGGTCCACTTGTCGGGCGTCTTGGCGACGCTCAGCTTGCCGCGGAAATCATCGAGCGTTTCGTACCCTTTTCGATCCATCCAGGCGGCGATGTCACCGAGGATCGTTTCGATCACGGAAATGCGATTCAAATAGAGCGTACTGACCGCTTGGAATACGTCCGCACCCGCCAGGAGGACCTCAACGGCGTCCTGGCCGGTGTGGATTCCGTTCGATGCGCAGATCGACGCCTTGGCGTTGCCGTGCAGCATCCCGACAAACCGGAGCGCCAGGCGGTGATCGCCGGAACTCGACAGGTTAAACGGGTATTTCCCCGTCTCCTTCTCGATGTTGAACGACGGGTGGAAGAGTCGGTTGAAGAGGACA
Organism: Spirochaetales bacterium; assembly: GCA_028282545.1. Taxonomy (GTDB): domain Bacteria; phylum Spirochaetota; class Spirochaetia; order DSM-27196; family Alkalispirochaetaceae; genus JANQHT01. The sequence continues at coordinate 27,822 of JANQHT010000044.1, forward strand.
AACCCATCCACACCGGCATCGTCCAGCTTTTTGAAGAAATCGAGGGGGCTTGTATAAAAGGGGCTCAGCTTGACCGAAACGGGGATGGAGACCTTCGCCTTCACGCGGGAGAGCGCCTCCACCTGTTCCGCTTCGATCTCTGCAGAGCTTCGGTCAAAATCGACGGGGATGGCGAAAAAGTTGAGTTCGAGACCGTCTACACCGGTCTCGGCGAGTTTGACGGCCCACTCTTCCCACGTATCCGGGGTCACGCAGTTGAGACTGGCGATGATCGGCATGTCCGCCGCTTCCTTTGCCCGGCGAACCCACATGAGGTGCTCGTCCGGCCCGGAGTGCTCAATCTCTGGGAAGAGGCTCTGGATCTCCGCATCCAAGTTGTCGTTGATTGTAAGTTCCTCTTCCAACCGCCGACGCTGTGCCTGGATCTGCTCTTCGAACAGAGACTGGATGACAAGTGCTCCCGCACCGGCGTCTTCTATCCGCTTGATCGAGTCCATATGGGCGGTCATGCTGCACGCACCGGCAACAAGCGGGTTTTTCAGCGCTATTCCCATGTAGGAAGAAGCTAAGTCTGCCATGTATTTCTCCTGTCGTGACGTGGGTATTGATTGCCTCCCATCTTACGAGAGAGAGAGTAGGGCGTCAATTCGGTGACTAATCGCCTATCAGTTCGGATGTTGGAGATCACATGGCCTTGGCACGGTTCGAAGAACACAACGCTTGGCTTCGCTACGCTGCAGAGACGCGTTTTGTTCTCCGTTCCGGGCGCGCCTGGTGACGTGTTTTCTCTATTGGCAAGGTGATCTCCAACATCCGAACTGCTTTTTGTTGGATAGAGACAATTTCGTCGGAGGGCTTATCGCCCTCCGTCCAAAACAAAATCGCTGATCAGTCGCCCCGTTGCAGGTACCACGTATTCATCGCGGCCCGAACCTCGGAGGACAGATCGGAGGCATCGATCATCTGATCGTTGAGCAGCGGCACGAGGACCTCTTCCACCGCCTCGTTCCAGTACCTCGGTAGTTGGGGCGGCGCGTCGAGAAGGATATCCGGTACAATTTGTCCGCGAATTTCCGGGTACACCCGCGCAAGCACGTCGCGGTTGACGCTGCCGAGCGTCGAGAAACCACCGAAATAGCCGAACCGCAGGATCCGATGCTCGATCTTCTTCAGGATCAAGTCCTCCTGCGTGGCCGGTGAGAAAAACCACTCCAGAAACGCCATGGCACTGCGTTCTCGCCTTGATTCGACTGGGATGCCCGCCCACACAACGGTATCGAGGATGGGGACACGGTTGTCCTGTGACGCCAGCCATCGATAACCGGCGTCCAGCCGCCGCTGCCAGTCGAGTTGGTCCGAAGACGCGGAGTACGCGAAGGCTATCCGGTTACGTTCAAGTTGGCGGGCCGGCGGATCGTACAGGTAGCGTTCGATAAACGCGGCCTCCGCGGCCCGGGACCCGGCAATGGCGGCACTCCACCGGTCCAGCCAGTCCGATTCCAGGTCCAAGATGGCCGTGTCCCATCGCACCTGCTGCTCCAGGGACGCTGCAAACTCGACGCCCCGAAGTCGCAGAAGATAGTAACGCGCAAGCGGATCGTATCCCGGGATAAAACCAAGGCGAATGGGCCGATCGTCATCGAAGCGGGAGAACTTCCGGCTGTTGGTCAGGATCTCTTCGGTGGAAATAAAGGTGTCGCGAAGCCGGAGATTCACCCGGGGATTGACGAGAATCATCGGCAATTCGTAGGCGAGCGGCACGAGCCGCGTCGTGTCGCCGTGCCGGGACGACTCGATCAGCGCCGGCAACGGGCGTTCTCCCAGGCCGGCGATGAGATCGTCCAGAGCAAGCAGACGCGCGGTAACGACCGGCGTGTTGATGAACTCCCCGACCACGAGATCGGCGTCCATCTCTTCCCGGGCAAAGGCCGCTGCGAGATTGGGTTTGAACCGTACCTCCGCCTGCAGGTCGCCGGTAACGTTGAACACCTCGCTGACAAAGGCCATCTCAGGCTGGTCGGTCCAGATAACCAGCCGTTCCTGCGCGAAGACCGTTCCCTGCAGCAGAAGAAGAGCGAATGTCACCGAGAGAACGTGCCGGGGGCGGGAGCGCACTAGGCGAGGCGCTCCGCAGCGGTGAATACCCGCTCGTACACGTCCTTTAGGTGCTCCTCGTCGATGCCGGCAAAGGCGATACGGAGACAGTTGCTCTTGACGGCGATTGTCCCGACGCCCTCGTTTAGCAGTGCCTGGCGAATCGCCTCCGCGTTGTTCCCGGCGCAGCGAAAACTCATGAAGTACCCTGCGTTGCACGGAAGCGGTTGTAGCGACGGGGCTCGCCCGCGGGATTCCTTATCCGCTAGAATCGCCTGCAGCGTTCTGAAGCGACTCTTCAATGCGTCCAGGGCGCGCGCTTTCTGTTTCGCGTAATCGGGATCCTTGTAGGTGTGAACCAGCAGGTTCTGCGCCACCGTGCTCGAACTCGACACGGCGGACCGGATTGCACCGGCGTACTTCTTCTCCAGCGCCGCCGTTTCCTCAGGACGCATACCCTTTGCGGCGTAGCTGACAAACCCGACGCGGTAGCCCCAGGCGAAGTCTTCCTTGGTGGCACCGTCGACCTTGACTGCAAGAATGTTCTCGCTACGATTCGCCAGTCGCGCGAAGAGCGACTCCCGGTAGCTGTTGTCGTCGTAGAAGAGTCCGAAGTAGGCGTCGTCCAGGATGACAAGCACCGGTACCGACTCCGCCGCCCGGGCGAGGGTCGTTTCTACAAAGAGGGCGTCCTCCGGTGTAGGCGAGTACCCGGCGGGGTTGTTGGGAAAGTTCAGGATGAGCGCCACCTTTCCCTCCGCCGCCGATTGATCCACGGCCGCCGCAAAAGCGTCGCGATTGAACACTCCCCGTTCGTCGAAAAACGAGAACTCCCGGATCGCCGCGCGGCAGCGCTGTTCAACGATCAGACGATAGTTGCCCCAGAAGAGGTCCGGAACGAGTACCGTCTCGCCCGGGTCAACAAAGAGTTCCGCTGAAACTACGATTCCCGGTGTCAGCCCGGGGACAACGATCGGGAGCGAAAACGGAATCCCCCCAAGCGATGGATTTTTGGAGACGATCTGCTGCTTCCAAAGTTCGCGAAGCTCGCGCACCCCCGTGGTCGGAGCGTAAGCGACGCTCTCTTTCGCCGACAGCTCCGGCAGGAGGCGGTCCGTGATCGCCAGGTGCATCGGCTCCGGCCCCTCGTAGGCCATCCCCACGGTCGCGTCGAAACGGACGCCCCGCGCCTTGGCCTCCGCGGCCTGGGCCACGTTGCCCTTTGGGAAGTAGATTCGCCGCCCGAAGTCGCTGAGCAGGCGGGATACCACGCTGTTGGAAAGTGCATCGTTGAGTTCGACGGCCGGTGCGTTCATGACCCCACTATACCGCGTCGCGAATTGACGGTAAACCGAATTTCGGGGTATGAAGTCTCGTGACCAGTGATGAGGGAACCCCGGCGCCGGGCGGTAGCGGGTTCTTCGACAAGATCCTCGGTTTGTTTTTTGGCCTCGGCGATCCGCAGCGCGAGAAGCGACGACAGGTAAAGAACCTCGCCAAGACCTTTTCCCGGGACAAGTATAAGTTTTACCGCCCCCGCACGGGCGAGATCCTCGGCGCCTTCGGAAAATTCTACTACGAGATCTACAAGATCACCTCCGGAGTGAACTCGCTGATCCAGAAGAGCGAGACGGAGGGTGCGCTCAAGGTCGTCGCGATCCAGTCTCATCTGAGCGAACAGCAGATAGCACTCCTGGAACGTCTGAGCGAGAAAAGCATCCGCGAACGAGCCCGGGGCGCGGAGGCGCGCGCCGTCGTGGACGAGGTCAAACGGGATCTCGTCGCGTTTGTTGGAACCTTTGACGGTGAACGGATCGGCCGAATCAATACCATCTACAACCAACTCCGCGCCTTTGTGGAGTTCTGCTCGTATGACTTCTACTTCACGCTGCGGATGTTCGACTCCGCGATCAGCGAAGGGACGTTCTCCTATAAACCGAGATTCGAGCCGATCAACGCCGAGTACGTCATCGACAACATCCGTGACTTCATCGAGAGCGCCGGTTCGTTGCCGCCCGACACCGACTGGAACGCCCTCTTTGACGTGATTCAGTCCTATCGCGGCGTGGATCCGGTCAACCGCGATTCCTGGCGCAAGGTTGCACGGGTCCTCTTCGAAGTCCTCGGGAGCGAAGTCCTCCTGCGTATGGTTCGGCACGCCACGGAGGATCCCTTCTGGAAACCGTCGTACTCCCGGTACGACGCGCGTATCGTTCAACCTTACCTGGATCAGACCAAGGCCGAAGCGGAGCAGGTACTCAAGCGAATCGCCGACGAGCGGAAGAACTCAAAGATCGAGCAGTTGGTTCAGAAAGTGTTCGGAACCACCGCGGTTGCCCGTGCTCGCAACTACACCGAGAAGGCAAACCTGCTGATCACCAAGAGAAACGAAACGGGTTTTCTCCACACCGCCGCCTACAACTACCTCAAAGCGTACTTGATCGATCTCTTCAAACGGGACGTTCGTGAGGTTGCCCAGGATATCCTTATCGTTCGCGGCAAGTGGACCACCAACGTGCACTCCCAGCAGCTTTCCGATGCGTACCACGCCATGCTTTCGGTATCTCAGCAAGTAGTCGCCTTTGACGACGGCCTCGCGGATGAAGGCGACACCGGCCAGCGCTTGCGAAAGGCGATGTCTCGGGTCATCGCACGGGATCCCAGTTCAGGGCGCCCGCTTCGGGAGGTCCTCAACGAGGTCAACGGCCAGGCGTTGAACATGATCAACGAGGCCGCGCAGAACCTTATCGTCATCGGTAAGATCTTTAAGCAGTTGATCGAAGACGTTGACCGGAAGGACCACGAAATGATCATCAACTGGAAAGAACTCAACGCCATGGTCGAGGAGGAGATCAAGACAGAGATGTCGACGATCTACCGACAGATGTACTACATGGTCCAGCTGCTGCAGGTCTACGTAAAACGCTCGGGATAGGGCCTAGACCGTTCGCGGCGCCCGTTCCAGATCGAGGAGCTGCTCCTTGATCCTGCGTCCCTGTTCGTCGGCGAGGGTTCGTTTCGCGTAGTTCCCGATACCACCGGTCGCCGGAACAACCCGGTGGCACGGTACAACGATCACCACCGGATTCGTCGCCACCGCACCGCCCACGGCTTGGGCGCCGTTCCGATGCCCGATCTTCTGGGCCAGCGCCCCGTAGGTTATCGTTTCACCGAAGTTGAGTTTTCGGAGCCTTCCCCACACCGTCTGCTGAAAGGGTGTGCCCCGCATGTTCACCGGGACGGAGAACGTTCGCCGATCGCCTGCGAAGTACTGGTTGAGCTGGAACTCCAGCTCCCCGCAGGCGTATTTGTTGACCTCGTGTTCCTCATCGGACAACTCGTGAGAGAAGTCGGTATAGGAGATCCGAACGGCGGCGCCCGAACGATCAACTGCGAGGTACAGGGGACCCACCGGGCTCTCGAACACGTGGGTGTATAGATGAATCACGCGGCGATGGTAGCACCGCTAGAGCGACGGTGCAAGCCAATCAACGGGCAAACAGCAGATCGCATTTTGAAAATCACATGACCTTGGCACAGTTCGAAGAACAAAACGCTGGGCTTCGCTGCGCTGCAGAGACGCGTTTTGTTCTTCTTTCCGGGCGCGGCTGGTGACATTCACCTCCAATCGGCCGTGTGATCTCCAAAATGAGACCTACCTGTCCTTTGACAGAGACAACGTCGTCGGAGGGCTCGCCGTGCTCCCTCCATTATGAGAATTTCTCAAGGGCAAACGGGTCGGTACGGCCCCATCCGGTGCGCCCGGTTGTGCGGAATCGTTCCAGCCGCCGGATCGACAGTTCGGCAAAGAGCGGATTCACGTCCATTGTCAGGCACCGGAGCCCCGCCCGTTCAGCCGCGAGAAGCGTGGTGCCGGAGTGCGCAAAGAGGTCGAGCACCGTGACGGCACCCGGCGCGGTGCGGAGGATTCGCTCAATCGCGGCGAGCGGTTTCTGGGCATAGGCGCCGGCGACGTTCTCCTGCATCCGGTAGAAGACTTGCTGGATATCGAACCAGACATTCCCCGGTCGAATCGTGGGCGAACGGCTGCGTTCGTCGTTGGTAGTCACGGTACCGTGCCGGTCGGCCCGGTGGTAGCCGCCGGTTCTGCGCGGGATATCGGTGTACGTAACGGCAAACTCCGGGTTTCCCCGCACGTAGTAGAGCAGTTCCTGGCGCACGGCCATCCAGTTCTTTTGGGTACCGTACCCGCGCTGGTTTCGCAGCGTGATCATGCTCCGCGAAGTCAGCTCGGGAAATGATCGCAATGCATCAATTACCTCCGGAAGAGGGTAGAACGAGCGCCGCTGGTCGGCGCCGACCCATACGTAGACGTGCGCGTCGTCGGCACTTTTTGCGAGCGCGTTTTCCACCCAGCTTCGGGTAAATGCCCCGTAGTTTTCCAGCGAGACCATCGCGAGCGCCGATCCGTTGCCGACCTGGTAGGGCGGGTCATGAACGTGTACGTCCGCGCGGGTAGAGCCGCAGAGCGTTGCGACCTGCCCGGCCGACGTGGCGTTGCCTACCATGACGCGATGACCAACGGTTTGGTCTTCCCACACTTCGCCCGGCGATAGCCTGCATGACGCGAGCAGGGGCGAGTCTCGCCAGTCCTCAAGATCGAGCCGCCGCATCGGCGCGCTCCGCGATAGCTTCTCTTATTTCAGCGATCCCGGCTCCCGTTCTGGCCGAGGCGGCCATGACCGGCACCTCCGGCGCGGCGGCGTGAAATGCGAGTGTCGCCGATTCAGCGTCACTGCACCGGTCGATCTTGTTCAAGACGATGACGGTGTCGGTTTGACCGCCGCCGATCTTATCTACTACATCGGATGTGGTCTGCAGGTGGGCAAGCGCCCGAGGATCCGAGGCGTCTATCACGTACACACAAAGGTCCGTCAGCACGGCCTCCTCCAGGGTGGAGTGAAAGGCCTTGATGAGCGAGTGGGGCAGCCGCTGGACAAAGCCGACGGTGTCGGTGCAGATGACCGGGGCGTGCCCCGCGAGCTGGAATCGGCGAGAATTGGGATCCAGCGTGGCAAAAAGCTGGTTCGCCGCGTACGCACGGGACCCGGTTAGGGCGTTGAGCAGCGTCGTTTTTCCCGCGTTGGTGTATCCAATCAGCGACACGCGGTAGAGCGCGGATCTCCGCTTGCGTCGTAGGTCGCGCTGCCGTTCCACGCGTCGGAGTTCCTTCCGAATTGTGGAGGCCCGACGCATAACGATCCGCCGGTCCACTTCGAGCTGTGTCTCACCTTCGCCACGGGCCAATCGGGTGCCGCCCCCCTGCCGCGAAAGGTGCTGCCACCGGCCGGCAAGCCTGGGGAGTTCGTATTCCACGCGCGCCAGTTCCACCTGGAGTTTGGCTTCCCGCGTCGTCGCCCGGCGGGCGAAGATCTCCAGGATGACCGCCGGTCTGTCGGCTATCACCCGGCCGGTGGCGCGTTCGAGATTGCGCTGCTGCCGCGGCAGCAGCGCGGCGTCCAGGACGATGACCTGGGCTCCCGTATCGCGGGCGAGTGCAGCAATCTCTTCGACTTTGCCCGTTCCAATCAGCGTTGCCGGGTGAACGTCGCGGATCGTGGCGACGATCTGTCCGGCCGGCTCGAGTCCTGCCGCACCTGCAAGAAGCGTGAGTTCTTCGACGCTCTGATCGATGTCGGCCGGCGACTCGCCGCGATTGCGAAGGCCTACGAGAGGGGCTCGGCCAAAAAAAGGGCCGCCGGCTGTGCCGCCGGCCGGTGACGTCCTGGTGCGAACGTTAGTTTCCAATGATCGCGCGAATCTCCGGTTCAGGTGTTACCGCATCGACCGTCAATTCCAGGGAAACGGGTTCCGACTCGTTGCCCAGGCGGTCCAATGCTTTGGCGCGGAGCATGTGGCGCCCCGGCTCGTCGAGTGCAAGGGGGCCACCGTACGTTTCATAGGGGCCACCGTTCATGGATACCATGACTACGTCGACCCCGGCGATCTCGTCCGAAGCGCGAACCGTCAGAGCATTCCCGGCGGAGGTGAAGCGTTCACCGTTCACCGTGGAAAGGGGGCGACGCGGAAAGATGCGAACCGTCGGAGGGGTGTTGTCTACGTGTCCCGATACCCGATAGGTGACCGAACGGTTTCCCACATTGTCAACCGCGTACGCCCAGGCGGTGTGGGCGCCTTCGCCGGGCACGTACGCAAAGTCGCCGTAACGGTAGAAATCGTCACCGTCTCGGCTGACGTAGATGGCCCACACGCCGGAGAGGTTGTCCGTCGCGTCCAGACTGATGACCGTATCGCTACGGACGTATCCGAGGCCGTCTTCAACGAACGCCGCACCCCGGGCCGTCCCGGTGAGTTCCGGCGGCGTCTTGTCGATAACAACCGTGTACGCCCGTTCCGAGGAGACGTTGCCGGTGACGTCCACTGCGCTGTAGGTAATGACGTTGCGCCCCTCCTCGCTCAGTGAAACCGACCCGTTGTAGGTCATGAGTTCACCGCCGTTGACGCTGTAGACGATCTCAGCCAGATCCGACTCGAACTCGGTGGCCGAAAGCTCGAATCGCGCTTCCGCCGGGGCGTGGTCAACTTCACCGTCGTTGTAGATCCGTTTGTCCTGCGCGGTCGCCAACGAGGCGGCAACGGCAAGCGCCAGAACGCACACAAGAAGTTTTTGCATGCTGTCTCTCCCTTTTAAATAATCATCGCGGAGCGACCCCAATCGTAGTGGTCGCGCCGGATTTCATCCGTTGATGGCATCGGGTAGAAGACGATGTCCGATCCGCTCCCGACGTAAATTCCGCTGCTGATGATCTGATACCCAAAAGCGTTGACCGAGCGCTCGACATTCTTGGCCGGTTTGTCGGGATTCGTCGTCACCGCTTCGACACAATCTTTGAGGTGCTCGATGTTCCGGTCGTAGGCGGCTCCGATGTTGCCCGTATCCTCCAGGTTGCTGAAGTCGACAACCTTCAGGTCGGCTATGAGGACCTTCGGAACGCGAACGTGACTCGTCTCAGCCGTGAGAAAGGCGCAGAATTCGGCCGGAGGGAGGGAACTCACCACGAGTGGCGTCAGGGGACACAGCTCCTGGTAAACCCAGAAGTCACGTTTTGGCGGTGCGCCCAATTCTCCGCGGCTCAACTCAAGGGTGCGGCCGTCTTTGGTGGTCAGGTAGAGCGATCCAAGCACCTCGTTTGGTACGTTCTCCAGCACGCGGTAGACGGATAGCCACAGTGAGTGCTTGGGCTGACCGTCCGAATGGACAACGCACCGTTCCCGCGCGTAGTTCCAGTCGAAATAGTCGCCGAAGTTGCCTTCGATCTCGATGAAGATGATGCGCTCGTGAGATCCGTTCTTGGATCCCGTCGCCATGTACGAGCCGAATTCCGTGGGCGTGAGCTGCGACGCGATCAACGCTTCTACGGGCGAGACTGATAGATAGTAATGCGTGGTCATGACATTTCCTCGATTGTGGCAGTCATAATATCCCCTACAGACTAAGGCAGGGAGACATTGTTGTAAAGCACTAAAACGTTGGATACAGGGGTTGAGCGTGATAGCTTGTATTCGTGAATACTGAGGTTCGGACGATCGATCGTCCACCCAATTGCTTGCAATGTCGTCACTTCACCGTCACGTGGGATGCGAAGCATCCCCGGGCCTGCACGCTCTTCGGCATCAAATCCAAGCGCCTTCCCAGTATCGTGGTGCACGTGAACACCGGCAAACACTGCCCGGCCTTCGAGCTTGCCCCCGGCCTGGAGGGCGAAAACGCATCATAAGATTAGCAACTCTCATTATGGAAGGAGGGCGACGAGCCCTCCGACGCCTATGTCTCTGTCAAAGGACTGCTGATCTATAGATACCGCCGGTAGACTTTCCAACTCGTTTCCACAAGGGAATCGACATCGCTGAGTTCCGCTTTCCACCCGAGCGTCTCGCGGGCGAACGCTGAGGTCGCTACCAGCTCAGCCGGATCGCCGGCGCGACGACCCACGGTGCGGGCGGGAATCTCACGTCCCGTTATCCACCGCGCCGCCGACAGTATCTCGAGCACCGAGAGTCCCGACTCGCTCCCGAGGTTGACCGCCAGGGATGCGTCGTTTTTGTCGATATAGTCGAGCGCCTGCACGTGCCCACGGGCAAGATCGGAGACGTGCACGTAATCGCGTACTCCCGTTCCGTCGCGCGTTTCGTAGTCGTCCCCGAAGATCTGGAGTTCCCGCCTTACCCCCCGGGCAACGTCCATGATGACCGGGAGCAGGTTGGCCGGATTCTGTTCCAGTCCCACCACCGATTCATCGGGGGCGTAGCCGGCGGCGTTGAAATACCGAAGTGCGGCGAAGCGCACACCCTTGAGCGTGTCGTACCACCCCAGGAGGCGTTCGATTTCCAGTTTGGTGAATCCGTAGAAATTTTCCGGCTTCTGCGGGTGGTCTTCGTCGATCGGCAGGTACTCCGGTTCCCCGTATACCGCGGCGCTGGAGGAGAAGATGAATCGCGAAACACCCGCCTCGGTCATCGCGTTGAGTATCTGAATCGTGCCGCCGATGTTGTTGTCGGCGTACTTCTCCGGCCGTTCCATCGACTCCCCGGCCGCCTTGAAGGCGGCCAGGTGGACCACCGCTTCAACGTCTGCGGCGAGCGCGGCCCGGAGCGAGTCCGGGCGCCGGATGTCACCGTGAACAAAGGCAGCCCCCGGTTGAAGGTTGATACGGAGACCGCTGGAGAGATTGTCGAACACGGTTACCCGGTTGCCGGCGGCGATGAGCGCCGTGACTACGTGGCTGCCGATATACCCGGCTCCGCCGATTACGAGAACATGCATGGAACGAGCCTACGGAAAGGTTTTGCGCCGGTCAACCAATTGCAGTACCATTGGCGGCAAGGAGACCTGCGGCAATGAACCACGACTTCACCATACCCTCCCTGGGAGACGCCAAGATCGAATCGCCGATCCCGTACTCGCAGGTGCGGGGCGATGACCTGGCCAACTACGTCAATGACAACGAGATGGTCATCTTTGACGTGAACGTTCACGACGCGCCTGTGACGCGTGACTACCCGCGGGAGGCGCTGATCGAGTGCGCCGGTCCGCGTCAACGGATCTTTTTCCCCCCCGGCCATGTGCACGCGGGCATTGTCACATGCGGCGGGCTCTGCCCCGGACTCAACGACGTGGTTCGTTCCATCACGCGCTGTCTCTGGTACCGGTACGGCCTTCGGCGGATTACCGGAATCAGGTTCGGGTATCCGGGACTGCTCCCGGAATCCGCACAACCGACGGTGGAACTGACGCCCGATTTTGTGGACGACATCCACAAGATCGGCGGCACGGTCCTGGGAAGTTCCCGCGGCGGGGGCAACCGGACCGAAGACTTGGTTGATGCCGTCGAGCGGCTCAACATAAATATGCTGTTCACGATCGGCGGTGACGGAACACAGAAGGGATCGCTGGCGATCGCCAAGGAGATCGATAAACGGGGACACAAAATAGCCGTGGTGGGCATCCCGAAGACGATCGATAACGACTTCAGTTTTATTGAACGTTCCTTCGGGTTCGAAACCGCCGTCGGTGAGGCAACCAAGGTCGTGTCGGCGGCGCACGCTGAGGCGAACTCGGCCCCGAACGGAATCGGCCTGGTGAAAGTGATGGGACGCGACAGTGGATTCATCGCCGCCCATACCGCCCTGGCGAGCCACGACGTAAACTTCGTCCTCATCCCGGAAGTTCCCTTTGCCCTGGAGGGGGACAACGGTCTCCTCGCCCATCTCAAGGCACGGCTGGACCGGAGGCAACACGCCGTCATTCTCGTGGCGGAGGGGGCGGGACAGGACCTGCTTCCCGAGAACGACGCAACCGACGCTTCGGGAAACAAAAGACTTGGCGATATCGGTACGTTCCTCAAACAGGAGATCAACCGTCACTTCGGGGAGATCGGGATGCCGGTAACGCTCAAATACATCGACCCGTCGTATACGATTCGGTCCGCCGTGGCGGCGCCTACCGACGCCGTATACTGCTCGCGCCTGGGCAACAACGCCGTTCACGCCGCAATGGCGGGCAAGACGCAAATGATCATCGGTATGATCCACGACACCTTTGTGCACATCCCGATGGAGATCGCGGTTTCGAAACGGCGGACCGTGGAACCGGAGGGAAATCTCTGGCGCGACGTTCTGGAGGCGACGCACCAGCCGGTGCAGATGGTGTAAGGGCGCAAAAAAAAGCCGGTACTCACTACCGGCTGTTGGAAAGCCCGGTGTTGGTGGCCTCCCGGCCTCCGGGCGTCCCGGTTAGAGTGCCGCCGGTGCGGCTGGCATGACTGCGCTGGGCCGGCTGCCGTGGGATTCTCCCACTACAGTCGGCCTTGGACATACGGTGGTACTTTCATAGGCTTGTACCTCCCATCACCTAAAGCGTACTACCGCGCCCGCCCGTTGTCAAATGGAATCGTGTACGCCCAGCAATTTTGCGTATTCCAGGAGCGCTCCCTCGCTCTTGCCCGATAGGACCTGCCTGGTGAGCACCTTGCCCAGTTGGACCCCTTCCTGGTCGAAGCTGTTGATGTTCCACAGAAAGCCCTGGAACATCACCTTGTTCTCGAAGTGCGCCAGGAGCGCGCCCAGGGCGCGCGGTGTCAGACGGTCGCCGTGGATCAGCGTTGACGGTCGCCCACCGGTGAAGTTCTTGTTGGGATTGGAATCCTCTTTGCCCGCGGCGAAGGCGACGATCTGGGCCGCCAGATTCGCGTTGAGTTTGACCTGGCTCGTTGAACCGTCGACTTCTATATCCCGCTCCGCCTGGGAAGCGCGAAATCCCACGAACTGCAGGGGCACGATCGTGGTCCCTTGGTGGAGAAGCTGGTAGAAACTGTGCTGACCGTTGGTTCCCGGTTCGCCGAATACGATCGGACCCGTTTCATACGCGACCGGCCGGCCGCTGCGATTCACGCTCTTCCCGTTACTCTCCATGTCAAGTTGCTGCAGATGGGCCGGGAATCGGTGGAGCGCCTGTGAGTAGGGAAGGACCGCCGTCGTCGCGTAGCCCAGTACGTTCCGCTCGTAGAGCCCGATCATCGCGTCGAGCATCGTCGCGTTCTCTCGGACCGACCCGTTCATGGCCGCGGAGTCCGCTTCGTGTGCGCCGGATAGAATCTCGGAGAAAACCTCGGCTCCGAATGCCAGGCTCAGGACCACCCCGCCCACGGCACTGGTGGCGCTGTAGCGCCCCCCGATGAAGTCGTCGATGAAAAACGCATCCAGATAGCCCTTGGAGGAGGCCAGGGGACTCGTTTGGGACGTGACCGCGACCATGTGCTTGCCTACGTCGAATCCGGGGCCCGCCGCCAGGGATGCAACAAAGCGCTCGTTGGTCAGCGTCTCCTGCGTCGTTCCACTTTTGCTCACCAGGACAAAGAGCGTCTCCTCCGGGTTAATGCGCCGCATCACTGCTGCGGCGTCGTCCGGGTCGACGTTCGAAACGAAGTAGGCATCCATTGCGGGAGCCTTCCCGCCCGCGGCCACCAGTTCCAGAAGCGCCAGGTAGAGCGCGCGCGGTCCCAGGTCCGATCCGCCGATTCCGATCTGGACGACATTTCGAAAGCGCTTTCCCGTAGAACCGGTCACTTCGCCTGCGTGAACGCGGCGTGCGAACTCCGAGAAGCGCGCCGCCTGTTCCCGATAGAACGCGCCCAGGTCCACGCCGTTGAACTCGACGGTGCCGCCCAGTTGGCCGCGAAGGAGGTGGTGAAGGACCATCCGCCGTTCGCCGGTGTTCATGACCTCTCCGGATAGGAGCGCCTCATATTTGGAGATCAACAGTTGTTCCGCCGCAAGCTCTTCGAACGCCGCGATGTGCGACTCTTCGACCGGCGCGGCGCCGTAGGAGTAGGTGAGTCCCGCCGCCAGCGCCACTTGGTAGTCGCGCACTCGCTCCGCGGATACCGCGGTCACATCGAACGGTGGGAGCGAAGCCAGGGCCTTGAAAGATTCACACTCGGTGAGGTTTTTGTAGGTTACCGATGACATTGAGACCTCTGGGGAGAGCATATACCGCTTGCGAGTGCGCTCTCAATACGATAGCCTCCGACCGAGGAGAACCCGAACATGAAGCCGACCCTGCTCGTCTTAGCCGCTGGAATGGGCAGCCGCTACGGCGGCGTGAAACAGATCGATCCCGTTGGTCCCTCCGGCGAAGCGATCATCGACTATTCGATCTTTGACGCGATCCGCGCCGGTTTCGACCGCGTGGTATTCGTCGTTCGGCGCGACATCGAAGAGGATGTCCGCGCGTTTTTCGCGGGAAAGTTCGACGACCGGATTCGATCCGACTACGTTCACCAGGAGCTGGCGGATGTTCCTGCCGGGTTTTCCGTGCCGGCGGAACGCGCCAAACCGTGGGGCACGGCGCACGCCGTCCTATCCGCCCGGGACGTCATCGACGCTCCCTTTGCGGTGATCAACGGCGACGATTTCTACGGCGCGGCCGCGCTCCGGACGGCGGCGGACTACCTGTCGAACCTGGGCGCGGCTGATACGCGATACTGCATGGTAGGCTACCGGCTCGATGTGACACTCTCCCGTCACGGTACCGTCTCGCGGGGCATCGTCGAACACGACGACAACCGGTGGCTGCGGGACATCGAGGAGCACACCAAGATCGGCTGGGAGGAGGATGTCGTCGTCAGCTACGACGACGACGGCGGAGTTCGGGCGCGTTTCACCGGTCGAGAAGCTACGAGCATGAATCTCTTCGGATTCGCGCCGCCCGCCATGCACCAGTTCTGGAGCAGTTTTGAAGAGTTCCTGGCGTCCAAGGGGACGGAGCCAAAGGCCGAGTTCTACATTCCCTACGCCATGAAACTGCTCATCGACGCGCGCTCAGCGCACATGAAGGTACTGGAGACCAACAGCGAGTGGTTCGGCGTCACCTACCGCGAGGATCGGCCGGCGGTGGTCAAACGAATCGCGGCGCTGGTTGAAGAAGGGGCCTATCCGGAGTCGCTCTGGGGGAAGTAGGAGCGGCGCCGGTTTGCCGCGTCCGGTAGGCGCTCGAATGCCGGGGCCCTCAGGCGTCGTTTTTTCGCGCTTCCAAGGCGGTTTTCGCCGCGGGCATTAGGAATCACCTTCACGCGCCTCGCAGACGGTTGCCACCGGGGGCGTTAAGAATCACCCTCCATCGCCTCGTAGGCGGTTTCGCCGTGGGCGTTAGGAATCACCCTCCCTCGCCCGGCCCGCCTTGGTAAGCGTCCGAACGATATCCGCGAGTTCATCCGCCGTGGACCGGCGGAGAAGGTCGGCGTAATGATCGTTGACCCAGACGAGGCCGCGGTATTCGAGGTCCGAGAGCAGGAGCGGCCCCTCCCGCAGGACCCCGGCCTCAAGGTCCACCAGGAGCGCGCCCACCTGCTGCGCGCTGTCCAGTCCGAACTGGCGCGATAGTGCACGGTAGAGCACGACCCCCGCTTCCGGCCCGCCGACGAACCGCGCGAATATCGCTGCGCTCTCCTCAGCGAGGAGCCGGAGGTGGTGTTCCGTTTGACGACGAAGCTCGTCGAGAAATGACTCCCGTGGTCCCATACTCGCATCCATAGTATCCTGTCCGCCCATGGCCGTTCCAGTCGCACCTACGGAAAACCGCCTGCTCCTGGAGCTCTGGTCCGATGAGCGGTCCCTCTTGTGGCCGCTCGATACCGGCGCGTCGGAGTTTGCCTTCTCGCGGGGAAAAATCGAACCCGGTACCGTTGTGAACCTCGCCGGGCCGGGGCGCGCGATCGGAACGGCCATATCCGTGGGGGGCGGGCCGTCTTCACTCCATCTCCTGACCGAGCGCTTCTCCCTAAGGCGCCTGGCGTATGTGGCCGATTCCGAGGATGCCCTCTTCCTGCGAGCGGAGGTGCGAAAACGGTTTGACCCCCGCCTGATTCGCACGCCTCTCTACCGCCTCCTAATTGGCGAGGGCGGTGCGGCACCGGTTGAGGCGAGAATCCGTCCGGCCGCGCAGGTGGGCGCCGACTGGTCGAACGGAACGATCTACCGCATTGCGCTGGGCTCGCCGGTAAACGCCGGGATGCTCCTGATCTGTCCGCCCGGCGAACCACCGCCGGGGTTCGAGACGCTCCTGTCGTTTGCCGCGGTTCGCCGCGGCGAGACGCCGGAGGTCGCTGTTGAACGTCTCCAGGACCGGGCACTGACCGGTGACGCCCTGGTGCTGGAGGTACGTTCCTCACGCCGCCGGATCGCGGCTCCCGCGGCGATGATCGCCGCACTGGGCGACGCGCCCGCGGTAGGGCGCGCCGACGCCGAATGGTGGGGGCGAACCGTGACGACCCTCGCGTTTTCCGCTCAGCGCTACGGTGCACATCGGGGTGGAATCCTGGAACTCGTTGCCTCCACCCCCTGGAGTGCGCGCCAGCAGCGGGCTGCCCGGGCGATCCGGCTCTTTCTACGCCTTCTGCGCCTGGGAGACCGCGACGTGTCACGGGTGATCGACCACTGCTATCGCAGGCAGGATACGGTCGATG
>JANQHT010000129.1 GCA_028282545.1 Spirochaetales bacterium
TCCGGGCGTCCCGAAACGGCCCCCCCCGGCGTCTTCGATGGAGAAGGGCGCCTCGGCGCCCGTTTGCTCCACCGCGGCCCGGAAGGTAACCGCCGGCGCGGAACCTGCAGCGACGATTTCGTTGGGCCACCGCGGCGTGGGTACCACCCACTCGTCGTCGGGAAAGAGCACGAGCGCGCATCCGCTCCCAAGGAGCGCGAGAGAGAGCGCACCGGCGAAAAACGCGATCGCTCGGTTCATTGCACTGCCTCGACCCGCATTCCATCGCGAAGCGCGGAGTGGGGAACCGCTACGACGCGCTCTCCCCGAGAGAGGCCGCCGTTGATTGCCGCTCGACCGTTTCCCATGTGGGTGCTCTCGATCGGCGTCTGGAAGACAACCCCGTTTTCGACGACGAAAACGACCGTCGTACCGTCATCCAATTCGACGATCGCCGAGTCGTCGATGGCGAGTACACTCCGCGGTTCGCCCGTTTCAACCCGAACGGTGGCAAACATGCCGGGGCGCAGCCGTGCATCGGGTTCGGGAATGAGGATTCGGACGCGTCCCGACCGCGTTTGCGCCGACAGAATGGGAGATATCCGTACGATCTCGCCGACCTGTTCGATGCCGATCGAGTCGACCACCACGCGTGCCGATTGCCCCGGTGAGAGGGTCCCTAGTTCCGTCTCCGATACCTGGACGTCGGCGTAAACGCGCGACGCGTCTATCACCGTAAAAAGCGGTGCCTCCGGCGTGGCGCGTTCTCCCACCTCGACGTAGCGAGAGGCCACGACGCCGGAGATCGGCGATCGAATCACCATCTCTTCGATGAGCTGCTCCACGCGGATCACTTCAGCCTCTGCGACGCTCACGGCAGCTTGCGCAACCTCGACTTGGGCCCGAAGGGTCGCCGTGTTGAGTTCCACCAACGCCGCGCTCCGCGCCGCCGGATCGACCGGAGGGACGATGCGTGCGCGCCGCATATCCACGTCACGCAATCCGATCAACCGGAGAGCGAGTTCGTTTTTCGCCCGTTCCAGCGCTACCTGGGCGGTCACGAGTCTGTTCTCCGCCTCCTCAAGGTCGTCTTCCGGAACACCGCCCGCTTCGTAGAGACGCAGGGTGTCCTGATAGTCGCTCTGGAGCCGCCCCACGCTTCGTTCCCGCTCGGAGAGGTCAAGACGCGCGTTCTCGACGGCGAGCAGCCGCGCCTCAATCTGGCGTTCCCCCTCTGCGAGTTGTCCCCGGGCGAGGGTGAGGCTCGCTTCGGCCGAGTCGAGATCGGCGTGCGCCTGCAACAACCGAATCTGAAGCTGGGCGTCGTCGAGCCGGGCAAGAGGACGTTCCCGAGAGACCTGGTCCGCCTCTTCCGCCAGGAGGGTGACGATCTCCCCTTCCGCCATTGGACGGATATCCGCCTTGTGCAGAAACGAGATCGAACCGAAACTCTCAAACAGCGGTGTGAACGTCTCCGTCCGAACCGCAACCGTCCTCACCACCGGAACGGTCGCGGCCACCGGAGGTTCCGGATCACCCCCGCATCCCGAGAGGAGCGGAGAGAGTGCGAGCGCTGCGAATGCGCGTGCGCGGCGATTCATCGTTCGGGACCTATGAGCGCGCCGTGGAAGCGTGCCAGGTCCGGCGCCCCGCTCCGAGCGAGGAGTTCGATCTCAGCGTTGAAGAGATCGACCACAGCATCGACCAGGGCGATCTCCTGTCTCGCGCGCTCGATCTCGCTTTGCAGAAAGTCGATTCGTCTGAGGTCACCCTGCTCGAGCAGGACGACCTCGACGCTCCGTTTTTCGTTCTCGAGTTCCCGTTGCCGGTCCAGGAGGGTGCGTCTATTCCGCTGCTGATCGATCAAATCGAGCTGCGATTGGACGTAAAACGCGAGCTCTTCGTCCTGTTCCTCAACGGCGATTGCCTGTTGGAGAAGGCCCAGTTCCGCCCGGCGACGCGACTGGAACCCTTCGATGTTGTCGAGCGGAGCGGTATCTGCTCCGGCGGAACGCGTCCGGTCATCCGGGGGCGTTCGTTGCGCGGAGAGGTCCAGCGTCGCCGGCATTCCCGGGAGATCCCAGGCCAGTGAAACGGACACCGAGAACGACGGCTCGGTGAGGGGGAAACTCGTACCGGTCGCCGAGAATTCTAGATCCGTCGATACCGACGGAACCCAATGGAGACGGGCTCGGCGGAGATTCTCTCGCGCGACGTCCAAGGCGAGTTCCGCCTCGCGTTTGGTCGTCTGGTGTCGCTCCGCCAACTCCAGGTAGTACTCGGGGAAGTCTGCGTGCAGAATCGTCCCGTAATCCCTCCGGATGGAACCCGCAACGTCGGGTAGCTCCGGAATCGACAGTTCCAGGAGTTGCGCGAGCTGGTACGTCAGGCGGCGAGCCTCCATGTCCGCCTCCTGAACCTCTATCTCGATGTCGGCGACGCCGAGTTCCAACTCGATCAGCTCCAGGCGCGTCGACCTGCCGACCGCCAGTTCCTCGTTCACGATCTTGACTTGCCTCTCCGCGATCGACTTGGTCCGTTCGAGCGTCTCCGCCCGGCTCTGAAACCGGAGGATCTCGGTATACAACTGCACCACCCGGCGGGCGAGATTCTCTTCACGTACGGAGAGCTGATCCCGCTGGATTTCGAGCGCCCGCGCCTCGCTTCTGCGCCGATGAATCGTCGCACCTCGATCGTACACTCGCTGCGATACGCCCACCGTGAGCGATCGAAATCGATTGTCCGGACCGCCGTACGATACGGTGTTGCTGTCCGCGTAACCGGCGGAAAGGGTGGGAAAGAGGAGCCGTAGGCCGATGCGGTGGCGTTCGACGGCCAGCGCAAACTCGTACCGCGCCGCCTGGAGCGACCGGCTGTGGGTGATCGCCCGCTCGATCGCGGCCTCCACCGGAAGAGCCGCGTCCTGTGCCCACGCCCCCGGCGCGGTTGCCGCCAACAACGCAGAGAGGGTGCAGAGGGCGTCCCGCACTCTGAGCCGCCTCATATCCGCCGAGAGAACGGAAGCACCAATCGGAGCGCCCGTCGAAGGACGCGCTGGAGGTCCGCATACGACTCGATCGTGCTCTGCGTATCCGTTGCATAAAAGGCGCGAAAGAGCCGTTCCGGTTGCCCCTGGATCGATCCGACGATTTCAACGTTGATCGCGTTTTTCGCCAGATAGTTTTCGACGACGCGCTCCTGCGATACGCGGACGTCAACCTCGATCGGGGCCCGCTCGGGATCTACGCCGCGCGCCATATTACTCTCACCGAACAGAACGTTCAGAATAAAGGCCGCATCTTCTTCGATCGGCGCCGGATCGAAAAACCCGTCAACCGTGACCGAAGCGAGCGCGACCGGGTGCGCTTTGAGCGCCACCCCGTGGCTGCTCTCGATCCACGTCCGTCCAGTCCCGGGGGTGAGCGTGGCGCAGCCCGATCCCATCAGTGCGACACCGACGAATACCGTCATCCACAAGCGACTTCCGTTACTCTTCATGCGGTACCCCAAGTGATTCGAGGCGGTTTTCAATAGTCCTCCCTATGGAACTCGTATCGGAGGCGAGTGAACGCGCCCGTTCCAGCGTCTCCATCGCCCGCGCCCCGACACCGAACGCCGCAAAGATCTCAGCAAGCTCGTACGCCGCAACGGCGAGCCGATCGGAGAAGGCGAGCGCCTTTGTGTAGTACTCGATCGCTCCCGGCACATTGCCGGCATCGCGTTGAATTCGCGCCATTTCGACCAGGAGTTCCGGGTCCTCGGTACTCACGCGAAGCGCCGGGAGCAGGACCTCCTGGGCCCGCGTACCATCACCGGAGATACGGTACGCCCGGGCGAGCCACTTCCTTCCGTCGAGGTGATCGGAGTTCACTTCAACCACTGCCTCGAGGCGCTCGATACCGTGGGCGTGTTCGTTCCGCAGTATCAGAATCTTGCCGGAGAGGAAGAGGGCGGGAACAAAGCGCGGCTCTTCGCGTAACGCGCGTTCCAGGTGTGCGAGAGCTTCCTCCGGTACGCCCTCTGCGTAGGCGCGTTCCGCCTGTAGGTAGTGCCGTAGGACCGACTCGGGCACGGGGTGTTCGTCGCTATCGGAAGAGACCGTGCAACCGAACAGCGCGGCGGAGAGCGCCGCCACGAAACTGATCCATTTTGTGTATATCATCTGGAATCCGTGAGGACATTTTTTAGAGATTACGTATCGCATTCCTAGGCAAATTATGCAATAGTGGTGGAGAATATGGGTGTACCGCGTCATGTATGGTACATTTGCGGTGGGAGGGGTGAGGTGATGCGGTATCTGCTCGTAGTGCTGACGTTGTTTTGGTCTACCGTCTCTCTCTGTGCGAATGAACCGAACGTTGCCGACTCGTCCACCTTCGACCAGGCACACCTGGTCTTCAGGCGAGCGGGATTCGCCTCTTCGATCGACGAATGGCAACGAATCACCAAAGGGCTCTATCGCGCCGTTGCGCCGGATGAGCACGAGCGGCTCCAGGCGATCGAGGTGGAGGAGCTCAGCGCGTGGATCGAGTCTCACGCGGCGGACCGGGTAGGGCAGATCGGCACCGCCTCGCTCGTCCAACTCATCGAATCGGCAAATCTGGACTATCTCTATGCGGTGGACCCCGGAACGGGAGAGATCCGCTACGACGCCGCGGGCGACACGGTGCTGCAGGGAGCCGCCGGGTGGGAGTCGGGGGATGCCCAAGCGTACCGTACACGTCTGGAATCGCACGCGGAAACGCTCGTCACCGAGTGGGAGGCGCGCTACAACGCTGAGGTGGACGCGATAATCGGCCTGGTGGGCGGGGCGCTCGCCTCGCAGGTTCGTTCCAGAGTCGGCATCAGCCTCAACGACTACCGGCGGCGGATAGAAGGCGACCACGCGCGATTGATCGACCAGGCGACGAGCCGGGCGGCGTACGGCCGGCTGATGGATACCTACTCCGAACGGCGGAAGAGCGAGGAGCGGAACGCCGAGAGTGTGGCCGCTTCATTGGTACGGGAGACAAATGACGAGCTTGGCGGCGTCGCCGACGCGCTGGCCGCGCTGATCCCGGGTACGAACAGCCCGACGGAGGACCTCCGCATCGACGTTGAACAGTGGCAGGCGAGTTTTCGCCGGGGGTTTGAGTCCGGCATGGCCGCGTGGGAGCGCGCCGAACAGCGCTTTTTCCAGGAGAGGATCGCCTGGGAAGAGGAGACCCAGGCGGCGTACGCCGAGGCCGAACACCAGTGGGACGGAGCACTGCAGGCGCTCTCTGAGGCGCGGAACACGTGGGTCGCGGATATGCAGGCGGTCGTGGTGGGTGGAAGCGCCCAGTGGGACGCAACGGAGTACGCCTTCGAGCGTGACTACGCCCGTGAGATGGAGCAGATGCGCGCCGCGGCGGAGGCGGAGGTGCAACGCCTTCAGGACGAGTTAAACGCCTATGTCGAGGTCTTTGAGCAGGCGGCTCAGATCGTATCGCTGGCCGAGCGCAACGCGTGGTACCTCCAGGAGCAGATCAAGGCGCAACAGGACGTCCTCGGGGAGGTCCGGTCCGACATCGTTTCCTATACGACGTCCCGAAACGCGGTACGCGACCAGCTCTTTTCGTCACACCGGCTCGTGATGCCGACGTTGGAGTCGGCCCTCGATTTCCTGGGGTACGCGGGGCGTCCGCTCGAGAGACTGATCGTGGATACGGTTGAAGAGTGGGACAGCGTCGCCCGCAAATATATCGAAGTACCAATCTACGAAAGCGACGAGGAGTATGCGGCGCGAATGGTCAACATCGCACGGTTCGTCGGTAACGATCCGAATCTCGTGAACGCGTACCTGAAGGATCGCCTTGGGTACGACTACTTCGATCGAGATTACGCGACGCACGTATACTGGGGCGGGTACCACCACATCGGCGTGGGAGACCCGGCCGACGG
The DNA here is from genome assembly GCA_028282545.1 of Spirochaetales bacterium. GTDB lineage: Bacteria > Spirochaetota > Spirochaetia > DSM-27196 > Alkalispirochaetaceae > JANQHT01. The sequence goes on from JANQHT010000129.1 coordinate 5,902, forward strand.
TACCTACCCCGAGGGAGTGCGACTCGCCCGCTCCATCCTTGACGAGGGTGAAATAGTCAACGTTCGACGCCGGACGGCGGCCGCTCCGGAGGATATCGTCTACTTCAACGAACTGATCGGTGCCGCGCGTATCGACGAAAGCGAACTGCTTGGCCACATCGCGGAGCTGGAGCGTGAACTTGCCTATTGGCACGGCGCCGACGGAAGCGGCGGAGTCAAACGGACGTATACCGACCTCGCTTACGAGGTGTGGAACTCCGTCGAAGCCATCGACGCGACCTTTTCGAGCGGAACCGGCGCGTACGGTGAGGTGGATCGGGAACGGGCGCGCCTGGAACGCACCGTCGAGATGCTCGCCGCGCAGGTAGCGGTGGCGCGCCGCGTCGCTCAGTACGCCGACGACGCGAGTTCCAACCGCCCAACCGAAGCCCAGACGCAGGCGATGTACGCCGACGCCCGGGACGACTTCGGCGCGGCACAAGGCGCGTACCGGGCCGCACTGGACGCCCTGACGCGCGCCAACCGCGAATTGTTGCCGAGCGCCCAAGACGCTCTCGCGGCAGCGCAGGCGGCGCTCGAGGCCGAACAGGGGGCGTTGGACGCCGCCACCGAGAGCTACCAGCTTGTCTATGACACGTGGATGGCGCGTAGTACGCACGTATTCGACGCCGTCATCAACGCCGCGGAGGATCTGCTCCGGCAGTGGAACGAGGTGGACGAGTCTGACGCAAACACGCGTGCCGGCGCGTACAAGGCGTACGCCGAGCGGTGGGAAACGTACCAACAGGCGTCTACGTACGAGCAGGCGCGTATCATGATCGACGATATCCGGGGAAGGGATGAGCGCAACGACTTCACCGACCTGTCGGACCTCGAGGCACGCGCCGATAGCCTCGCCGCGCTCACGATCGATTGGGCCGATCCCGGCCTCTCCGCCGAGACGACGGGGCTCTTGCTGGTACACGCGGGCGTCTCCACCGACGATCGGGCCTACCGGCGGTTTATGGAGTCCTTTGGGAACGCCCTGGCGGCGGAGGCGGGCTCGATTTGGGAGACGCTGACGGAATCGGCGCTGGCGGGAATCGTTCACGCCGCACGGATGGAGGCGTACGAAGCGCTGCAGATCGAGCAGTTGCTCTCATCCGGTACCGTGGGACCCGAAGATGCGGGCGCTACGACGATAGCGGCACTCACCGATGCCGCCGAGAGCGCGATTGACGCGGCGCGTTCCGCGCTCGGTGAGGCACGGGTGGCGCTCGAACGGGGCGCGATCGACTATTTGCTACGCCCTGAAGAGGCTGTACCCGGCGCGGTTCCCGCTCTCGCCCGGGCGTGGCTCGATGCGTTCCCCCACGCGTGGACGCTCTCGATTCCCGCGAAGGCGGGCGAGGAACCGCTCCCGATCCTGTCGGGAGAGGCGCGAACGGCGCTTGAAGCGCGGCTCGCCCTTCTCGTTGCCGCCGCGGATTCCGGAGAGTACGGCGGCTCCGTGGATCCGGCCGATTCGCCGTTTTCCCTGGGCGGATTCGACCTCGCACAGCCCTACCTGAGCGACCACATCGAAGCGTGGGACCGCCGGGAGGCCGAACTCACCGTCGTGCAACGCTACGCACACCTTGCACCGGCGGTGGTCATGGCCGAACGGACGGTCACGGCGGCGACGGTCTCTGATATCGTACAGCGAATCACCGCGGAATCGGGCCCGTTCACGCGAACCAAGCTCAACGACTACTACGGTGAACTGGCACAGACCGGTGCACCGGCGTACGTCATGGATACGGTGGCGATGTACGTACGGCGCGTAACGCCCAATGCGTTCTCGTTTGCCGGCGCGACGGCTGTTACGGCGGCGGAAGAGGCGAGCGTCGTTGCGGAAGAGCTTGGGGAGGCGCTATCCGCCGAAGAGGTTCTCTCGTACCGCCCGGCCGCCGAGGTGTGGAAGGGCGGCTACGATGGAGGCGAGGATCACTTTCGCGTCGCGCTGCGACGCTACCTCGAGGGTCTCTCGTTTTTCGATCTCGATGCGGAACAGCAAGCGGACGAACTCGCAACTATCGTTGCGCCCCTTGGGCTGGAAGCGACCGCGGTAGAGATCGACCTCGCGTGGCTCTCGGCCGGGCCGGCGGAGTTGGACGTTCGTGGAATCGCCTACGATGCACAGTCGTCCACGGAAGATCCCGTGGAACTCGTCGTTGCGGCGTACCCTGAGGCGCGCCGCTGGGAGGTCTCCGTCGCGGCCGCCCGGCTCATCGCCCCCCACGTGGACGACGACGCGATCCGTTACATGGCCTCCGCACTCTACCGGCAATACGCTCTCACGGAAGCGCTCGACCGGGCCGATGCACTCGCGTCCGCGCGCGACTTTGCGCGGTGGGCGTATGCAGCGAAGGGGTACGACACGATCGAGGGCGGTACGTACACGGGCACCGGGGCGTACAAAGCGATCCTTGAGAGCGCGGTCACGGTGTTTGAATCGAACGAGCCGCGGTACACCCCGGGGGACGTGGACTATGAAGATCTGCTGCGTGAAGCGCAGGCGGCGCGCTCCAGTGTCTTTTCGAGTGAACAACGGATGGCGCGCGAGGTAGAGAGCCTTGCGCAGGCGAAGGCGCTCCGCGACGCCTACGAAGCGTCGTCGGATGATTACTACACCCGACAGGTCGTACCAAAATCGGAGGAGGTTCGCGCCGCAAAAACGGATCTCGAAACCGCCCGCGGCGACTACCTCACGGCGCTGAGCGACTTCGAAGCAGCTGTTGGCGAATACAACGCGCTCGTGGTCGCCACCGACGTTGCAAAGGGAGCGTACCACTCCGCCCGGCTTGAGCTGCAGGTTGCCGAAGAGATCGCAGACTACGCCCGTAGCGGCTACTCATCGGACGAGCTGGACCCACAGGCGGTGCTCACGCGGCGGCAGGAGGAGTACGCCCGGGCGCTCGAAGCGCAGGGGGCGATAGACGGCGTCGGTACCACCGCCACCGTCATGACGCGGTTGAACGCCGCGCTGGCTGCGACGCTGGCCGACGAGGGGAGCCGGCAGGAAGCGCTGCTCCAGGGCCGGATCGTCGCGGGAACACTATCGTTGTCCTCCGGCCGGGTACAGGCAAAGCGGGACGCGCAGCGATCCAACCTCGCCGGATCGGCCGCGGCAATGGTACGCTTCGACGACAGCGGCCTGGGCGACACCCTCGCCTTCGCCCCCGACTGGGACGTGGTCGCGCCGAACGCGCTCGTAGCTCGGGCGGCGACCTTTGACAGCCCTGCATCGTACTTCAGCGGTACCGCCGACGCGGTATCGGAGCGCTTCTCCACCGACGTAGCGTCGTGGCTCGTTGCGATGCGCGGGCGCGAGGAGGACCTGCGGACGTTCGGCATCGCCTGGTACTACGAGGCGGTATCGCGCGATCTCTTCTCGGGCGAGGAGCACGCGACGAAAGATATCGACATCAACGACGCAACCGACCACAACTACCGCACCCTCCTGAAGGATTGGGTGAGCCTGCCGATCGGAAACGTCTATACCACCCATCCGGAGACGGGTGCACCGGTGTACAGCCACTACGCCGGAGACGACGAAGCGGTCGGACGCTACCTCAAGCAAGAGACGCAACGGTCCTACAACGCGGTCAGCGGCGACGCCGCCTACCGGTTCTTCCGCCTGATGATGCGTTCCGGCCGCGTGGCGTTCGACACCGCGTTTATCGAACAGGATGTGGCGGAGATCATCCGCGCCCGGGTGGACCGCCTGGCGAAAGAGAAACAGGACAGCTATAGCCGGTGGTGGCGGACGTTCAAACGACGACGGGCGCGGCAGATCAAGTCGCTGCGGCAGTCGATGGAGAGAGACGATGGGAGCCGCGAGCGGAGCGAACTGTTCACGACGATAGACGACGCGCACGGGTACTACACCGCACACCAAGCCGCGGTGGCGGAACTCGCCGGCGTAACCGGCGGCAACGGTACGGACGCGAACGAGACGATC
>JANQHT010000131.1 GCA_028282545.1 Spirochaetales bacterium
GACGCCTACGACGCTACCGGATTCGACTTCTCGGGAACGCGGCAGTTCGACAGGGTCAACGGCTACCGGTCCCAGTCGTTCCTGACGGTTCCCTTGAAACCGCGCGGCGCCGGGATCATCGGCGCCATGCAACTGATCAACAGCATCGATCCTGTGTCGGGCGAAATCGTGCCGTTTTCACCGGAGATCCAGCGCTTTGTCGAGGCCCTCGCTTCGGGCGCTGCGACGGCCCTCTACAACCGCGATCTTCTGGAGGTCCAGAAGCGCCTCTTTGACTCGTTGATTCGCCTCGTGGCGGACGCCATCGACGCCAAGAGCCCCTACACCGGCGGCCACTGCGCCCGGGTTCCTGAAATCGCCATGCTCCTGGCGCGAGAGGCGGAGCGCTGCGAAAAGGGATCGCTGGCCGGCTTCACTATGGGGAGCGAGGAGGAGTGGCGCGCCTTTCGCCTGGGTGCGTGGCTGCACGACGCCGGCAAAGTCACCACACCGGAGTTTGTCGTGGACAAGGCCACCAAGCTCGAGACGATCTACGACCGTATCCACGAGATCAGGACACGCTTCGAAGTCCTGCTCCGTGACGCGCGCATCGAGATGTACGAGCAGGTTCTCGCCGGCGAATCGCGAAGCACGGCCGAGGAACACTACCGGCAACGGGCCGAGGAACTCCAGGCCGATTTCACCTTCGTGGCGGCGACCAACCTCGGCGGCGAGATGCTTTCAGAGGACGACCAGGCGCGTATCAGGTCGATCGCCGAACGTCGCTGGCTGCGTCACTTCGACGACCGAATTGGAGTCTCCTGGGCGGAACTGGAACGCTACACGGAGAGTTCGGGATCATCGGCTGAGGTCGTCTCGATCGACGCACCGGTGGAGGAACAACTGCTCGCCGACAAACCGCAGCACCGCATCCCCCGTTCGATTGACGTAGACAAAACGTACGGGAAGTTCGATTTCAAGCTCACCATCCCGGAACTTCTCTACAACCGGGGCGAAGTCTACAACCTCACGATCGAGCGCGGCACACTCACCGCCGAGGAACGGTTCAAAATCAACGAGCACGTGATGCAGACGATCGCCATGCTCGACAACTTGCCGCTGCCCTCTGAACTGGGCCGTGTCGTTGAGTACGCCGGCACGCACCACGAGGCGCTCAACGGCTCGGGCTATCCACGGTGTCTGACCGAGGGAGAGCTCTCCATCCCCGCGCGTATCATGGCGATCGCCGACATCTTTGAGGCGCTCACGGCGTCGGACCGGCCCTACAAGAAGCCGAAACCGCTCTCGGTGGTAATCGATATCCTCCACCGGTTCAAAACGGACGGTCACATCGACGGCGAGATCTTTGATCTCTTCCTGACGTCCGGAGTGTACCGCCGCTACGCTGAACAGTACCTCAAACCGTACCAGATCGACGAGGTGGATATCGAGAAGTACGTGGGGTGACGGGTTAGCGCACCGTCACCGTATCGAGCGCGTTGCGAATCGCGTCCCGGCGACGCCGGTAGAGCTCCACCCTGGCGGCAGATTCAACCAGTACGATTGCGTCGTCACTGATACGAACCGCGTTGAGATATATCCAGTCTTCGCCGTTCACCGGGGCGAGCCACTCGAACCAGGCGGCGTCTCTTCCTATCGTCCCCTCATCGACCAGGGTGTAACCGCCGTTCACCATGTGTTCGGCGAGGGCCGTACGCCAGAACTCGAGCGTCTGGGGAGGGTCGTTGTCGATGACGCGAGCGCGCAGGCGCGTCCCCTCCGGCGACACCATGGTCAGGTCGTCGCCCTCCCGGTAGGGCGAGAAACCATCGGGTACATCCATCGCCGCCCGCGGGGTGAAGCACGAACCGAGAAACACGGCAAGCGAAAGAACGAGAAGGATCCCGGCACGTCGGTAGATCATGACCTGTCCTCCAGAAATCGGTAGATGTCCACGTCGTTGATCCAGGGAAACCCCGACGGCAGGTAGTCGGGAATCGAACTCTGCTCCGAGGTAAGCGCCACGTGCACGTGCGCGTACCGGATGTCGTTCACGATGCGCCGTTCCTGGCCGCGGTAGTACTCGATCTCCTGGTTGATCGACCGAAGTTCCCGCTCAAAGGCGAGGGTAGCACCGATATCGGCGCCGCCCATAAGCGTCAGGATGCGATCCAGCGACTCTTGCCGGCTGGAGACGGCGGCGCGGGCCTCGGAAAGCTCCCGCCGAAGGTTCACCGTGGACGGCTCGTACCGGAGGATCAGGGCGCTCCCCGCCTCCAGGAAGGCCCGCATCGAAGACAGACGTTCGCCGGGAAGCCGGAGGACGACGTTGTCCGCGGACCGCTGGGTGAAGTAGCCGCCGTTTTCGTCGCTCCATTCCGATAGGGCCACGCTCGCCGCTTCACGATCCTGGGCAAGGACGTGCACAAAGAGGTGGTACGATAGGTAGTCGCCCGCGTCCTCCCCCGCCTCCTGTGCAACCAGTGTGACCACGCCCGGGAGAATACCGAGCAGAATGCAGAGAGTCATCCGTTTCATTGTTCCGCCCCCTGGAGCGCCTCGACGATTTTCGGGAAAAAGGCATCTCGTTCCGTTTCGTTCGGAAAGAACGCCTCCGCAACGATCAGTTCCCCGTTCCGGACCGTGACCGTCACCAGGTAATAAAACGGCTGCACATCCTTGGACGTGAGCAGCACACCGCGATACCGGCCCGCCTCGATGCGTTCCGCCGCGCGATAGAGCGGTTCCAGGTTGTACAGGAGCGCCTCTTGCCAGAACGCTTCGTCACCCTCCGGGTCATTGACAAGAGCGCCGGTCCGGAAACGGACGCCCGTGGCGGAAGCCGCGTCGATCGTTTTCCCCTCCGAGAAGAGCGCGAACGAGTCGGGAAGCGTCACCGGTATCGCCCGGCGGGCGGCACCCACCGTTGCGTAGACCGGCTCGAGGGCCGCTATCCATGGGAAGGGAATGGCATCCCGTATCGTTGCGTCCTGGTCGATCCGCGATACGAACCAGACAGAGATGCGCGAGAAGGCAACCTGGTCCTGCAGGGACTTGAGGGACGCCTCCAGGCGTTCGATCTCTTCGGTGAGACGGCGGATCTCCCGCAGAATGCGCACTTGGTCTTCGGCATCGCCGCTTCGTTCGAGCAGTTCCAAGAGCCGGTCCCGCGATGTCCGGGCGATCACCAGACGACTCTCCATGTCGGTGAACTGGTCCGTGACGTCCGCGGCGGTTACGTTTCGCCGGAGAACCCGGCCGATCGCCTCGACCGCGGAGCGAGCCTCGTCAAACCGCTCCGCCGGTACGCGAATCGTGACCGCCTGTTCGCTGGAGGATTCCACGTACCCGTCGAAGGTGTCGGCAAGTGCGATTACCTCGTCCCGTCCGTCCACGACGTTGGGAACGCTCATCTCGAGTTCCGCCGAAAAGACGCGCAAGCGATCCTGGGACGCGCTCTCGTCCTTTGGTTGAGGCGCCTCCACCCGGGGAGCGGGCTCGGCAACGGATTCGGCCGACTCCAGTTCCGTCGCGACGGCCGCCATCACGGCGGCGGGCGCAACTGCGCCGAGTGCAAGGGCGCGCTCGACCGGCACGGGCGCCTCCGATTCGGCCATTCCGATACCCGCCGCGCATCCGGTCAGCAGCGTTACGACGAGTACGGCCGCGGCCCAGGCGACCATGCGAGCCGGGGATGATTGTTTCATGCACCACAGTATAACGCGCCCGCCGCCGGTGTCCTTTTCTGTTGTAAAATGGCGCAATGAGCACCCAAGGCCGTGTTCTCCTGGTGGACGACGACGAGACGGCAATTGAACTGATGGGAAATCTCCTGACCGATCGCGGGTACACCGTCGCAACGGCGACCACGGTGGACGCGGCGATCCAGCGCCTGGGAAACGAGGGATTCAACGCCGCCGTTACGGACCTGCGCATGCCGGTCCGGGGCGGCATGGACCTCCTGTCGGCGGCTACCGAGCGTTGGCCGGAGATGCCGGTGATCATGATTACCGGCCACGGATCTATCAGGACTGCCGTGGAAGCGTTGAAACACGGAGCCTTCGAGTACATCACCAAGCCGATCCAGATCGAAGAACTTGCGCTCGTCCTGGAGAAGGCGATCGCCCACCGGCGCCTGGAGGAACAGAACCGCTTCCTCAAGGGTGAACTCGAACGAACGCTGGGCTACCACTACCACACGAATAACCGACACCTCCAGGAGGTGTACGCCACGATAGACTTGATCAAGGACCAGGACCCGTCGGTTCTGATTCGTGGTGAATCGGGAACGGGCAAAGAGGTGATTGCCCGTCTGATCCACAATTCGGGCCACCGCTCCGCGGCGAGCTTTGTTCCGATCAACTGCGGTGCCATCCCGGAGCACCTCATCGAGTCGGAGCTGTTTGGTTACGAGAAAGGCGCCTTTACCGGCGCGGTCAAGCGCACGGCGGGAAAGCTCGAAATTGCCAACGGCGGTACCCTCTTCCTGGACGAGATCAACGAACTCTCTCCGCGGGCACAGGTTGCGCTCCTGCGGTTCGTCCAGGAACTGGAGATCGTTCCGCTCGGCTCAAGCAGGCGCGTTCCGGTCAACGTCCAGCTCGTTACCGCCACCAACCGCGACCTGGACGCACTGGTCCGGGCCGGCGAGTTTCGCGAGGACCTCTTTTACCGGATCAACGTGCTGCCCCTGACCCTGCCGCCGCTGCGGGAGCGCCGCGAAGACATCGTGGATCTTGCCGACTGGTTTCTGGAGCGTACAAAGGTGATCAGCAACCGCGCGGCGGAACGGTTTTCGCCGGCGGCACGGGAGCGGCTCCTTTCCTACGACTGGCCCGGGAATATCCGGGAACTCCGGAACTGCGTGGACCGCGCCACGATCGTCTGCCGCGACGCTGAGATCGGTGTGGAACACCTGTTTCTCCCGACACAGCCGGAGCCGGGCGCGAGAAACGACGAAAACGACACCTTTTGCTACGCTGGTGAGGCACCGCTCAAAGCGGTTGAGGACGCCTACATAGCGTGGACCCTGGATCGCCATGACGGAAACCGTGCGAAAGCGGCGGCGACGCTGGGGCTTTCCACCCGGGGTCTCCGCTACCGGCTCAACCGGGAATCCGGCAGGTAGTGATCGGGCAATGAAGCAGATTCGCAATCGCATTTTCGTAACGATTCTCATCCCGGTCCTGCTCGTGTACGTCCTCGTCATCATCGGCGGAGCCTCCTTGATGACCGATTCCTTCCGCGACGAGGCGATGAAGCAGAAGACGATTTCCGCGGAGAACATCGCCCGGGGTATCTCCGACTGGCTCCTCTCGCGCATCTCCGAGGCGCTCCAATTGTCGCGCATTCCGCTCTTTGCCTCCGCGGACGAGGAAGCGATTCGCTCGTACATGGTGGAGTGGCAGGATACCCTCTCCTTTCACTTTGACCGCCTCCTGCTCGTGGACCGGTCCGGGGAGTTCTGGAGTACCGACGGCGAAAGCGGCACGCTCGATGCCCCGGAGTTCCTGGCGCGCTTCTACGAGGAACAGAGCCTCTTCACCTACGGCGGTCCGGACCGGTTCGGCTCCATCCTGTCCGATCACTTCGTGATCGGAGCGCCGATTTTCGTAGGGGACACCATTGAACAGGTACTGGTCGCGACTGTTCCCACGTCAACTATGCGCCGCATCTTCGGTTTTTTTACCTTTGCCGACTTCGATGCGTGGATGATCGTGAACGCCCGGGATACGATCATCACCCACGATGACCCACAGATGATCGGGAAAAGTGAGCGCCAATCGTACGGTCGTGTATTCCTCAGTCACGGCGACTACGGTGACCAAGTTGTCTTTGTTTCCGTGCTCAGGAACGGCTGGAAGTTCGTGACCTTTTTGGACCGGCAGACGCTGATGGCGCCGTACGCCACCGTTTGGAACGTCATCATCATCTTCTCCGCTTTCCTGGTAGCGATCGTGACCGTCTTTGTCCTGATCCTGAGTTCGACTATCGTTCGACCCATTCGACGGCTCACTGACGGCGTCCATCGAATCATGGCCGGCGACTACAAGACGGAGATCCGCCTGAACACGCGAGATGAGCTCAACGAATTGGCAGAGTCGTTCAACCGATTGAGCAGCCGTATGGTAACCCTGAGAACCAACGACCGCTTCTCGTTCCTGGGTCACATCTCGGCGCGAATGGCCCACGAACTCCGCAAGCCGCTCCACGTGGTACAGCTGGCGGTGCAGTCGCTTCCACGAAACGGCGAGGAACAGGAGCGATACCTCCGGATCATTGACGAAGAGGTGGAGAATGCAGACCGCTTTATCAAGCAGATCCTCAATTTCGCCCACACGGATACCGGCGACAAAGCACTCTACCCGATTGCCGACGTGGTGCGCGTGGTTGGTGAGAAGTACCAGCTCATCGCCGACGCCGAAGCTATTGATCTGGAGATCGAAATCGAAGAGCCCATTCCGGAGATCTACCTGGACGTGTTGCGCATGGAGGAGGCGCTCTCGAACGTGCTGCAGAACGCGATCGACTCGATCAACGAGACGGAACCGGCCCCGAAGCAACGCCGTATCCGTGTTCGCCTGGACGCAACCGAACAGCACGAGATCCGCCTATCGGTGCGGGACACGGGCGGCGGATTCGACGAGGAGGTCATCGACGTGCTCTTTGACCCCTACTTCACGAGCCGGGACAACGGAACGGGCCTGGGGCTGTCGATCTGTTACCGCTTCGCCATGGATCATGGAGCGCAACTGCTGCTCGAAAACGACGAAGAACACCACGGCCTGGTGACCTTCAAGTTTCCCGTCTGAGGCGCAGAACCGGCGGCGAAACGACAAAAAGTGCCGCCCGGACCGGAAAAAATTGCCGGGTCAGCCGGCCGAGGGAGGCGAAAATCGCCGGTGAAAGGCCGACGGAGCGTCCGGTCGGCGCGAAAAAGCGGCCCAAATGGGGGGAAAACGAGGTGTTTTTCGCCGATTGAACCCGGTTGCTCGGGGGCGAAGGGGCTGGCACGATCCTTGCATTTGATATTTCAAACCACCCAAAAGGAGGGAGGAATGAAAAACGTTCTTCTCACTGTTCTCATCCTGGCGTTTATCGCCACCGGCCTGTTCGCAAGCGGCGAACCGGAAGCGGGCGATGAACCAATCGTCCTGAAGGCGGCGGACACCCACGCCATCGATTACCCGACGGTCCTCGGCATCCTGCGCATGGGCGAACTCCTGGACGAGTGGACCGACGGTCGTATCACCATCGAGATGTACCCGTCCAAACAGCTCGGCGAAGAGAAGGAAACGATCGAACAGACGCAGTTGGGAGCGATCGACATTGTCCGCACCAGCGTTGGCCCCGTGGGCGAAATCGTTCCGGAACTCAACGTGCTGTCCCTGCCGTACATCTTCCGCTCGGCGGAACACAGCTACAAGGTTGTTGACGGCGAGATCGGCGACGAACTGCTCGCCAAGGTGGAAGACCACGGTTTTGTGGGCCTCGGCTGGTACGCGAGCGGCGCCCGCAGCTTCTACAACACCCAGCGTCCGATCCGCAGCGTGGAAGACCTGGACGGTCTGAAGTTCCGCGTTATGCAGAACGAGGTCTTCGTGGACATGGTGAACGCCCTTGGCGCAAGCGCCACCCCGATGGCCTACGGCGAGGTGTACACCGCCCTCTCCACCGGCGTGATCGACGGTGCCGAGAACAACTACCCGTCCTTCTACACGAGTAACCACTACGAAGTCGCCAACTACTACACGCAGGATGAACACCTGCGTGTACCGGAAATCATCCTCTTCAGCAAGAAGACCTGGGACGGCCTGAGCGCAGACGACCAGGCACTGATTCGGCGGGCGGCGGCGGAATCGGTTCCGTACCAGCGCGAGCAGTGGGACATGATGGCAGCCGAGGCGCGCCGGCAGATGGTGGACGCCGGTGTCGAAATCATCACCGATATCGACAAACAGCCCTTCATCGATGCCATGGCTCCGGTGTACGCGAAGTACGCGGAAGACCTCTCCGAGTGGATCGCACGGATCCAGGCCGTCGACTAAGAACGGCGAGAGCGTACGAACTACGGTCGGGGCCGCCCTCAGGGGCGGTCCCGCTTTTCGTGCGATAATGCCCACATGAAATCATACGGCCGACTAATGGACCGCATATCGCGGGTCGTCTTCGTACTGACCGGTACCTTCATCTCGATGATGGTGCTCATCATCACCTACCAGGTGGCGAGCCGCTTCCTCCTGAACCGAACTCCGCGCTGGTCGGAGGAGTTCACCATCGTGCTCATGCTCTACACGGGATTCCTGGGAGCATCGGTCGCGTATCGTGAACGTCTTCACATCGGTATCAAGGTCTTTCTCCAGATGATGAGCCCGGTTATGCGCAACCGCGTCTACTTCCTGATCGACGCGGTGGTCGGGGTCTTTGCCGTGTTCATGACGATCTGGGGCGCCGGGTTCTCCTGGATGATGCGAAACCAGACGCTCCCCGCCACGAAGATCAAAGTAGGCGTTTCATACCTTCCGATTCCGATCGCCGGCGTCATCCTGGTGCTCTTTGTGATAGAGAAGATCGGTACCGATATCATCGAGCGACGGGCCGGAGCGCAGGGCCCGGTCATTCTCCCCGGTAAGGAGTAGACAATGGGCCCCCTCCTACTGATTGGCAGCTTCTTTCTCATGATCGTCCTGGGCGTTCCCATCTCGTTCGCCCTCGGCGTCGCTGCGTTGATCACCGGTGCATACCTGGGAGTTCCGCTCATGGTGGTACTCCAGAAGGTGGCGGACGGCATGGACAGTTTCTCGCTCATGGCGATTCCGTTCTTCATCTTGGCGGGAGCGATTATGGCCCACGGCGGGATCGCGCAGCGTATCGTCGATTTTTCAAGCCTTATCGTGGGGTGGATGCGCGGCGGGCTCGCCTCGGTGAACATCATCGCCAGCATGTTTTTCGGCGGTATTTCCGGATCGTCGGTGGCGGACACGTCGTCGATCGGCGCCATCATGATCCCCGTGATGGAAAAGAAGGGATACGATACCGACTTCGCCGTGAACGTAACGATTACGTCCTCCACGCAGGGGATTATTATCCCACCCTCGCACAACGCGATCATCTACGCCTGGGCCGCCGGCGGCGGCGTTTCGATCGCGGGCCTCTTCATGGCGGGCGTCGTTCCCGGCATCCTCGTCGGACTGGGGCTCCTGGTGGTGTCGCTCATCATCTCGTTCCAGCGCGGGTACCCGCGGGAGCGAATGGTCAGTTTCCGGGAAGCGATGGTCATTACCAAGGATGCGATCCTCGGCCTGGGTGCGGCGGTGATTATCATCGGCGGAATCCTGAGCGGTATCTTCACGCCCACCGAGAGCTCCGCGATCGCGGTTGTCTACGCGTTCCTGATCACCTTCTTTGTCTACAAGGACATTCCCATCAGCGCCTTTCCAAAGCTGCTCTTCGACTCGGTGAAGACCGTGGCAATGGTGATGTTCCTGATCGGGTCGTCGTCAGCGTTTGGGTACTTCCTGGCGTACCTGCGTATCCCGGCGTCGGTGACGCACTTCATGCTGAGCCTGACGCAGAACCGCGTTCTGCTCCTGATCCTGGTGAACATCATGCTGCTCGCCCTGGGGACGATCATGGACATGGCGCCGCTCATCCTGATCACAACACCGATCCTGCTCCCGGTAATGAACTCGATCGGTGTTGACCCGGTTCACTTCGGCATCATCCTGATGCTCAACCTGGGAATCGGACTCTGTACGCCGCCGGTGGGTTCGACGCTCTTTGTGGGGTGTGCGATCGGGAAGATATCGATCGAGGACGTAGCGAAAACGATCTGGCCCTTCTACGTGGCGATGATCGCCGTGTTGATACTGGTCACCTACGTGCCACATGTAACGATGTGGCTTCCGGGGCTGCTGGCCGGGCGATAGTCGCGGAAATCCGTGCGAGCGGCCCGCCGCGTCGCGCTACCAAAAAAGGAGAGACGTGTGAATCTTGACGTACGACAACCGGTGCACCCCTCGCAGGGCAAAACCTTCGATACAACAGAGCTTCGAAAACACTTCCTGGTTGAAAGGCTCTTTGTTCCGGGCGAGATCAACCTCACCTACTCGCACTTCGACCGAATCATCGTTGGCGGCGCCTGCCCGGCCGGTGGCGCCCTATCGTTGGAGGGAGGGAAGGCCCTCGCCGCAGATCACTTCCTGCAGCGGCGCGAGCTGGGCGTGATCAATATAGGCGCCGCCGGCAGCGTGAACGTCGATGGCACGCGCTACCCATTGGCGCAGCGGGACGGCATGTACGTCGGAATGGGCGCGGAGCGGGTGTCTTTCGAAAGCGACGACACCGGCAATCCGGCCAAGTTCTACATGGCGAGCGTCCCGGCGCATCACGTCTATCCAACCACGCTCGTTGACCTCACAGACGCGCGCGAAGTCAAACTCGGAACGATCGAAGAGTCCAACAAGCGGACGATTCACCAGTTCGTCCACCCGGAGGTCCTGAGGAGCTGCCAGCTTGCGATGGGCATGACGATCCTGGAACCGGGGTGCGTATGGAATACGATGCCTTGCCATACACACGATCGGCGCATGGAGGTGTACTGCTACTTCGACATGGCGGAGGATACGCGCGTCTTCCACCTGATGGGTCCCCCGGCGGAAACGCGCCACATCGTCGTGAAGAACGAACAGGCGGTGATCTCTCCCAGCTGGTCGATTCACTCCGGCGTAGGGACCGCCGGCTACACCTTCATCTGGGCCATGGTGGGCGAAAACCAGGAGTTCACCGACATGGACCACGTGGCGATGGCGGATCTTCGATAGGAGGCGACGGTGGCTGGAATGTTCGATCTCTCGGGCCGGTGTGCGATCGTCACCGGCGGAAACACCGGGCTGGGACAGGGGATGGCCCTGGCGCTCGCCCGGGCCGGCGCCGATATCGCCGTGGTGAGCCGGCGGCCGGCAGACGAAACAAGCACAAAGGTGCAGTCGCTGGGCCGGCGCTGTGTCACCATCCAAGCAGACCTCTCGTCGACGGAACCGGTAGAACGCGTCGTCCGCGAGACGGTTGACGCGCTCGGAGACGTAGACATCTTGGTGAACAACGCCGGTATCATCCGTCGTGCCGACTCACTGGAACACAGCGAAGAGGATTGGGACGCCGTCCTGGACACCAATCTCAAGAGCGTGTTTTTCCTCAGCCAGGCCTTTGCCCGGACCTGCGTTGACGCCGGGCACGGCGGTAAGATCATCAACGTGGCCTCCATGCTCTCCTTCCAGGGAGGAATCCGGGTAGCGGCCTACACGGCGAGCAAGCACGGGGTACTGGGCGTCACGCGCATCCTCGCCAACGACTGGACACCAAAGGGGATCAACGTCAACGCGATCGCCCCCGGGTATATGAAGACGGACAACACCCGGGCCCTGCAGGAAGACAAGGACCGGAACGCGGCGATCGTCGCGCGCATACCGGCGGGACGATGGGGCGAACCATCAGACATGGCGGGAGCCGCCGTGTTCCTTGCATCCGCCGCTTCGGACTACGTCACCGGATCGGTACTACCGGTTGACGGGGGTTGGCTGTCGCGTTAGCCGGTGAACGAATAGACGTAGATCGCAGCGGGTGTGGCGAGAACTTCTCCTGATCGACGCTGGTTTGTCATCGGGAAGTCCCCCGGGGAGGGGGAGCCACCGTCAGAACGTTCGCTATCCCTTGACCGCGCCGAAGGTAAGCCCGCGCACCAGGTACTTCTGGAAGAAGAGCGTTAGGATGATACCGGGGGTGATCGCGATGAGCGAGAGCGCCGAGAGTTCGCCCCAGTGAATCTGGTGCCCACCGATCATCCCCGACAGAGTGATCGTGAGCGTTTCGACGCTCGACCGGGTGAAGATCAGCGAGAAGAGAAACTCGTTCCACGAGAAGATAAAGACAAAGAGCGCCGTTACCGCGATACCCGGGACCGCGAGTGGGAGCACATACTTTCGAAACGCCTGCCACCGCGAATAGCCGTCAAGGAGCGCGGCGCGTTCGATGCCCGCGGGGATATCCTCGAAAAACCCCTTCATGATCCAGACGCCAAAGGGCATGTTGATCAGAACGTACGAGAGGTAGAGGACGCGGTACGTATCCAGCATGTTCAACACTCTGAATATGATAAAGAGTGGGATCGCCGCGACGACCGGTGGCGCAAACAGAAGCGAGATAACAAAGAAGCTGAGGTCATCGCCTCCCGTCTTGAATCTCCCCATGCTAAACGCCAGAAGCACACCCAGCCCGATGACGATTGCGGTGTTGGCGGTCGCGACGATGAAGCTGTCCAGGAGTCCCTTCGTTCCGTTGAACATCGTGAACGCCCGTTCAAAGTTCTCGAAACTGAAGTGGTTCGGCCAGAAAACCGGCGGGTAATTGTAGAACTCGCCCTCAACCTTGAACGCACCGATCGCGAGCCAGTAGACGGGGAACATAAACGCCAACAGGAAGATCGCGATGAGCGCGAAGCGCACGATACTCATGATAGTCTTGATACGCTTCTTTCGGACGATCTCTTCCTGCGTCAGGATTTCCTTGGTCATCTATCGCTCCCTCTTTTTCATGACAAGATTCATGAAGAGTTTGGCAATAAGAACCATGATCAGAAGCTGGACCACGGCGAGCGTGGATGTAATGCCAACGTTGAAGTTCTTGAATCCGGTGATATACGTGAGCAGGCTGAGCGTCTCGGTCGAAATACCCGGGCCACCGCCGGTAAGGATGTACACCGGATCGAAAATCTTGAATATGAAGATGATCCGAAGCAGCACGACGAGCGTAAACATCGGTTTCAGAAGCGGCATCGTTACGCGCCAGAGCGTCTCCCACGTCGATGAGCCGTCCACGCTCGACGCCTCATAGACCTGTTTTGGTATCGCGGCGAGTCCGGCGAGCAGCACAACGGTGACGAAGGGTGTCCACTGCCACGTATCCATCATGAGGATCGATACCATCGCGAGAAACGGCTCGGCCAACCACGCTTTGGGATCAACCCCCACCATTCCGAGGATATAGTTCATTGGACCAAACCGTTGGTCCAGGATGATTTTCCACTGGAATCCGGAGACGATCGGCGTGATCATTACCGGAATGAGAAAGAACGCCACGATGATGCGACTTCCACGAAACGGCTTCGACAGCAGGAGCGCCATCGACAAGCCCAGGAGCGACTGGAGCGGAATACCGACAACCATAATGATCATCGTGTTCTTGAACGCGTTCCAGAAGCGTGTATCGGTGAAGACTTTGCCGTAGTTCCCGAACCACGTGAATCGCGGTGGAATAGGCGCGGCGAGCGTCTTCACGAAAAAACTGTTAAAAAACATGTACACGAGCGGACCGACCACCAGGACGATCAAAGCGATCAAGCCCGGCAGCGCCGTCACCAGCGCGAAACGACGTTCGCTTTGTGCAATGGTCAGTTTTCCCTGCAAATCAGACATCAATGTTCCTCAGCGTCACAGTATGGATCGGGAGGCCGGCACAACGGCCGGTCTCCCGAAACCGAACTACCGTCAGTCTTCCCAGAAGCCGTACTTGGCCCAGATGTCGAGCATATTGTTGAATATCTTGGCCTGGTTGTCGGCACCGAGCGTTTCGGTGATCTCTTCCCAGCGGCCCGCCGCTTCGTCGAGCGCTTCCTGGTACCCCCTGGTACCTGCAAGGGCGCTTGTTACGGCGATATCGAGCGTGTCGAGGTACTCGGCGGCACCCGGAATATTCAAGTCGGGGTAGAGAACGCCAAGGTTACTCATCACCGCTTCGAGATACGCCTCGGCTTCCCACGCGGGTCCAAACTCTTCGAACGCGGCCGCGTTCTCTACGTGCGAGAAGCGGTAGGGGTCGAGCCCGGTTGCCGATGTCGAGACCGTGTCTGTGCTGATGTCGGTCGTGAGTTTCCACGCAACCCAGTACGCTTCATCGGCGTGCTTGGTGGTGGTCGGGATTCCGATCACGCGGCCAACTGGGCCGGAGGCGCGGCGTAGGATCGAGCCGTCGCTCTGGCGGACACCGGGCATCTGCGCAACGCCGCAGTTGCCGACGATGTCGGAAATCGCCGGATCGTTTGCCTTCTTCCAGATGTCGGACCATTGAACCATCGTTGCCAGCCGCCCCTGAAGAAACGCGTTCTTGAGCTCTTCATAGCCCATGTTCATCACGTCAGGCGGGCTGAACTCCTTGAGCGCCGCGAGCATCTCAAGAGCTTCTACGCCAACACGCGTGTTGATCTGCGGGTTCATATCACGATCGAAGTAGGCGCCGCCCATTCCACCAAAGATGTTTAGCCACCAACCGTACGCAAATCCCCTCGCACCAAGGAACGAGAAGCCGTACATATCCTGATCGAGCGTCTCACCGGCGAGCGTTGCTCCTGCGGGTCGAGTGAAGAACTCGGCAACTTCAAGCAAGTCATCCCACGTTTCGGGAACTTCCAGCTCGCGCCCGAACTGCGCCTGGAAGGCATCCTTCTCCTCGGCGTTGTCAAACAGGTCGCGGCGGAAGTAGAAGTTCAACACGTCGCCGTCGTAGGGAAGTGCGTAGGTGCTGCCCGCGTAGCTGCAGTAGAGATCGAGATACGCCGGTACAATGTCATCGAGTTCAGGATCGTAGTCGCTGAAGAAGGGATCGAGCGGTTGCAGGTACCCGAACTCGGCAAACTCACCGAGGTAGCTCGGGTAGAAAACAACGACATCGTACGCGCCGGTGCCACCGACGAACTCAGTCTTCAGCTTCTCGTAGACCGCCGTAAATGGTACGCCGACAACTTCGAGCTCGATTCCCATCCCGGCCGCCTCTTCCTCGATCCATTCAAACGGAACGAGGTTGTGGCCCTGGTCGCCGAACACGGCGAGCTTGACCGGGCCGCCGTCTGCGGCGGCCTCTTCCTGACCGCCCCCGGCCCACGCTGTGAAGCTCATTGCGAGAATGATTGCGATCGCGAGGATCATTCTTTTTCGTCCACCCATCATAGACACCTCCCTAGTTCTTTTTGGGCTATTTCATGCCGCATCACCCATTACGGGCGGTGCAGCAAATCCCCACTTGTAGGATCGTAGAAGAGCACGTGATCAGGCTCCAGGACGATCGAAACGGCGTCGTCCAGTCCGAGCCGCACATCGAATTCGTCCACCACAAAGACGACTTCGCCATTCCCAAGATCGATCGAAGAGAGCGTGTGGTCACCGAGCATCTCGAACGTATGAACGGAACCTCGTATGCCTGCGGCGCTATCGGCCGTGTCCAACGTGACGTTCTTTGGTCGTATTCCCACGAAAAACTCATCCAGATCGGGAATCCATCCGACACCAAGGTCCGATGCGGCTACCTTTTGATCTACGATCGAAAGGAAATCCGCTCCGCCCTCTCGCACACGTCGAACCGAGATGATATTCATCGGCGGTTCACCGACAAAACCGGCCACAAAGAGGTTCGCCGGCGTATCATAGATCTCTTCCGGAGTCCCGATCTGTTGTATCTCACCGTCGTTCATGACGATGATTCGATCAGACATCGCCATCGCCTCGAGTTGGTCGTGCGTGACAAAGAGCGCGGTGAGCTCCATGAGCTTCTGGATACGCCGTATCTCCGCACGCAGCATCGTTCGCTCCGTTGCGTCCAGGTGTGAGAGTACCTCATCGAGGAGGTAGACCGAGGCGGGACGAATCAGCGCGCGAGCCAGTCCGGTACGTTGCTGCGCCCCCCCGCTCAACGCCGACGGGCAGTCGTTGAGGTAGCCGGTGATTCCCAGCGACGCGCAGATATCGTTGACGCGAGTCGTTATCTCACCGTCGGGAACCTTACGAATCCGAAGCGGATACGCAACGTTTTCAAAGACGGTCAGGTGCGGATAGAGCGCGTACGACTCGTACGCCATCGCCACGTGCCGGTTTCCAGGGTCCAGGTCGTTGATCCGCACCGCGTCGATATACGCGTTGCCACGAGAGATCTCTTCCAAACCGGCAACCATGCGCAGCGTCGATGTCTTGCCGCACCCCGAGGGTCCGAGGAGCGAAACGAACTCGCCGTCGTGAATCTCGAGGGAGACGCCCTTGACCGCTTCAAACGTTCCGTACAGTTTCCAGACGTTGTCGAGTTTGACCTGGCCCATTCCGCTACCCTCTCCCTTCCAGACTCTCGCCCGTCTGCGTGTCAAACAGGTGGATTTTCTGAGGGTTCAGCCGTATGTGCACCGGAGCATTCAAATCAAACTGAACTGACCGGTCGGTTCGCACCTTCACCCGGTGATCCCCGACGGTAATCGTATAGACGCGTTGATCCTCGATCGGTTCAACGACGTAGACCGACCCGGCAATGGTGTTATCCGATGCATCAGCGGCGAGTTCCACGGTAAAATCGCGGAACCCCAGTTGGGTATCTCCCCGCTCCATGTCAGGAAACGCGGTGCCGGAGATTGCGGAGCAGCCCACCGAACTCACCATTTCGAGCGTTCCGCCGGAAACGTTCACGGTGTCAAACGGCACGAGATTCATGGGCGGATCGCCCAGTAGCGTTGCAACAAAGGTGTTTCTTGGTTTGGAGAAGACTTCGTCCGGCGTACCGATCTGGACGATATGGCCGCCGTCCATGATCACGACGGTATCGGCGAGGGCAAGCGCCTCACGGTAGTCGTGGCTCACGTAGACCATAGTCTTGCCGAGTTCCTTGTGAATCCGTTTGAACTCGCCGCGCATTCGATGGCGGAGCTTAGCATCAAGGTGAGCGATCGGTTCATCGAGGAGATAGATATCCGCGTCACGAACAAGGCAACGCGCGAGCCCCGTTCTCTGTTTCTGACCGCCGCTGACCTGAGAGGGTAACTTGTGAACGTGCTTGTCGATGCCGACCAACTCTGCAATTGCCATTACCTTCTCTTGTATCGTCGCGTCGTTTACCTTGCGGGCGCGAAGGGGCGAGGCGATGTTCTCGAAGATCGAATGAGTCGGATAGAGCGCATAGTCTTCGAACGCCATCGAAACGCGCCGTTGACCCGGTTGCACTCGTTCCAGGTTGTGCCCGTACATCTCGATAACACCACCATCGGGCTGAAGCAGACCGGCGATCAGGTTCAGCGTGGTTGTCTTCCCGGCTCCCGAGGGGCCAAGGATCACGGTGAAGCTGCCTTCGGCACACGAAAATGAGATATCGTGGATCCCTTTGCCCTTGGAGTACTCTTTGGTCAGGTTTCGTATCTGCAGGTGATCGCCCATTCATTTCATTCCTTGGATTCACCCTGATTGTACGGTGGGTAATGTTATTTGTCAAACATTTGACGTACTTATTGTGCTATAATTAACGTATAAACGTGTAATTTTTCACAGAGGGAATTGATAGAGCGTAATGGCCACGAAGAAACAAAATCGAATCGAACGCATTTTGGAGATGTTGCAGCGGGAGAACGGGTTGCCGGTCCAGGTGTTTGCGGCACAACTCGGCGTCTCGCACATGACGGTGCGACGAGACCTGGAAACGATGCGCGAAAAAGGGATGGTGCGTCAGATTCATGGCGGCGTACTCCTCGCCGGGCGATACGCCAAAGAACCGTGCGAAAGTCCCTACACGCTGCACACCGCCGAATCGCAGAACACGCAGGCAAAACATCTCATCGGAGTGCGCGCCGCTCAGCTCGTCGAAGAGAACGACACCCTGATTATCGATAGCGGCTCAACTACCGAGTACCTTGCAGCGAATATACCAAACGATAAAAATTTAACTATTCTATCCTATTCATTGAATATTGTAACCGAGACCGCGCGAATGTCGAACGTTCATTCCGTTTTCGCCGGCGGGAACCTGCACCCGAACACTTTGATGTTTGAGAGCGCCGAGGGACTGGCGGTGGTGCGCCGGTTTCGCGCAACCAAGGCGTTTATCTCCGCGGCGGGAGTATCAGCCGATTTCGGAATCACCTGCCTCAACGGGTACGAACGGGAGACGAAGGTCGCCGTCATTCAATCGTCCGCGCGGAGAATACTCCTTGCCGATTCGACGAAGTTTGGAATGATTCGATCGGAATATTTCGCAGATTTGGACGATATCGACGTAATCGTCACCGATTCGACGCTCTCCAAAGAGCAGAGGCGGATAATCGAAGAAAAAGGCATCGAGTTGATCCTTGCATAGAACGGGGCGTTGACAACTTGGATTTGCATGTTATGATTTTAACATTCAGAAATCATAGTACAGGAAGGAGGATCTCGTGGCGGGAATGTGTCGAATAGATCGATCGACGTTCGGATTGTCGCCGGAGTTGTTGTTGACCTTCGGGGAGCTGAAGGTCCTTCAGTTCCGTTTTGCGTCGGGCGTGGAAGCGTTGAAAGTGGCGCATCCGGAGGGGCACGTTGTACTTCTTCCGTACCAGGGCCAGCAGATCTGGGACGCCGTATTCTTCGGACGGAGTCTCCGGATGGTGAACTTCTTCGATCAGCCGGAGCCGACGAATGACCTACTCGATTCGTACGGTGCGTTCCTCTACCACTGCGGCGCCCGCCGCATGGGAGCTCCCGGGCCGGACGATGATCACCCACTCCACGGCGAGTTGCCCGGTGCGCAGTTCGACAATGCGTGGCTTGAATTTGGCACCAAGGACGGCCGCAACTTCGTTTCGTTGACCGGCGTCTATCGCTACACGCGCGCCTTCGGAGACAAGTACACGGCACAACCTACGGTGCGCGTGTTCGAGGATTCGTGCGTCATGGATGTCTCGATGGAAATCACGAACCAGATGAGCAAGCCGATGGAAATGATGTACATGTGTCACATCAACTTCGCACCCGGTGACAATGCCGAGATCGTTCAGACCGCCGGTTGGAACAGCCAGGATATGGAGATTCGGAGCAGTATCCCTTCGCACGTTGTACCCACGCCTGAGTTCCTCGCTTCGCTGGAGGAACTCAAGAACGATCCGGGTAAGACGCGCATTCTGAGGCCGGAGGACAGCTACGATCCGGAAGTCGTCTACTTTATGAAAAACCAGAGGAGCGACGACGACGGATTCACGCACATGATGCAGCGTCACACCGACGGTACGGCCGACTACGTTTCGTACCGCCCCGAGCAACTTGACCACACCGTTCGATGGATCCTTATTAACGAAGACCAGAAGGTCAACGCGATGGCGCTCCCCGCGACATCCGGGCCGGAAGGGTACACGCGTGAACGTGAGAAGGGCACGGTAAAGACGATACAACCGGGCGAGCGCAAAAAGCTCACGGTTCGCGTCGGCGCGCTCGATTCGTCGAAGAGCGCAGCGATGCAGGCAAAAATCGAATCCTTGGTGAGGTAGCACGGTGGCAAAACCAAAAATCACGGTAGTTGGAAGCAACATGGTCGATCTGATCACATACGTTGACCGGATGCCGGATCGTGGCGAAACGATCGTCGCACCGGAGTTCAGCATGGGTTTCGGCGGCAAGGGCGCCAATCAGGCGGTTGCGGCTGCGGTGCTCGGCGCAGACGTGCGGATGGTAACCAAGGTTGGCGACGACGTATTCGGTCCCAACACGCGGCAGAACTTCGAGTCGCATGGCATCAATGTGGACTTCGTTGATTCAGTGCCGGGCAAATCGAGCGGTGTTGCGCCCATATTCGTGGAACCCGACTCCAGCAACAGCATTCTCATCATTAAGGGTGCGAACGAGGATCTCTCTCCGTCCGATATCGACCGCGCTGAGACGATGATCGGCGAGAGCGATATTGTGGTTATGCAACTCGAGATATCGATGGAAACCGTCTACTACACGATAGATCGATGCCGGGAACTTGAAGTGCCGGTGTTGCTCAATCCGGCGCCCGCGGACCCTTCGCTCGAACTCGAGAAGATCCGCACCGTCTCGTTTTTCGTTCCCAACGAATCCGAACTAAAGACGCTCACCGGTATGGCCGTTGACACCGTCGACGAAATCACCGCCGCGGCCCGAACCCTGAACGAAGCGGGCATCCAGAACGTCATCGTCACGATAGGAGAGCGCGGCGCGCTCGTCGCCACAAATGGTACAACAAAGCTCATTCCCCCGGTGAGCGTTTCGAGCGTCGATACCACGGGTGCGGGAGACGCGTTTGTCGGGTGTTTCGCCACCTACTACGTGGAGAGCGGCAACGTTGATCTCGCCATCGAAAAGGCAAACCGATACGCCGCCATGTCGACGATGAAACCGGGAACCCAGAAATCGTTGGTAACCCGAGAGGTTTTCGAAAAGACCACGCTCTGAGACTCACTAGCGACGTCGGCGCTCAACACGAGGCGCCTATCGCAGCCCGGAGGCGGATGTTACTCGCAACCTCGGATGCCGACTGCGGCCAAATCGGCGACGGTGTTGGCGTTGTAGGCGGCGTTCCCGTTCGCGGTAGTCACAAGCGCGACCGACACACGATCAAGGATCTTCACCGGGACGCGTTCGCCCCGTGCGATAGCGTCGGTGACCAGCGGTCGCACGCCGCCCTCACAGAGGGCACAGAGCGGTTCCGGGCGGACGCCGTCGGGAGCAAGGCACGTGACAAGGTTCTCTTTGTCTCGCGCGGTGATGATCGCGCGGACGCCATCGAGTGCCAGCAGCGGAAGATCGCAGCTGAGAACAAGCCACCCAACGTCGCGGTACGCGTCCAGCGCTGCCGCGATCCCCGCCAGGGGCCCGAACCCCGCATGCCGGTCTTCGATCACCGGGAGATGGGCCGCGTCCGCCGGCACGCGTCGGCCGTTGCGAAGGGAGACAAAGACGCGTTCACACACAGCACCGGCGATCTCTTGCCGTTCGCCGCACGTCGCTCACGCCCGGCTCGTACTCGAGGGCGCCCTTGTCGCACCCCATATGCGAACTCTCGCCGCCTGCAAGGACGAGCCCGTAGACCGCAGGTCTACGGGCGCTCTCGCTCACGACGTTTAGCCTTGAACGAGCGCCCCGCTGAGTTCCGCTGCGACGGCGAGCGTCGCGAGTAATACACCCCACGCGGGGCCGGTGCAACCAGCGGCAACCGCGCACTCCGGAACGACGCGGCGCGCGCCGCACGTCGCGCCCCGATCAATACCACCGTTGCAATAACCAGGGTCCTCCCGAACGCTTCCACAGTGGCAAATCGAAATATAACGGGCGCGGGCTTGGCCATGATTCCACGTTGGACGCCGAGGATAGCGTTGAGGAGGAGAAAGGCGGCGTGTTGCGTTCCTTGCAACACGGCTGCGCCTGACGCAGCTCGCATCGCTGCGCCAGCGCATCGCCATGTTTCTTTCCGAGTCCACCGTTCGGACGGACGCCGACGGCAACAGGTACATATACGTTCCGCACTCCCGGCAGGAACTCGCCGATATGTTCGGAGTGGCGCGTCCGTCGCTATCGCGGGAGATCGGTCGTATGGTCGACGAAGGTTTGATTTCCGTAGAAGAGAACCGGTTCCGCCTCTTGCGACGCGAGGCTATCCGCGCATTGGTTCATGGGTGTGAGTGAGGTCTCTCGCCGGCAGAACTCGTACGGACCGATGGCCAGTGGCGTGGCTCGCGCTACGGCTTGCCGCCGATGGGTCCCAGGTGCGTGTTCTTGAAGGAATCGGCGAACTTCAGACCGTATCCGAACACGCGGTCAAAGGACGAGTGTGCCAGAAGCACTAAACCGATCAATTGCAGGAAGCCAAAACTCGCCGCGAAGCCAACCACGATCAACACAACCGCGACGCCCCGGTGGTGGAGAGCATTATAGGTGATCGCGCCGACACGCGGTACCCATCGTTCGCGTGACAAAGGCGAAGCACGTGTCGTACAGGTTGAACACCTAAGCCACACCGATCTCGCTCGTCCGCGCCGTGGACGGGTACTTTTACGAAAACTCGTAGGGACCGGGAACGGCTTGCCGTCGAGTCACGGCGTGTTATCTCGATCCCTCCAGATACACCGCGTCCATACCCATCCCCTCAACTGCTTCCACGGTGCAACGAGTGACGGTGAAGCCCGCCAGCGACGCCCATGAGGTGATCTCTTCTCGGGAATAGCGGTACGCCGTGATCTGATTACTGTCCCCGTAGTCGATGGTACCGGTCCCTTCCCACGCGGCAATGAGCAGCCGCCCTCCGGGAGCGAGCACGTCGTGCCACGACCGGAGCACCGGCAGCACTCGCTCAGCGTCGAGATGGTGTATCGAGAAAAAACTGATCACCGCAGCAGCAGAGAGCGCCGGCGGCGGCGGCGTACTGCCGCCCAGCGATGATAGCGCGGCGCCGACGTTTCCCATGTCTCCCACGACAAAACTCGCCTTAGTCCCGAATCGGCGATGTGCGATCTTGATCATCGCAGGAGAGATGTCTATGCCGATCAGTTGTCGATTTGCGTCAAACCGGTCGGAATACATGGCGAGCATGTGGCCCGAGCCGCACGACGTGTCGACCACCGGGCCGTTTATCCCCGCGGTAGCCGCGGCAAGGTTACCCAGGACCCGGGCGTACACGGCCTGTTCGATCTCGCTATCCATCAGCGACGCATAGGACTCAGCCCACTCTTCATACATATCGCGAACTGTGTCACTCAATTCAGTTCTCCCGTCCCGCCGCCTGAGACAACCGGCGCAATCGCTTCGACATCGGCACGCATCCGCGCGGCGTCATCGTTGTGCCCCCGACGCCGTCCCCGCCGATAGCCCACGCACCAAGAGACAAAAGGGACGTGGATATCCCGGACGAACCGATTTCCATGATTTTCATGGGGACATCGTAGGAGAAAGCGATGCAACCGACAACAACGGCAACTTCGGTATTATATTCGAAATAAATAAAACATTATTGCTATGATTGACATCGATCGTTTAATGGTTTATATTAGACACAGATCGAACATTCGTTCAAAGGGGGATCGTCATGACACATATGGACAATGAGTTCTCCGCCATCTACAGAGAGCGAGAACGCGATCGCCGGCGAGAAACGGACGCGGGACGTCACAGGACGAGCGCGGTTACACACAGGAGTCGAAAACGAGTGATCCTGATCGCGATTGGTTCCGTCCTGGTGTTGGCGGGACGTTCGATTGTCCGATTTGGGGAGTCGCTCTCGAAAATGCCGGACCCGGCGGCCACCGTGTTGAACACCGGCCGAGGGACGTAGCGATGACCCCGGACGTTCCGATTGTCTACTCGCAGGCGATCCAGTTCGTCATCGCCGTTGATTCCGTGGTGGCCCGCCCGGAAGCATCGCTCCCGAAACCGCCGACCACGTCCGTTGATTGGTCGGAGCGGACCCGTACCGTGACCACACCATTCGAGCGGTCGGACCTGGAGCATCTCTTCTCGCCGACGAGCACGGCATTGTTCCTGTTCCACTTGATAATTCGCAACGGGTGGCACCAGGTGGAGCGGTTGATCGAGGAAATCGAGTCGATGAAAGACCTCGATCTTCAGGGCCTTTTTAAGCAACTGCTCCAGTTTGACACCTCCGACGAAGGATGGCTCACGCCGGAACGGATCGAAGCGGCCATCGAGGCAGACCGTGACCGCGAAACGGTGTCGTTTCGTACCGAGGCGGAACAGTTGACGCGGCTCCTCTCCGCGCCGGACGCGTTCAAAGCCAAGCTCGTGGAAGTTCTGCGATGGTTCGACGGTCGTGTGTTTTCGCGATTCGCCGAAGATGCGAGGGCACGGGTCGAGGCGTGGATAACCAAAAGCGCCGCGGCAATCGTAGAAGGCACGGAGGAATCGCTGGATCAACTGACGCGCGGCAACTACCGGTCGTTGTTGGTGGATCGCAACACGGTACGGCTCTTCCCAGTGGTTGACTCCGTCAACAGCGCCACCTGGCTGATGTTGCCGAGCGAGGACGAAGCGTACCACCTCTTCGATATCGTCCACGCCGACCGTGTGCTCACGGCGAATCGCGACAGCGAGTCGTTCAAGAGTGTTACCGACGAATCGATCGAAGCGCTGGCAGATCCCAAACGGATCGCAATCTTGCGCCTGCTGCGGCAACGCCCCCATTTCAGCAAGGAGATCGCCGATCACATCGGAATCTCGGCGTCGACAGTTTCGTACCACATCGACAAACTGGTTGCTGCACGCCTTATCCATCTCGAGAAGTACCAGGGCCGGCGCTTCTACTACGCCATCAATCACCGGGGCGTGCGGGAACTGATAGATCGCCTGGCAGCGGAATTTCTCGGTGAGGCGGGGTAGCAATGCGCGAAACGACCACTTTTACCCCCGGCGAGTTGTACTGCACACGGAGTTCAAACGCGAATGTGGACCACGTTAGGCGGCTCTGTTCTCCACTCCGTCTCCCGCGACCAGGCGCGTTCTCACACACAGGCTAGAAGACGTACCTGCACACCAGGTGAAAGAGGAGAGCCCCCACCAGGAAGAGCGCCGCCGCAACGGCAACGTACCCGACCGCACGTCCATCTGCAAACGTTTCAAGACGTTTCGCGGCAATACCCGCGAGTGCCCAGACCACAACCAGGGCAAAGGCATCGTCACCGCGGCGCACGATCGCCAGCAGAGCGATAACGGCAGCGATGATCACCAAGAGGATCGCCCAGGCGGACTCCGGCAGGCCGAGACCGTTCCATCCGAGGTCGATGAGGAGGACCGTCGCGTTGGCAACGGTTGCTACGGTTATCCAGCCCAGGTAGACGCTGAAGGGAACGTGCACAAAGGCCGCAACGGTGCGATTCGGACTTCCGATCCCAACACCCAACCGGAAATAGATCGCAAGCAGCGACCCGAGCAGCACCAGCATCACGACCAGCGACAAACCCACCCTTCGGTAGTGCCAGGTAAGGACCCAGCCGGCGTTGGCCAGGCAGGACAAGAGGAAGAAGAGATCGATGGCGCGGACAGCCTCCACTGCCGGCGGCACCGCCCGGACAACCGCCACAACGGAAAATCCCGCAAAGAGCAGGAGCAGCGCGTAGATGACGCCCCAAATCGAAAAGGTGAACCCGGCCGGAACAAAGAGGTTGGGATAGAGGTCGGACAACGCGCCCGTTGTCTGACCGTTGATCGGCAACGCATTCGCGAGGCCGTTCACGAATACGACACCCGCGAAGGCAAGCGCGTTAAGGATGACCAGGACGAGCGGCCACGTTTCTATCTTCATGGTGTCTCCCGGTCGATTATACAGCGTAACGGCCGGTTTGACTCTCCGGTGAACGGGTAGCGCCCTACGCTTCCTTGTTGGTGCGGTCCGAGATCGAAAAGCTCTCCGGATCGAACCGATCGCCCCCAAGCCAGAGGTCGATCTTAGTCCCGTTGCTCGTTGAAGTTACGTCGGCTCCCTTCACCTGCCATCCGATGAGGTTCAGCCGGGCGGAACCGAGACTGTCGTAACCCGCCATGCTGCCGTAGTACTCGGCCATCTCGGGCCGGGGCGCGTTGTTCAGGGAACGGCGGATCGACTCCAGTTCCTCTTCCTCCCGGGGAACACTGTCGATAACTGCCAGGTGAAGGCCGTCCTTCTCCTGATGCAGGGAGATGACCATTCTCATCGGATCGGCGTCGAGTACGTAGTGGGCGATCTCGCCGATCAGGTGCAATACAAAGTCTTTTCGTTTCATGCCTATTCCTCGTCGTCGGCACCGTCCGCCGACGCGGCATAGCTGCCGGCCCGGGCGGCCCGCCGTTCTTGTCGATTTGCTCGATACCATTCGATGGTTGCTACCAGGAGCGTTGCCGTCAGACCGCCGGCGAGTCCGTTGTTGTAGAGTCCGATCCCCGCGTGCCAGGCACCGGAACGAAGAACAATCAGCAAGTGAAGAAAACCGGCGACCGCACCAATGGCAAAACCGAACTCACCCGCCAGCGGTGCAAGGGTCGTACCAAACAGGGCGGCCAGGATGACCCCGGGCGCCGAAAGCTCGTGCCCAAAGAGCAACGCCGCAGCGGCGACCCCCACAATCACGGGTAAGACGTTCCGTGGTTGTTTCCCAAAGGCGGCGAATCCCACGATGGTGAAGATTCCACCCAAAACGGGACCGTTGAGGTCTGCACCGACCACAATGACATAGCCCCACATGAGGAGGCCCATAACGCCCATGTTCACCAGTGCCGCCGGTACGGATACCATGTCCATGAAGTCCGAAGGCAGGCGTCCGGGAATCGACGTTATCGAAACGAAGCCACGGAGCGCTGCCTGGGCGTTTTGTAAAAGACCGGCGCCAATCAGCGCCAAGGAGACCGCCGGAACGAGCAAGATCAAGAGGAGCGTCGGTTCGCTGTTCCACACCGCGCCTCCCGGAAGTTGCCCTCCCCGCCCAAAAACGATCGCTGCGGCAAAAAGCGCCAGGAACCCCGTGGTGAGCCCGATGTTGTAGAGGCTGTACCCCTGGTGCAGGCGCAACATAACAAAAGCGATCGCCGGGAGCACCACGCCGACCGCTACGCCACCGAGCAGACCAACCGGGACCGATAGGGCCGGGGGCAGCCCGATTTCGAAGGCGATGAGCGAAACCAGCGGGCCCAGGGCGGACCCGAACATCGCGATGAGGATGTACTCTTTGAACTGTTTGCCGGCGATTCGTGCCGCGATGGAGACGCCGATGATGATCGGAACAAAATTCAGCGGCGTCTTGCCGAAGAGGCCGAAGCCGAACAGCGTGAAGACCGCGGCCACCGTCGGTCCCGCCAGGCGAACGCCGTTTAACCGAACCAGGACCAGACCGATTCCCGCGACGAGCGCCGCGTTGACCAGGGCGGCCCCGGGGCTCTCGGCACGGGTGAAGTCGTTGACCAAGCGGGCGGGACGGATTTGCAGTCGGGCAATCGCGGAGAGCGTCGCACCGATCGACGCGTCTTCCGTACCGGGCGCGATCATCCCCACCGTGGCGATGGCGACGAGAATACACACCAATAACAGGTAGAGTCGGCGATCCTTGGGGTCCACTACCGAACCACCTCGAATCGATCTCCCCCTTCCCGGTTGAGATCGGCAATCACCTCGACGCCGGGGACCGCGCGAACGAACTCCACGTCCGCGTCCCCACGGCGTTCATCATCGGCAAGGGCCCAGCCCGCCGCCGACACAAAAGCAATCGCTCGTCTGAACATGGTTTTCATGGCGTCAATGATACCCGATTTTCCGTGTGTCGTGGTGGCAGGTCCAGCTCGCCGGTTTTTCTCATCGTGGAGATCACGTGACCTTGGCTCGTTTCTCTTCACGCCTGCCTTCGGAAAGAAGAACAAAACGCTTGGCTTCGCTGCGCTGCAGAGACGCGTTTTGTTCTTCTTTCCGGGCGCGGCTGGTGATACTTTGGTTCCAAACGGCCACGTGACCTCCAATGTGAAACCTATTTGGCGTTCGATAGAGACAACGTAGTCGGAGGGCTTGTCGCCACCGTCCGTACTGAAAATCGCTGCCCATTTGGCGGTAGATCCACACCACCGGTCGCATCGGTGCAACTTGAATCCGCACGCCGTCGTCACGATCTTGTATCAATGAACAGTACAATACGTATCGCAATGCTCGCCGGCCCCGGCTTCGAGGATCTGGAATACTGGGCGGTGTACATGCGCATGAAGGAACTGGGTGCTGAGATCACCTCCGTGGGAATCGAGGCCGGCGACGTCTACGAGAGCAAAAGCGGCGGGCTCACCGCCACTGCCGACCGCGGCGCGGGCGACGTGAAAGCAACCGATTTTACTGCGGTACTCGTACCCGGCGGATGGGCCCCGGACAAGCTGCGCCGGTACGAGAGCGTTCTAAAACTGATCCGGGACGCGCATGAGGCGGGTGTCCTGCTGGGCTTTATCTGCCACGCCGGCTGGACCGCCGCGTCGGCGGGGATCGCAAAGGGTGTGCG
>JANQHT010000143.1 GCA_028282545.1 Spirochaetales bacterium
CGTAGCCTCGAACCCGCAACACGCGTCGATCGGCGATCTGGTACGAGCGGGGTGTGAACTCTTCTCACTCGATCCGGAGGATCGTCGCGAAACGGGAACTGCCTCCTCTGAAACGGTCGGCGCGGGGCGTCCGATTCACGTCCAACTGATCGATCGGATTCGACACCGAGCAACGATCGATACACAGAGCGGCGGTTACCGTACGCGGTCCGAGTTGGTTGACGACATCGCGTTCCTTGTGGATCAGTTCAGCGGACCAACGAGTCGTCGTCACGTTCTAAAGCGCCTGGCGGACGCCGTGGATGACTCTCGTCGTGGATACGGCGGCGCCACGTTGGTGGTTGGCGGTTCAGGTTTTGGTAAAACGTTCCTGTGGAAGACGATAGACGAACAGATCTTCGCTTCCGGCGACATGTCCGCCTATCACAAGAGCCCGCAGAGCGGAACGATGCCGTACGGGAGCGTCGCGTACCTGCTGGACGCGCTTCTCATACGACTCGCCGCCCGGCGCGGTGAGTCGGCGGAACGACTCCTCGCCCGCATAATGGACACCCCGGGCTCACACGAAGTTGCACGGGGAGTGTTGCCGTCGATCCTCACCTCAGCCGGGTTGCTGGACCACCAGTCGCCCGTGCCCGGCGTGGACTACACGGAGGCGCTCGCCGCGCTCATACGGGCGCTCGCCTCCCGCGTCGGCGCGGGTGCCGTCACCGTCGTCGCGGACGACATTCAGTGGGCGGACGAGCCGAGTGTCGCGGTACTCCGTCGCCTTGCGGAGCAACCCGGAAACATCGCACTCATCGCGATTGGGCGCAACGAAGCGTTGGACCGTGTAGTACCCGAATCGCGTTTCGAAGTCGTGCACCTGCCGCGCCTTACAAACGTCGAGTCTCAGCGGCTCCTCGATTTTATGGTAGATCGGTACGCCGATGAATCCGAGCGTACGTTGCTTTCGGAGTGGGTCGCGACGCGTGCCGACGGCATACCTCTCAACGTTGTGAACATGGTTCGCACCAGTCGGCAGACGCGCGTATTGGGCCACCGCAAACGCGCCGATCCGCCTATCGCCGGCGTCCTCGGTCATCACCTGGACCGTCTGAGCCGGCCAGCGCGATATCTTGTACAGCGTATAGCGCTCCTCTTTCCGCCGGTCGCCCTGTCGCTTGTAAGAGAGATACCGGAAGACGACGAAACGGTTGTAGACGATCTGTTACAGGAGGCGGAAAAGGCGTTGCTCATCTCGGTTGACCGAGAAAAGGGCCTGGTCTCTTTTCAGCACGACTCGATCGAAACGTCGGCGAGACAATCGGCTCTCGAATCGACGACCATGGTTGACGAGACAGCAGATCTCCTGTGGCGGCTGTTCGAAAGCGGGGACGATCGCGCGGCGTTTTCGATCGCCCGGATGTTGACGTCGGCCGCAGGCACACCCTCCGCACACGACGCAGAGGCGTCCATATCTACTGCGCTCGTACGGCGGTTGGGCGTGGAAGCGGCACTTCGTGTCCTGGGGCGCGCCGCCGAACGCGCAGTCGCCTTGTTGATACCAGACGAGGCGTCGGCCTTCGCCCTCGGCGGGCTCGCCCTGTCGGCCGATTCGGAGGAACCGCACCTCCGCCTTCCGTTCCATACGATCGCTCACCACGCGGCCTTCCTGCTCGACGACGTGCCGACGATGAGTCGACACTTCACGCAGATCAAGGCGCACGCCGATCGTACGGGGCGCAACGAAGCGCGGAACCTCTGGGTCGAGCGCTGTTACGCTAACCTGTGGATTCGCGGCGCCGTTCAGATCGGTCTGATCATCCTTGCGGAGTTACGTTCATCAACCGAGTCGGACGGCCGCCCCAACGAATGGAGCGAAGCGGACCGCCGCCGCGCCCGTGCGTTTTTTCGTCGTTGGTCGCCGCGCTCGCTCTTCCGTGAACTCCTTCGCAAGCCGATAGTGGCCGACAGACGATCCGAGCTGCTGGTACGCACGTGCGTCAACATGATGCTCGCGACGATGACGCTGGCGACGGACCAGGCGGGGACGCTCGCGTGGATTATCCTCGATGATGCGCTCACCCACGGGCGCGGAACGCTCACCGGAATGGGTTTTCTCATGTGGTCGGCCTACGAAGCGTACGTACACGGGTCGATACGGCGTCGAAGACGGCTCGGCGCCTACGCAAAGGCGCTGGCAACCGACTCACTGGAGACGCACGGCGATGTGCGCGCACACCACACGATACACGCGTACGCGGCAATCTTGACCGATCATTTGAGCGAAAACCTCAGGACTACAACCGCGAACTTGCGGGCCCTGGGCGAGGAGGGAATCCGCATCGGCGGGTACGAGGAGGCGGCCCATTCGGTGAGCGTCTACGGCCAGAACCTCTTCTTTTGCGGGGAACCGCTCGATCGCGTGTTCGAAACGATCAATACGTACCGCGCGCGGGTGACGGCGCTCGGACATCGACGCACCGCGACCTCCATGGCGAAGTATCAACAAGCCGTCGAGTGCCTCATGCACAAGACCGTAGACCCCTCGACCCTCACCGGTAACGTGTGCGACGAACCGACGATCATCGCCGAGCTGACCGCGGCGGAAGACGTGCTCAGTTTGGACGGA
This sequence comes from Spirochaetales bacterium, assembly GCA_028282545.1. GTDB lineage: Bacteria > Spirochaetota > Spirochaetia > DSM-27196 > Alkalispirochaetaceae > JANQHT01. The sequence continues at coordinate 2,615 of JANQHT010000143.1, forward strand.
CTGTACATCGCGAAGGGGTTCAACGCGACGTACGATGATGACCCTGAATCGGCCTTTGCGTTTCTCGAACCGATAGCCAATCGCCCCGGCATGCTGTACTCCCTCTTTGTCATCTCGGTTACCCTCTTTCTATTTGGGCTGGCGGCGTGGCGGCTCGGTCGATCGAATGAGGGCAAACTCGCGCTAGGGCGTATCCGCCGGCTCGCACGAAGCGCCCCGGGGAACGCACACCGTGTATACGCTCTGCGCGCAGAACAGAGCCGGTACACGCACCGTCCACGACGCGCCGCGCACCTCTACGCAAAAGCGGCGCGGGAGGCGATTGCGGCGGGATACGCCAACGAGGCGGCGTTCATTCACGAACGGCACGGCACCCTCCTGCGCGAAACGGGCGGGGATGAAGAGGCGATGCGGGAGGCGTTTCAGTCCGCCCTCAACCTGTACGAGACGTGGGGCGCGGCGGTCGCCATCGACCGCGTTCGCGAAAGACTCCGTGATGTCGGGGGCGGCGCGCCGTCCGCCGCGATCGGAACACGAGCGTTACGTACTACAAGCACCAAAACGTCCGAGCGTGAGCCTTTGATGGAAGCGCTCTCCGAGGCGAAGCGCGAATTGGCCAATACGCAGGACAGTGTGCAGCTCCTGTTCGCGATGATTACCGACGCGTTGCTGCTCGTGGACTCACAGGCGCGGGTCTTGTTTTTTAACCCGGCGGCCCAGGCGTTTCTCAACACCACGTCATCCGAGGAGGCCCGACTGGACGAGTTGATCGCCGTGAGGGTGCGGTCGATGTTCGATCGAGCGCTCGAAACGCGTTCGTCGGTCGAAGAGGAGACGCAGTGGCGCGACATGATCGTGCGAATAACTGTCAATACGGCCCCGACGCGTGACGGCAGCCTCGTCGCGGCCCTGGTAATCCGCGACGTGACGGAACACCGCGAGCGGGAGGAACGCCTCATCGTTACCGATCGGTTGTCGTTGTTGGGGATACTCGCGTCGTCGATCGCCCATGAAGTGGGTAATCCAAACCACATCGTCCAACTAAACGGACAATCGCTCGAAATACTCCTGTCACGCATACGCAACGCGAACGATCCCCCCGATGAAATGCTCACCCGGACGCTTGCGCAAGCGAGCGAGATTCTCAGCGGCATCATGGAGGGGGCCCGTCGGATCGACGGCGTCATACAACAGGTGAAGGAGTACGGCCACCAGCCGACTGGAGACGGCCCCTCCCCGGTCGATCCGGCCGAAATCTGTGAACGAGTCGTGCGCTTCACGCGAATCATGGTCAAACAGTACTCAACCGAGTTGCGCTATGAACTGCGGGGAACGGTGCCGCAGGTCCGCGCGGAAACGGGTCTTATCGAACAAGCGCTGATCAATCTCATCAAGAACGGATGCGAAGCGCTCGGAGAGAGCGGCGGACGCGTCTCTCTCCGTCTCTTCCACGACGACGCGGACCTTTTTCTCGGCGAGCGGGGCGCGGTGTGCTTCGCGGTGTGCGATCAGGGTCCTGGAATTCCAGCGGAAGTCGCCGGGAGGATCACCGGGATGGCGGACGCCCATTTCTCAGGACAGAGCTCCAAGCGGGAAGGTGCGGGTATGGGGCTTTCAATCGTTCGAACGATCGTTCGCCGACACAACGGAACGATCGGTTTTACGCGCGATTCCGAATACAACACGATCACGGAGATCCGGCTGCCTGCGGTCTAGAGCGATCGACGGAACCGACGACGGGAACGACAATTTCAATATCGGAGTCCTGGGTCCCGACCGGTTGGAATGCGTACCGCCGGGCGGTTGCGTTGCGATCAAAACGCGGCGCCCCATGGCGATCGGTGGCAACGGTGGAAGTGTTAGGGAATACAGGAGAGACGGTGTATCGGGGAAAAACGGTTTGAGGCCCCTCAGTTAGGAACGAGGGGGCCTTAGGAGCTCTCTTAAAGTCTCCGCAACCGTGGTATTGACGTTGTCCTTGATCCGCGAGGCAAAACTCGTGAGCAGATCGTATTGGGCCGTTTGATCTCCACTGGCTTCCGGCAGGAGCAGCATCCACGGGTCCACCATGAGCGCGTCGGCTACCCTCTGCAGCGTCTCCGCCGATACCCACTTTCGGCCCTGCTCCAAATCGTTCATATGCCCGCTTGATAGATCGGCCCGTTCTGAAAGTTCCTGCTGGGTATACCCCAGCTTCTCTCTCGCCCGTTTGATGTTCCGCGCAAGGTTGTCGCGAAGTCTGTCTCCCTTCTTCTCCATGGGCGATACCATGGTTCGCTCAGAACCGACTATTTACAATGGTCTCAAAACGAATTAGAATTATTGCTGACAGCGAATCAAAAGGGCCACATCAAGAAGCGGTGACGAATCTCCTACCATTTTACCTTCCATCGATGCTCAATTACCTCCACGCGAAAGATCCCGCGCTCCTGCGACACTGTCTCGCCGCCGGAGATAACCGTGAGCGCTCCATTGCAACGTTTGTAGCCGGTAGAGAGGCAGCTACTCTGGTCGCGGTCCCGCGTGTGCAAAATTCACTGGAGGCGCAGTCGGACCGAGTGGCCTTCCGTGATATCGCGCCGTGTGACGTCGACCGTAGCATAAGAGTCGATGCGGTGGTCTTTGAGAGAGGGGCGGGCGTCGTTGCCGTAGCAGTAGTTGAAGACGTAATCGGCAACGCCACAACGCTGCCCGGTCGATTACGTGAGTGTGAGGCGGCCCTCCTCCGACTGTTTCATCGAGCGATCGGCATCACGATAGTGCTATGGGGTGACCTGCAAAAACGAATCGAGAACCTTCTTCCGCAGATAGAGGACGATTTCTTTGCAGTGCTCTTTCGAGACCTGGTTGAACGCCTCGAGCGCCCCTCCCGTGACGGGAATGAAATTGAAACGGGGATTCGTCGCATAGTTCATGCAATGGCGAATATCGAGAAGGACTTCGGAGAGGCCTCGGCCGAGATCAGGAGTGCACTGCAGCGCCTTCAAAGCGCCGTGCGGCAGACGGTCGACGGCCGTTGCACGGTTTTTCTGTTGGAGGAGTTGCTATCGTCAATCTCCGATCCCGACACCGCTCATTTCTATCGCACGCTATCGAGTCGCTCAGTCGATCGGAGCACATAGCATCTCCCTCTTTTCACGGGGCACAGGCGCAAATCCGATTTCGTCAATCCGAATCGACGAAGAGGGCGAGGAGTTCGCCGATCGTTGTCGACTCCATCGATTGGCGGTCGGCAAACCTGCCCACGATTGCTTCAACGCGGTCCGGGGCGTAGCGGCTCGCGAGGTTCTCCCGGAGCTTGTCGAAGAGAAGAGGTTTGGCCTCTGCGCGGCGGCGCGGATGTCCAATCGGGTATTCCACCTCAACGCGCTCGGTTGACGACCCGTCTGCGAAGGTCACTCTGACCGCGTTTGCGATCGATCTCTTTTCGGGATCGAGATAATCTCTCGAGTATCGATCGTTTTCGGTCACCACCATCACATCCCGCAATTGATCGATACGAGGGTCGGCAGCGGCAGTATCGGTGTAGTGGTCCGGTGTTAGTTCCCCGTAAATGAGCGCGCAGGCGGTCATGTACTGGATGCAGTGGTCCCTATCGGCCGGATTATGGAGCGGTCCGACTTTATCGATGATCCGCTTCGCCGACTCCTGCGTCTCGATCTCGATCGATGCAACCGAATCGACCCGGCCGGCAACGTGGCGATGCAGAGCGAACCCGCACTCTACCGCCGTCTGTGCGTGAAACTCGGCGGGGAACGCCACCTTGAACAGGATGTTTTCCATCACGTACGACCCGAACTCCCTGTTCACTGCGAGGGACTCGCCGCCAAACAACACGTCCTGGAAGCCCCACTCGGGGGCCGTCAGTGCCGTGGGATAGCCCATTGTTCCGCGGGCAACCATTTGTGCCAGGCGGTATCCACGGGAGGAGGCGTCGCCCGCCGCCCACGATTTGCGGGATCCGGTGTTGGGGAACTGCCGGTAGGTTCGTAGGGGGCCCGTGTCGATGAACGCGTTCGAGAGCGTGTCCACGACCTGCGCTTCGGCCGCCCCGAGTATCCCTGAAACGACGGCAGCGGAGGCGATTTTGACGAGAATGACATGGTCAAGGCCCCGCCGATTGAAGCTGTTGTCGAGGGCGAGTAGCCCCTGAATCTCGTAGGCTTTGATGATCCAACCGAGCGCATCGGCAACCGTCGTTTCACTCGACGAGAACAGTGCGGAGAGCACGGCTCCGATGTTGTCGGAGGGGTGGCCCCACTCCGCCGCGAGCCACGTGTCGTTGTAGTCGAGCCAGCGAATCATCGTACCGAGGTTGAAGGTAGCCCGCTCCGGATCGAGCGTGTGGGGCGTCCCCGGGATGGGCACTCCATTGGGTACCACGGTACCGGGCACAACCGGCCCCAGGAGGGCCCGGCACTCGGGCACCTCGAGCGCGCGAATCGCACACCCAAGGCTGTCGGCGAGGCAGAGAAGCGCCGTTTCCCGCGCCGGTGCGCTATCCGGTGCCGGTCCGCAGACGTAGCGCGCGATCGAAACGAGAAGGTCATCGGGTTGTGGCCGTGTGTTCACGTGTATTCGTCCTCCGGTACAAGCGGAACAAATTCTCTATGCTCCGGGCCGGTGTAACGGCTCACGGGTCGAATCAGCCGGTTGTTCGAACGCTGCTCGAGCACGTGGGCCGACCAACCGGCGGTCCGGGCCATCACAAACATCGGCGTGAACAACTCGGTTGGTACTCCGCTGAAGTGATACGCGAGGGCGCCGTAAAAGTCCAGATTCGGGAAGAGTCTCTTCCCGTTCCACATCACCGATTCGATGCGCTCGGCAACGGGGTAGAGGCGGGAGTCGCCGACGGAGACTGAGAGATTCTTCGCCCACTCCTTGATTACTCCCGAACGCGGATCCGACTCCGTATAGATTCGGTGTCCGAATCCCATGATCTTCGCTTTTTTGTCGAGCTTGGCGCGGATGCCACTCTCGGCCGATTCAGGATCTTCAAACTCGCTGATGAGATACATGGCAGCCTCATTGGCGCCGCCATGCAGCGGACCTCGAAGCGCGCCGATTGCGCCGGCGATCGCCGAGTGAAAATCGGACAACGTGCTCGTAATGATGCGGGCCGTAAACGTTGAGGCGTTGAACTCGTGCTCCGCGTAGAGGATCAACGAAACATCGATACAACGGGTGACCTCCTCTCTTGTCGGTCTACCGCTCTGCCCGCCGTGGAAGTTGTTCACAAAGAACTCGGCGGTCGATCCGTCCCCGGAGACGAGGTCGGGGGGCGATCCGTCGCGATGATAGCGGACCCAGTGGAGCAGAATTGCCGGAACCGCTGCCAGAATCCTGTCGGCTGTTTCCAGACCGTCGTTTCCGTCCATCTCCGGTTCCACGGTGCCAAGAACAGAAACCCCCGTTCTGAGAACGTCCATCGGGTGTGCTGTGGCGGGAATCATCTCGAGTGTGCGTGTGAGCGTCGGCGGCAGCGTACGGTGGGAGGCGAGCTTCTTCCGGTAGTCCACAAGCTCGCTGGGGGACGGCCGCTCCCCGCGGAGCAGGAGCCAGGCGACCTCTTCGAAGGTGGAGTGCTTCGCGAGATCTTCGATCGCGTAGCCGCGGTAGCTCAGCCCGCGCCCTTCGATACCACACGTGCAGATTGCCGAGTCACCCGCGACAATTCCGGCCAAGCCGCCGCTCTTTTTTGCTTTGGCAAAACGCTTCTCAATTTCCGCCATCGTTCCCACTCCCAAAAAGCTCGTCGAGTTTCCTTTCGTATTCGAGGTACCCAAGAACATCATAGAGTTCATCCCGAGTTTGCATGGCGTCGAGCACCCCTCGCTGCGTGCCGTGTGTTCTGATCTCGCCGAACACGCGGAGCGCGGCCGCGTTCATCGCCCGATTGGCCGAAAGCGGGTACAACGCCATATCGACCCCGGCACTCGCGAGTTCCCCGGTGTCGAACATCGGTGTCTTTCCAAACTCGGTGATGTTGGCAAGAACGGGAATGCCGACCTCATTTCGAAGCGTCCGATAATCCTCGAGCTTTGCAAACGCCTCGGCAAATATCATATCCGCACCGGCGTCGCGATAGTGACACGATCGGCGCAAGGCGCCGTCGAGCCCTTCGCTTGCGTAGGCGTCGGTGCGGGCCATCAACACAAAGGATGAATCGGATCGAGCGTCCGCCGCGGCTTTGATTCGGTCGGTCATCTCTTCCACGGCGACCAACTGCTTGCCCGGTCTGTGCCCACACCGTTTCTGGGCGACCTGATCTTCGATGTGCACGGCGGCGACCCCTACCCGGATCATCTCCCTGATCGTCCGTGCAATGCCGAAGGCTTCGCCGAAACCGGTGTCGATGTCCACGAGCAGAGGGAGGTCGACGGCTCCCGTGATGCGTCGCGCGTCCTCGAGGACGTTGTCGAGACTCGTGATCCCGAGATCCGGAAGAGCAAACGACGAGTTCGCGACTCCTGCTCCCGAGAGGTAGATGGCACGGTAGCCGCTACGGGCGGCAAGGAGGGCAACGTAGGCGTTGATCGTGCCGACGATCTGCAGCGGTTTTTCCCGCGACAGCGCGGCGCGAAAACGATCCCCGGGAGATCCGCCGCCCTCTTTTTGCACGTTCATGTAGGCCGAAAGTATTGCTGTAGGAATACTCTGGTCAAGAAATCGGCTCGAGCGTGGATTGGTGTCGGTGTATGGATGCCGTTACAATGGGTCCGTCGGAGGCGGGAAGCTGTTGTCGGGAGCGCTGCAATGACGACGAACGAGAACCCATACTCTGGGAGCACACCGCAGTGTAGGGAGTGCTGGGCGAATTGCGGCGTAGAGACGGACGACGAGATGCGGGAAATCGATGCCTTGGAGGATCAACTCTCGCCGCTGCCCGAGGGTGCAACGCGCATCAGAGTGTTGATCTCGACACTCGAACTCTGCCATCACAAGGCGGAGCGGTGGGTAGTGAATATCATCGAGGCGATTGGCGAGGGCGACACCACCAAGGGACTCGGCACGCGGCCTGCCGGTGGTTTCCACCCGGCGGAACATGACTGGATCAACGCGTGCATGGCGCTCTCGGCGTGGTGCGCCGGACGCTGCGAATGTTCCTCCAGGATCGGCGGCTCGAGAAAGACGTGGATGGGGCACTCCTGAACGTGCTGGGGGAATCGACCGGTCCCAAGAGGTGGCTCGTAGCGTCGCTCGACAAGACGATCCGATTGCAGTTGGGACTGTGATGTGGGCGTGTGGTGCCTCGACTTGTTGGCTATGGTAAAGCGTGAGATGATCTCTCAATGATGCCCTTTGCATCGCTTACCCGTGTCGGCAGATTGCGGCGTATGCGGCACCTCGCCGCGATCGCCCTCGGTCACTACGACCTCGAAGCGCCATCCGTCGCGTACCACGGTTTTGAGACCAACGCGATGTACCGTGTGACAACCAGATCGGGTGAGCGCTTTATGTTGCGCCTCGCCGTTCCGGGCTGGCGAACGCGGGAGGATCTTCAGTCGGAGGCGCTGTGGCTCGACGCCCTCGCACGGGACACCTCGATCGCCGTCCCACGCGTCGTCCCGACTCGAGAGGGCCAACACGTTCTTCCCGTGACAACAGGCTCGATGCCCGATGCATGGAACGCGACACTGATGACGTGGGTACCCGGCCGGCTATTGGGGCACTACCTCACTCCCCGCAATCTCAGGTTGATGGGTGAACTCTTCGCCGAACTGCACCATCATGGCTCCGCGTGGAATCGACCACGAGGTTTCACGACCAGGCGGTTTGTGCACTGGCTCTCGCGCGGCGAGCCGAACGTGCTCGTCGGAGACGGCGCCGTTCCCGCGGTTACGGCGTCATCGGGTCACGTGATTTCGAGGATGGACCGCCACGTGGTAGATGC
>JANQHT010000004.1 GCA_028282545.1 Spirochaetales bacterium
CGACTTCGCCGCCAACCTGGGTAAACACCGGGAGCACCTCCCGCGACTCGACATACCCCTGGGCTACAATCGCCTGCGAAATCGCGGAGAGCTTGACGACGGTGGTCGTCACCTGGCGTGGTGGGGGTGCTGCGACGGATTCCTCGCTCTGCCGTGAACGCATAGCCAGCGCCGTACCGGCGCCGCCGGCGACAAGGATGATCGCTGCAATAACGATCGCGTTGCGTACTGGTTTTCTCATTCTCACGTCATAGAGTACAACACGAGAACGCCCTTTGCCTGTTACCCTCCGCCGGATTCGCTACCGGTGCTGATCGATAAGGATCGGATTCCCGTCGGGGTCTACGATCGTCAGACTGGCGGGACCGGAACCCGATTCGTCGGCCTCTTCTATCAGGTCGATGCCGGACGCTTTCAAACGGCGCTGAATCTCACGAATATCGGTGAAATCCGCACGTTCGGATGCATCCTGGTCCCATCCGGGATTGAAGGTGAGTATGTTCTTGTCGAACATGCCTTGGAAGAGCCCGATCACGTGTTCGCCGTTCTTCATGATGAGCCAGTTCTGTTCGATGTCTCCGCCGAACTCGGAAAAGCCGAGCTTCTCGTAAAACGCCTTTGATACACGAATGTCGGCTACGGCGAGACTGATTGAAAACGCGCCCAACTCCATAGGCACCTCCTGATAATCAAATAATAACAATTGAATTCTACGGTGGGGCGCTCAGGAGAGAAGATGGACGTACGCACCGTACGCACCGGACGCACAGTTGATGAAATCGCGTTCGTTGAACTCGTCGGCGTGTCCGGTCAGGTGCGGCGCCTGAGCAATCTGATTGCCCAACAGGCGCCGCCGGCTACTGCATGGCGGCGCCGTTTCGGCCCAGTTTCAGCGTGGCGATCACCGGGTAGTGATCGCTCGGCCAGATACCTCCGGGCGCTTCGCGGTACACGCTCGTTGAAACGAGGCCCCAGCCGGGTGAATAGAGCACGTGGTCGATGGCCGGATAGAGATCGAGGCCGCGTCCGAAGTGATAGGAGGCGCCTTTGATCGGCGCGACCGAAAACCCGGCGTCACGGAACGTGCGAACCGTCCGGAACGACGCCAGGGCGTTGAAGTCCCCTACGACAAGAATGGGCAAGCCGCCAAAGGCGCGTGTGCGGTCGAGCACAAGTTCCGCTGCGAGCCGGCGGTCGCGGCGGTTTGAGTGGTCCAGGTGGAGGTTCACCACCGCGAAGCGCGGGAGCCCGGGCGCTTCGCGATCAAAAAAGAGCGCCCATGTGGCGAAATAGGGAAATCGGCCGTGCCAGGGCCGTGAATAGAGTTCGTCCGGTGTGGGCGAGAAGAAAAAAAACCCCTGGTCGAGCATATCAAACCGGTTGCGACGGTACATGATCGGCTGCGTGTTCGGGAACAGGGCGGGATCGCCGGTGGCGGCGAATGCGTAGCCGGGAGAAGCCGCGGCGATCCACGCCTGTTGTTCGTTTGCCGCGTTGGAGTGCGATCCCGCGAACGTTTCCATCTCCTGGAAAGCGAACAGATCCGCGTCGATGTCATCTAACGCCGCGACCACGGCTTCCCGGCGTTCCAACCAGGGCATCTTTGTCTGGCCCTCGTAGATGTAGTGAATGTTCAGCGTCGCAACGGCTATCTCCGAAGCGGGCGCGACGACGACAAAGACGAAACCGAGCAGCACCGGTACCAGACGACGGTTCATATTCCACTAACTAATCATATGTCAGAAATCGATGAATCCCATGATTTCTCCGTTAGCCCTGCGGAAAACCATATCACTTCACACCTGTTGGGTGTATTCTGGCATGTAGGAGGAGCACTATGGAACCATATCCGTTGTGGCTCCGCCAGCTGCTCGCGGGCATGCTTGCACGCGCCCTGAGTGATGACCCCAAAGCCCTTGGACAGCTCGTGGAGTCGGTCGAGACCCATCAACTTCAGATCGCCCTATCAGCCCTCGACGAAATCGAAGCACATATCAAGGCCCACGCAGAACCGGTCGCAGCCGGCTAAGGCGTGACGTTTCGGGGACGTCAGACCGTTTCCGGGACGGTAATCTCTCCGTCGATGATCTTTTGCCGGAGAGAGCCCATGATCTCCAACACATCGTCATTCACTTTCGGGTGTTCGATGTCCGCCAGGGCGATAGCGTTATCGGCAAGGCTGAACGCGATGTGCCCGCCTCCCGTCACGCGACCCTCCAGGACTTCTTCGGTCAGGCGATCAACGGCACGGTCCAGGCGTTTCAACATGGAGGTAATGACGGTCCCCGGTGCGAGGAAGCGTTGATCCGTATCCACACCGATGATGTATATACCCCGCTGTTTTGCCGTACGGATGGCGCCCTTCCCCGCCGACCCGGCGGCGTGGAAGATAATGTCGCACCCCAGTTCAATGAGCCGGTCGGCCGCTTCCCGGCCGGCGGCGTAGCTGACAAAACTTCCCGCGTATTCACAGGAAACGTCGATAGCGCCGCTGCAGCACCTCGTACCGGCGAGAAACCCCGCTTCGAAGCGCTTGATCAGATCGATCTCCTCACCACCAAGGAAGCCCACATGCCCCGCCTCGCTCAAAGTCGCGGCGAGATAGCCCACGAGGTACGCTCCGTGGTGCTCGGCAAAACCGACCGAAACGACATTCCCAGGGATCGGATCGAAGTTGCCGTCCACCACGATGAACGGGATGTTCGGAAACTTGGGCGCCACCTCTTCTACTACGGCCTGCGTGTTATACCCAATCGCCCAGATGCAATCGTATCCGTCGTAGGCGAAGTACCTGATGTTGTTGAGTACATCCTCTTCCACGGTTGATTCGAGGATCGACGTCTTGATGTCCAACCGATCATCCGCGGCCCGCAAACCGGTCCATGCGGAAAACAGAAACGCCGCATCGTCCAGGCGACTTACACCGGAGGTCATTCCTACTCGCTTCATAAATTAATTCCCGACCCCATACTGTCAAGGATGTGTGAGGATTGTGTTTGTTTTTATTGTGTAAGGAAGATCACCTCTACACCGCCGTCACGTTTTGTCGTTCAAGATCCAACAGGAAACGTTTGCGCCATAACCCGCCGCCGTACCCTGTGAGGTTCCCGTCGGCGCCGACGACGCGATGACAGGGTACGACGATCGCGATCCTGTTATCGCCGTTGGCGCGACCGATCGCCCGGATCGCCGTTGGACGGCCCGCTCGGCGCGCCTGTTCGGCGTAGGACCTCGTCTCCCCGTACGGTATCTCCCGGAGTGCTTGCCACGCCGCCTCCTGGAACGGTGTGCCGCGCAGTGCCAAGCGTATGCTGAACGTCCGCCGTTCCCCGGCAAAGTACTCTTCCAACTCATGGGTGAGTTGATCGAGCAAGTGGTGCGCACCGGTGATCGCGGGAGCGGCGAATCGACGCTGCACTATCTCCAGTTGTCGCTCCAGCATGCGGCGGTCCGCAAACTCGAGGAGGCAGATTTCCTCGTCCGTTGCGGCGGCGACCATAGGTCCCAGGGGAGTGAGGATCCTCGTTACGGTGACGATCGATTGGCCGGCGCTCTCAGCGGGGGCAAACCCCGTGGTGCGCTTGAAGGCGCTTCCGAATCCACTCACGGAGCCGAAACCGTTCCGGAAGGCGGCGGCCGTCACGCGTTCGCCCTGCCGGATGTTTCCGTACGCCTCGTTTATACGCAGCATTCGCAGGTAGGCTCGGAATGTCATACCGTGATTGTGGGAAAACCAGCGCCTCAATCGCGCCGGGTCGACTCCCAGGTCCCGGAGCGCCTGGTCGGTCGGCGCGTGCCCGGGATCATCGGAGACGAGTTCAAGCGCCCGTTGCACCCAGACCGGTGCGCTACCGTACGGCTCCATCGGGTTGCACACCCGGCACGGCCTGTACCCGTGGGCCAAGGCCTCTGTGGCGGTTCCGAAAAACTCGACGTTCTCCCGCTTTGGATTCCGAGCGTGGCACGTGGGGCGACAGAAGATACCGGTTGTCTTCACCGCCATGAAAAAGACCCCTTCAAACGATGCGTCGCGGGCGACGCTTGCGGCGTACATCGTCTCCGGGTCCGGCAGGTTTGTCGTCATCGTTGTACCCTCCGTTGGTTGTTGAGAATAGTCAACTGAGCAGGCGACGGCACCCGAAAACTGAACAACCATTTTCGGTCGGTGAAACGGCGCAACTCGTGCAGATACACCCAGGGCGGGCGATGACTCCGGCGGTCCTACCCCTCCGCGTACAGCGGGTGAACGCTCCGCCGGTACGTTTCGTACTGTTCGCCGGCGTGATAGGACGATCGGACGAGCGGGGCCGATTCACAGTGCAGGAACCCCTTTGACAGGGCGATCTCCTTGAATTCCGCGAACTCGTCGGGTGTCCAGTACTTTTGGACCGCCAAGTGGGTACGCGTCGGCTGGAGATATTGCCCGAGGTTCAAAAGACTGACGCTGTTCGCAAGGAGGTCATCCATCGCCTGGAGGATCTCGTCCTTTTCCTCGCCGAGGCCCAGCATCAGGCTCGACTTCGTGACCGAGTCGGGGTCCAGTTCCTTGGCGGTGCGCAAAAAGAGCAATGAGCGTTCGTAGGTGGACCGGGAACGGACCTGGGGAGTCAGTCGCCGTACCGTTTCCAGGTTGTGGCTCATGATCTCCGGCTTGCTCTCGCAAGCGATGCGAATGCTCTCGCGGTCACCCATGAGATCGGAACTGAGAACCTCCACGGTCGTTTCCGGCGCTAAGGCGTGCACACTTCGTACCGTCTCCGCCAGGATCGATGCGCCGCCGTCGGCGAGTTCGTCCCTGTTCACCATGGTGATGACAACGTGTTTGAGATTCATCGCGGCCACGCTCTCTGCAACCCGACGCGGTTCGTCCCGATCGACAACTTTGGGAAGACCCGTCTTTACGGAGCAGAAGCGGCACCGCCGCGTGCAGGTGTCACCCAGGATCATGAAGGTGGCGGTTCGATGCTCGCCCCAACACTCGTGGATGTTCGGGCACTGAGCTTCCTCGCACACGGTGTTGAGTCGATTGTCCTGGACCTGATCGCGGACGTACTTGAAATTTGTATTGGAGTTCAGGTGGATGCGGATCCACTCGGGCTTCCGCGTCACCGTTGCTTTGCCGTTGGCACTCTGTTCACTCATCGTGACCATAGTACTGATAGCCAACCGGGTTCGCATAGTAAGCCCGAGCAACGTATGGTATTGTGGATGAAACGTCGTCTCCGGGTGCAGGAAATCCGCGAACTCACCGATTTAACCTACGTGCTTCGTTTCGATCGCGCCGATATCCATTTCTCCCCCGGTCAGTACGTGACGGTGGGTATCAAAGGGGCACCGGAGGCGCGGGAGTATTCGATCTACTCCAGTCCACAGGATCCATACCTGGAGATTCTCGTCAAGGAGGTGAAAAACGGACGCGTGTCCCACGATCTTCACCTCCTCAAGACCGGTGCCGAGCTGACCGTGGAAGGGCCCTCGGGCACGTTCCTGGACGAGGCGGATGCCGGTCTTTCGTCTACAAGACCGCGACTCTTCGTCGCGACCGGGACGGGAATCAGTCCCTTCCGCTCCTTTGCACGGACGTTCGCGGACAGGCCCTTTCAACTGGTGCACGGCGTACGGTACGAAAATGAACGGTATGACCACTCGGAGTTCCCCTCCGGTTCCGTTACCAGTTGCGTGACGCGCCCAGGTAGTCAAAACGGCGCGGTATTCGCCGGCCGGGTAACCGACTACCTGCGCTCACACCCCGTTACGCCGGACTCGCAGTGCTACCTGTGCGGCAGCACCGCAATGATCTATGAAACGATCCCGATTCTCCGCAGTCACGGCGTGGCGGATAGCCGTATGTTCGCGGAGATCTACTTCTGATCGACGCGCTCTACCTCTGCGACGGGAAGGCGCGTAACGTTGTGACCCGACGCCCTACGTCCTGGGTCCGGTGTCGACGGGGACGCCCAGAAACTCCGACACCGCTTCGACCTGGGCGGCAGCTTCATTGCCCGCGGTGGTGAACTCGCCCGCTTCTATCAACGTACCGTCGTTCATCACGTAACTAAATCCCCCCTCTGCTGAAAAGGCCACCCGCCGCGAATCGGAGGAACGGGAAATCGCCGCGGTCCACCCATCCAGCCGCGTGGGTCGCACGGCGCGTACTTCCGCGAGGGGAAAGGTCTTTGTCTCGTAGCGCGCCGTCATAAGAGCGGGGTAGTCGATACGCCCCGTACCGGTGCTCTTGTCCAACCTGTGCGTCAGGCGCTTACCGGTGAAGATCGCCATGACGGGCCCGGCGACGAGCGCGGCTCCAAGCAAGATGATCGCCGGCAGCGGGAGCGTGTCGCCGTCGAGATAGAGCGCGAGCGATGCGCCGCCCGCGAGTAGCGTTGTAAAGATGCCCCAGTGCCTGGTCGTTAACCCCGACTCCCGGAGCACAAGCGTTGTGGTTGTATGTTCACGGACTTTCATGTTTCGAGCATATCACTCCTTGCGCGATCTGTGGGCCGGTGGTACTATGTTACACAAAATACTCGTTAATTGTGTAAAAAAGGCAACATGGCGGACGACACACGAGATCGGATCCTCACCGCGGCGATCGATTTGCTGCAGCGGACGGGTTCGAGCGATTTCAGCATGGAGCGGCTCGCCGAATGGTCGGGGGTGAGCCGGAAGACGATCTACAACCACTTCGAGAGCCGTGCGCACCTGGTAAACGAGGCGATCATCAGCGGTATGGAGCGAATCGTCGCTCGGCTGCGCGCCATCGTAGATGACACGACCATGGGGTTCGCGCGAAAACTGGACAGGATCGTCGAGCAAGGGTTCCGAGAAACGCGACGCCTCTGGGAACCGCCCTACGCACCCGGCGCGGCGCCCGCGTCGATGAAAATCGTTACTACCGGCAAACAATTGAACGACCACCTGCTTGCACTGATCCGGCGCATCGTAAAGGAGGCTGCGGAAAAGGGCTTTATCGACGCCCGGACCGATGCGTCGCTCCTCGCCCACGTGATCATGAACGTTATTGCCGGCATTCGGACCCACGACGATCCCAGCCTGTTGCCGTGCACCCCTCTTGAACTGCTCCAGGAGTCGCTCCGCGTCCTGCTCTTCGGGTCGCTGAGCCGGCGCGGGCGCCAATCTTTGAAGATGACGCGAGCGCTGCACGGATCTGGAGATCTCCTATGAGCCCCCGGCGGAGTCCCCTGCGGTTCCTTCTGCCCCTGGTGATCGTTGGCGCCGCCGGCGCGTACTGGTACGTCCTAAGCACCACCGAGCGCGCGGCGGAGGGAGACCACGTCTCTTCGGTTCGCGTCGCCTATGCAGCGCGCGCCGACGTGGGGCGGCGCGTTTCGGTCAAGGCCCACGTCGAGGCCGCCGAGATGGTGACGGTGCTTCCCCTCGTATCGGGCAGTGTGGATCTCCTCACCGTGGATGTGGGCGATCGTATCGCGGAGGGGGACGTGGTGGCGCGCATAGACCCTGAGCGATACCAGCTGCAACTCGCCCAGGCGGATGCGGCGCTCAGGGCGGCGGAACGCACGTTCACCCGGACCCGGCAGCTCTTCGAGGCGGACGCGACGACCATCCAGAACGTGGACGAGGCGCGGGCAAACTTCGAAGCGGCTCAGTCCCAACGAGACCTCGCCCGCCTCTACCTCGAATACGCGAACGTAACGAGCCCGATCGGCGGTACGGTCCTGGCGCGGCACGCGACTCGAGGCGATCTCGCCTCTCCGGAGCGGCCCATCGTGACGATCGGTACCATCGAGTCGCTCACCGTACGGGCGTCCGTCCCGGAGGACCGCTACGAGCAGTTTGTTCGCGGGCGCGATTCGATAACGACCACCGTGGCGAACAACGGGTCGGTGTACGCCGCATCGATTCAAACCGTGGCCCCCTACGTCCAGGCGGAAACACGAACGTTTGAAGTCGAGTGCGAGATCGTTGACGGTGAGACGCTGCTCCGGCCGGGCATGTCCGTCACCGTTGAGTTCGAACTCGCCCGACGCGAAGATGTGCTCACCCTCCCCTACGAGGTTCGCGGATACGGCGACTCGATCTGGCACGTCGAGGAGGGAATCGCCTACAAAGTGGAGGTTCCCGTTCTGTTCGAAGGCGAAGAGCGTTTCCAGATTCCGGACACCTTTGGAGACTATCGCTTTGTGGTGGAGGGCCAGCACTTCCTCACCGAGGGACAGTCGGTACGCGTGGTGGGCGACCCCCGGTGATTCTCTCGGACTTCTCCGTACGCCATCCGGTGATTATCGCCATCCTGCTCGTCGTTCTGACCGTCTTCGGGGTTCTGGCGTTTGTAAACCTGAACCGTGAGATGATCCCGCCGGTGGGGCTCCCGGCGGCGCACGTCATTACCACGTGGCCCGGTGCCGGAGCGCTCGACGTGGAATCTGAGATCACCGACACGATCGAGAACCAGTTATCGTCGCTCGCCGACGTGTCTGAGATGGTCTCGACCAGCAAAAACAACTATTCGATCGTCATGGTGGAGTTCTACGACGGCACGGATGTGTACGCAAAACTCCCGGAGATCCGCGAAATGCTCAACGTGGTTGCGGCGGACCTTCCGGACAACATCGAGGGCGCCCCGGAGATTATCGTGTCCCAGGCGAACTCCCTGCTTCCGATCTACTCGTTCCAGGTCCAATCGGAGGTGGACCCGGTAGAATTGGCGCGTTTCATCGACGACGAGATAGCGCCGACGCTGGCGCGTATACCGGGAACGGCACGGATCAACGTGCGCGGCGAACAGCAGAAAGAGGTGCGCGTGCGCCTGGATCCCTTCCGGGCACGGGCCCGGGACGTTTCGGCGCTGGGCGTCTACCACGTTCTGGAAGGCGCAAACGAAGACGTTCCCGCCGGGGCGGTCGCCTACCGCGGAGGCGAACTTGCTTTGACGGCGGAAGGCTCCTTTGCGTCGGTACGAGATATCCGGCGCCTGGTGGTCGCCGAGCACGAGGGCGCGTACGTTCACCTCGAGGATGTGGCGGAGGTGACCGTGGCGAGGCAGGACCCGGTGGTTGCGGTCCGGTCGGGCGGTTCCGACACCGTCGTGGTGGACGTTCTCAAACGAGACGAAGGAAACACGATCGAGATCGTGACGGAGGTAGAGCGTTCCCTGGACCGCCTGATGACCGAACATCCCGGGATCTTTCTCTACCGCGTCGTTTCCGATCAAAGCGAAATGACGCGCCGCTCTCTTGCGACGGTAATCACCTCCGCCGTCACCGGTACCGCCCTGGCAACGCTCGTGATCCTCCTCTTTCTGCACGATCTCCGCGCCACGTTCATCGTCGCGCTCTCCATTCCCCTCTCTATTCTCTTCGCCTTCGTGGGAATGTACGCCGCCGGCCAGTCCGTGAACATGTTGACACTCTCCGGACTGACGGTCGCAATAGGGATGATCGTGGACGCATCGATAGTGACGCTGGAAAACATCTGGCGCCACTTCACCGACACCGGTGACCGGTCACTATCGGCACGGCGCGGTGCCGGCGAAGTGGGCGGAGCCATTCTCGCTTCCACTCTCACGACGATAAGTGTCTTCATTCCCCTCACCTTCCTGGCGGGGGTGATAGGAATCATCCTGAACGACCTCTCGCTCACGATCGTCTATTCCCTTAGCGCGGCCGCCCTCGTGTCGGTGGTGGTGGTGCCCTTTCTGAGTTCGCTGCTGCTCCGGAGCGCTCCGACGCGTGGAACCACGGGTCGGAGGAGCGCGATCGACCGCGCCTTTGTTGCCCTGCAAAAGGCCTACCGCGATCTGCTTCGCAGAGCTCTTGACGACAAGCTGTTTTTGATCGCCCTGGCCGCGTCGATCCTCGTTGCCAGCGCCCTCCTCTTCACATCTCTGTCGGTGAGTTTCCTTCCGCCCACCGACACGGGCGAGCTCGAACTGCACATTGAGACGCCGCGCACCCATTCGCTGGAACAGACGCAAGCGATAGTCGATCAGATAGACCGTGTCGTTGCGGAGGTCGTACCGGAGATGAGCGCGGGTGTCTACTACGTAGGCGCGTCGAGTTCGCTTGCCATCGCCGGGTCATCGAACGAGGCCTTTGGACGAATACGCCTCGTTGACAGGCGTAACCGGCGGCGGTCGGTTCACGAGATCATCCCGATCGTTCGGCGCGCAATCACCGATCGCGTACCCGGTGCGAGCGTCACCGTCCTGAACGGCGGATTCGACTCGATGCTCGGGCTCGCCACCGGCGGCCAGGGCTACCAGATCGAGGTGTACGGGAACCGGTTGGACGACGTCGTGTCCGTGTCCGAGGAGGTCCGCAATCGCCTATCACGGGACCCGGACGTCCTCCTCGCCGAGACAAACGCGACGTTCGATTCGGAACAACTCTTCGCGGTCTTCTCGCAAGAGCACGTTGCAACCCTGGGCGTCTCCACATTGGAGGCGGGCACGACGACGCGACTGCTCGTCAACGGGATTCCGGCGGGTTCGGTGGATATCGCCGGAAATCGCGTTCCGATCCGGCTCACCTCTTCTCTTTCGGAGGAGCCCTTCGCTCCCGATACGCTTGGACGGATATCGGTTCCGAACTTCGAAGGGAACCACGTATCGTTCGCGGCGTT
>JANQHT010000007.1 GCA_028282545.1 Spirochaetales bacterium
AAAGGGGGACTGGGCGGAAGACCAGATCTTGACGCGATCCCGTGCTCCCCACTGGGCGATGGCCACGTGCGTCTCCATGGGCACGTGCTGTACCGAAGGATTGGTGTATGTCCGTTCGACGATGAAGTCGGACTCTTCAAAGCCCCGTTCCACATCTCCCTTGCGCAGCTTGGTGTGGTTGGCGACGTTGGACCCCGGCTTGGGCGTGAAAGCCGCCTCCATGTAGTTGTAGTCACCAAGGTCCGGGTGGACCAGGGGCGCGTCGTCTTTGATCGCTTCCAGAGGGTGCAGGACTGCGGGCAGTTCCTCGTAGTCTATCTTTATCGCGTCCACGGCACGCTGGGCGATCTCCGGCGTATCCGCCGCGATCGCCACAACCGCTTCGCCGTAGTGGCGGACCTCATCCTTGGCGAGGATGTGCTTGTCTTCGATGTAGAGTCCCAGCCGGTAGTCAAGGTTTTCACCGGTGAGCACCGCGCGGACGCCGGGGATCGCCCGCGCCTCGCCGGTATCGATCCTCTTGATGCGCGCCCGGGCGTAGGGACTTTGGACGACGCGGGCGTAGAGCATCCCCGGTAATTTCATGTCGCTTACGTAGGTCGCTTCACCGGTAACCTTCTCCAACGCGTCTATGCGCGTGGCGTCCGTTCCGACGTATTTGAGTTCCTCACGCGGTGTGTGCTCATACATAGTCCAACTCTCCCTTGGTGGTGCGCGTCCCGGCCAGCTCTTCTACGGCTTCGATAATCTGTTCGTACCCGGTGCAGCGACAGAAGTTTCCTTCAATCCCGTGGATAATCTGTGCCCGGGTGGGTGTGGGGTTGCGTCGCAGCAGGTCTTTGACGCTCATGATCATGCCGGGCGTGCAGTACCCGCATTGGACGGCGTGATGTCTCTCAAAGGCCTTTTGGATATCCGAGAGTTCGGACCCTGCGGCCTCGCCCTCGATCGTCTCGATCGTCGCGCCGTCGCTCTCCGCCGCCAGGATAAGACACGACTTCACCGCCTTCCCGTCCATGATGACGGTGCAGGCACCGCACTCGCCGGCGCCGCACCCGCCCTTGGTTCCCGTCAGGCCGAGAACGCCGCGCAGAAACGAGAGCAACGTTTTGTGTTCCGCCACGTCCCGTACGTATTCCGTTCCGTTGATCGATACCTGGATCTTCATTATTTGACCTCTTCGAGCAGTTGTTCGATGAATGCGTCTACCATGGCCCGCCGGTACTCCGCCGACGCGCGTACGTCGTCGATCGGATTGATCGCTGCCTGCGCCATCGTCTTGACCCTGTCGGCGTCGGTCCCGGGCTTGATGCCCTCGATGAGCACCGGCCGGGGTGCCGCGCTCCCGATAGAGAGACGGATTTCGTCATCCGTGCGGTAGAGGGCCACCATGACGAGTCCGAGATCGTGGCCTTTGATCCGTTTCAGCTTCCGATACCCGCCGCGGGCGCCGGCACTCTCGGCGGGAACGACGATCTTCTCCACGATCTCGTCGGGCTTCAAGGCGGTCTGTTTCACACCGGTGATGAACTCCTGCACCTTCATGCGGCGTGAACCGGAGGCCGACGTTATCACCAGTTCCGCCTTTAACGTCAAGAGCGGGGACGTCGAATCGCCGCAGGGCGACGCGGTCACCAGGTTCCCGGTAACGGTAGCGCGGTTTCGCAGATGATGGTCCGCCAGTTCCGATAGCGCCGCGTGGAACACGCGATAGCGTTCCCGCACCTCTTCTGAAGCGAGCACCTCGTCGACCGTTACCGTGGCACCGATCGTCAGGCCCTCCTTGTTGTCAAAGGAGAGTCTGTGCAACTCCGGAACGCGCTTCATATCGACCACAACATCGGGTCTTTCGAGTCCCGCTCGAACGGAGACGAGCAGGTCCGTCCCTCCGTTGAGAACGACGGCGCGTTCACCCGCTTTTGTTCGCTCACTGAGCGTGGCCAGAAGTTCATCGAGAGATGTGGGCGCCACGTAGGAGAATTCATGTACCATTGTTGTACCGCCTCTTCATAAGATATACGCGCGGTACCCTCGGTGAGCGCCGCGCCGGTCTTGTTGCCTGCAATACTTTTCGTTTCCTCTCATTTAAATACCACTCTTTTCTGATGTCAAGGGTAAGTTTTACGGCCTACCGGAACGAAGAGCAAAACGCTGGGCTTCGCTGCGCTGCAGAAACGCATTTTGCTCTTCCCAATCGACCACGTGATAGCCGAAATGAGACCTACTTGTAGTCGCTGAGGGTCGCTGGTTCGTGCCCCCGTCAAAAGTTGCACTCAAATTCACCATTGATATAGACTGATATCCGTGCGCGATTCGATCGAATGCGTGATACCCGCCGCCGGCGAGTCATCGCGCTTTGGGGGCAACAAGCTGCTCGAACCCTGGGGCACCACGGTTGTGGTCAACCGGGTAGTCTCCACCGCCCTATCGTACTGCGATCGCGTGATCGTCGTTACCGGGAGCGAGGCCGACGCGGTGCGCCGCGTTCTCCCGGGTGATTCGCGCCTGGAGACGACAAACAACGATGCCTTTGCCCTGGGGATGTTCTCGTCGATCCAAACGGGGTTGCGCCTCACCCGCTCGTCCACGGTGATGGTGATGCTCGGTGACATGCCGGGAATCCCCGGAGCGGTGGTAGGCGCGGTCCTCGCGGCGCCGGCGGCACCGTGGATACGCCCCGCCCGGAAGGGCGTACCGGGCCACCCGGTGCGGATCGCCCGGGAACTGGTAGACGAACTGTGCTCACTTCCCCGCGCTACGGGCCGTATGCGCCACGTCCTCGACGCGCACCGGGGTATCACAATCGACACAAACGATATCGGCGCAGTCCTGGACGTCGATACCCGCGCCGACTACGAACTGTTAAGGAGGTCCCATGATGCGTAACAGTACAGTTGCGTTTTTTTCTTTTCTGATTCTCACCACCGGTATAGCCTTTGCCACCGGCCTCCCGGAGGAGGAGTCCACCGTCACGGAAGAAGCGATTGTCGTGACCGACGCCCTGGGACGCTCCGTTGAGCTTTCCGAACCGCCGCAACGGATCGTTCTTGCCGGACGCGCCGTCCTCATGATCGCCGACGCCGTGTACGCCTTTCCCGGCGCCGGATCGCGCGTGGTTGGGGTGGGAAGAATAGACCAGGGCCGGGGCAATTTCCTGCGCGCCCTGGATTCCCGGTACGGCGAAAAAACGATCCTTGAGCGAAACGTCGGACCTGAGCAGGTGGCGGCCCTATCTCCCGACCTGGTGATTGTAAAAACGTTCATGAGAGAAACGCTCGGGCGCGGTCTCGAAGAGATCGGCGTCCCGGTGATCTACGTGGAGCTCGAGACGCCGGAGCAGTACGCCCGGGATTTGGTGACGATCGGCTCCGTCCTGGGCGAATCGGAGCGGGCGGAGGAACTGGTGGCGTACTTCGACCGGGAACGGGAGCGCATCGAATCGGCCGTGGCGAATGTCCCGCCCGCCTCGAAGCCGCGGGTCCTCTTTGCCTACGTTCGCCCCGACGAGACGGGCCTCGCCTTTGACGTCCCGCCACCCGGCTGGATCCAGACCGGGCTCGTGCACATGGCGGCCGGTGATCCCCTATGGGCGCGGGACGTGACCGGCCGGGGATGGATCCGGGTGAACCTCGAGCAGGTTGTTCGGTGGAATCCGGAGGTACTCTTCGTCGTCTCCTATCGAAACGACATCGGGGCCATCGTGGAACGCCTCCAGGCGGATCCCCTATTCGCGGGCATCACCGCCTTTTCCGATGGACGGGTCTACCCCGTTCCCGTGGACTACTACAGTTGGGACCAGCCGGATGTGCGGTGGATTCTCGGGCTCACATGGATGGCACAGACCCTGCATCCGGACCGGTTCGAAGGAGACTACCTGGAGTCGGCGCTCTATCGTTTTTTCCAAACGGTGTACGCCATGGACCGGGCAGAGACGGACCGGATCATCGTTCCGTTGCTCGGCGACGCCCTGGAGACGCGGTAGCGTGACAGGCACCCCCCGGCGTCGCGTCTGGACGCTCCTGGGTATCCTGATCGCTACATCGCTGCTCGCGTTGCTGGCGGGGCGCTATCCCAACGCGGGATTCTCGAATCCGGCCGCGCTCCTGAAGGACCCTCTGAGCGCAGCACTCCTCTGGCGGCTACGCCTACCGCGAGTTGTGGCGGCGCTGCTCGTGGGCGCCTCCCTGGGGGGCGCCGGCCTTGTTCTGCAGATGCTCTTTGCCAACCCGCTGGTTGAACCGGGGCTCGTGGGGATATCGCAGGGCGCCGCCTTTGGTGCGGCCGCGTCTATCGTGCTCGCCGGCGACGCGGTCTGGCTCACGCAGGGGTCGGCCGCGGTAGGCGCCATCGCCGGGCTCGCGGCGAGCTACGCCGTAGCACGTCGTATGCGCTTCGGCGGTTGGGTGCTCCGCCTGATTCTGGCCGGCATCGCCGTCTCGGCCCTCTTCTCCGCCGGCGTGGGAATCATCAAGTTCGCCGCGGATCCGCTGGACGAGTTGCCGGCCATCACCTTCTGGATGCTCGGGGGCCTGTGGAACAGCGGGTGGCACCGGGTTGCGACGGTCGCACCCGTGGCTATCCCGTCACTGCTGGTACTTCTGCTCTTTCGCTGGCGCGTAAACCTGCTCTCCCTGGAAGACACGGTCACCTTCTCGCTTGGCGTGAGCCTAGGCCGGGAACGCGTGGTCGTTCTCGCGGCGGCCACGGCCGCCACCGCTGCGTGCATCTCCATCGCCGGGATCGTGAACTGGGTGGGCCTTGTGGTTCCACACATGGCGCGCCGCTGGGTCGGCACCGACGCACGCTACGCCCTCCCGGCGGCGATACTCGGCGGTGCCACCCTCACGCTCGTATGTGACACCGTGGCGCGCACCGTCGTGGCCGGCGAGATTCCCCTTGGAGTGGTAACCGCCCTCCTCGGCGCCGTTGCGTTTATTATCCTCACCGTCTCGAAGGGGATCAACGTCTCCCGATGAACGCGCTCTTCGCCATGCATGATATCGAGTTCACCTATCCGGAGCAGCCCGCGCTGCTGCACGGTGTTGACCTATCACTCAACGGCGGCGAGGCGGTGGCGATCCTAGGGCGGAACGGAACCGGGAAGACCACGCTCCTCCACATCGCCCTGGGGTGGCTCCGCCCGGCGAAGGGCGCCGTAAAGCTGCGGGGGCGCCCCCTTGCGTCCTATTCGCGGCGGGAACTGGGAACGTCGCTCAGCCTCGTACCACAGTCGGAACACGTCGCTTTCGACTACACGGTCCTCGAGTACGTTCTGCTCGGGAGAGCGCCCTACCTGGCGCCCACGGAAGTGCCCGGCCTGGGCGACATCGCCGCTGCCCGGGCGGCTCTGGAGCGGGTTGGAATCGTGGAACTACAGGATCGGCCCGCAGCGCGCCTGAGCGGCGGCGAACTACAGCTCGTTCTGCTCGCGCGCTCCCTCGCCCAGGAGCCGCGCATCCTGCTCCTGGACGAACCGTCGGCGCACCTTGACATCAGCAACAAGGTCCGTCTGCTTCGGGTCCTCCGGCAACTGCAGGCGGACGGGGTGGCGCTCCTCTTCTCCACGCACGATGCCGACTTCGCGGCGGCACTTTCGGACCGGACTGCACTTCTCGACGAGGGGCGCTTCATTGCCGTGGGGCCGCCGGAACAATCGCTCACCGGGGCGAACCTCTCCCGGATCTATCGCGTTCCCGTGACGGTTCGCATCGACGACGGTACCGTTACACTCCGCTGGCACTGATCGCGGTCGCGCCATCCGGGTACGGGCGGTTCCCGGTCGGAACTCCCGACCCCGGCGCTCTCTCTTTGCCGGCAATTGTCGGTATGGTATGTCAAACCGGTTTTTGTTGCACGCAGAGAAAGATCGTGATACGATTACTTGTTGCACGAAATAACGAAGGAGTAACTATGGCCTCGAACAACGATACCCTTGCGGTCATCGCGCTCGGCGGGAACGCCATCATTCAAAAGGGAGAAAAGGGCGAATTCTCGGAGCAGTTTCTCAACACGGAACGTTCCATGGGACCCGTGGTGGACCTCATGGAGAGGGGGTACAAACTCATCCTGACCCACGGAAACGGTCCGCAGGTCGGGGCGATCATGCTCCAAAACGAAGCGGCGGGCGGCAAGGTTCCCATGGCGCCGCTCCACGTGGCGGACGCCATGACTTGCGGCTCCATGGGCTACATGATCGAGCAGTGCTTCCGGAACGAGATGCGCCGGCGCGGTATTGACCGGGAGACGGCTACCATCCCGGCGCAGATCGTAGTGGATCGCGAGGATCCGGCGATGAAGAACCCCACCAAGCCGATCGGTCCCTTCTACTCGAAGCAGGAGGCTGACGCGCTGGTGGCGGAGAAGGGCTGGGTCGTCAAGGAAGATGCCGGTCGCGGCCATCGACGCATCGTCCCGTCACCCTACCCGGTGCACGTTGTCCAGAAAGAGGTGATCAAGCACATGCTCGATCTCGGATACATCCTCATCACCGGAGGAGGAGGCGGCATCCCCGTCTACCAGGAGGGAGACGGTACGCTTCACGGTGTGGACGCGGTAATCGACAAGGACCTGGCGAGCATGAAAATCGCCCGGGAGGTCGGCGCCAACCTGCTCATCATCATCACCGGCGTTCCGAAAGTGACGATCAATTTCGGCAAGCCCGACGAGACACCGCTGGACAAGCTGATGGTGAGCCAGGCAAAAGCGTACATGGACGAGGGACAGTTCCCGGCCGGGTCGATGGGGCCAAAGATGCGCGCGGCGATCGAGTTTGTGGAAGCCGACCCGGACAACCGCGTCGTGATTACCGATGTAGAAAACGTTGTCGCGGCCGTTGAAGGAGCAAATGGAACCACGATTGTAGCTCGCTGAGACAACGATATGTGGCCGCCTGGATGTCGCCGCGTTCCTCGTACCTGCGGTACGCGGCTGGTGAGCGGGAAGCTGGGCGGCCCTTTTTTTGAACCGAATCGAGGCTGTCGCTGTTCGACGCTGGGAACCGACGTCCCTACGTGTGCGACCCTTTTTGCAGCGGCAGTTCGATTCCCGCTGCGCGCTTCACCGCCCGCTCGATGCCTTCGTAGCCGGTGCACCGGCAGAGGTTGCTCTCCATCTGTTCGCGGATCTCGTCGTCCGTCGGCTTTGGAGACCGGCCAAGCAGTTCCGTGGCGTTGAGAATTTGGCCGGCCGTGCAGAATCCGCACTGGAAGCCGTACTCTTCCACAAATGCCCGTTGCAACGGTGTGTCGGTCAGCCCTTCGATCGTGGTTATCAGCCGATCCGCGATGTCCAGGGTGAGAACGATGCACGATTTGATCGGTATGCCCTCTACCAGGACGGTACACGCTCCGCAATCGCCGTTCTCACAGCCGATCTTGGTGCCTATGAGGCCGAGCGTGTCGCGGAGCGTCCGCGCCAGCGTGTCGCCGGTTCGAACGACTACTTCCCGCTCCTCGCCGTTGACGTGGAGCCGTGTCATTGTGCCCCCTTTCCGAGCGCGTCAAGGGCGTCCCGGCACGCCCGTTCCGTCAGCGCCCGTCGGTACTCCGCGCTTCCCCTCATATCGGTGCGGTACTTCAGTCCGAGCGCCTTTAGCTCATTCACCACCACATCCCGGGTTACTCCCGCGGCGGGAACGGAAAACGCGATCGGTGCCAGGAATGCCCCCGCCACGGCGAAGGCAACTGCATCCCGGACCAGGCCGGCCGCAAAGGTAACCAGCGGATAATCGACGCGGCCGTCCCGTTCCCGCCGCGTGTAGTACCACGGGGCCGTCGAAGCCGATTCGGGTATGCTCAGTGCCACGATGAACTCACCGTCCTCCAGCCTGACCCGGCGATCGAAGAGTTCCCGGGCCGCCGCGGTTCGCGTACCTTCGGGCCCCGTCACCTCGAAGGTGCCTCCATAGATCAGAAACGCAAGAACCGCCTCCCGGTAGGGAAGCATGCCGGCGATGTTGCCGCCGAGTGTGATCGAATTGCGGGTTGTCCTGTCGGCAATTCGGCGCGCCGTGGCCGAGAGGAGCGGTACGTCGCCGGAATCGGCGATTCTCGTGAGCGTGACCGCTGCGCCGAAACGAATCACACCGGATCCGCGGGATATCCCGTTGGCTTCGGGAATACGTTTGATGTCGATCAGCGCGCCCGGCGCGAGCTTCCCGTCCCGGGCGTGCGTGGTTATCTCCGTACCGCCTCCCATGTAGTGGACCGAAAGGCCCTCCGCCGCCGCTTCCCGGTACGCGTCGACCGCTTCCCGGATCGTCTCCGGCTGATAGTAGCGAACGTCTTCGAGGATCATTCCGTCGCCTCCGCCGCGGCATTCGCCGTCCTCCACAGAAGTTCCGGCGTGATCGGCATGGAGTTGATCTGCCCCCCGGCTGCGCGGGATGCGGCGGCCGCCAAAGCACCGGGGATACCGATGATTCCCTGCTCGCCCAGGCCGCGGGCGTTGAAGGGTCCGTCCCGCTGGGGTGTCTCCACGAAATCGACGTGGTACTCCGGGTGCTCCCCGTAGCGGAGTATCTTGAAGTCGCGCAGCTTTCCATTGACCACGCGACCACGAGAATCGAAGACAAAGGCCTCGCGGGTGCTGTACCCGATACCCATGGCTATCGCCCCGACCACCTGCCCACGCGCCAGCTGCGGGTTTATGACGCGTCCTACATCCATGGCACAAGCCACCCGGAGCACACGGTACGTGCCGTCGCTGCGGTCGACCTCTATCTCGAGGCCCTCGGCGCCGAGCGTCCACTCCAACCCCGGGCGTCCCTTGCCCGTTTCCGGGTCTATGTCGGTCAAATGACGCGATATGTACGATCCACGTCCGATCACAGGCCCGCCGATTGCGTTTCCGTTTTCGTAGACGTAGCCCAGTACCACCTTGGACAGCGGCAACCCCTCCCCGGGATCGTCCGTCAGGAACACCCTGCCCCCGTCGACCGTCAGGTCTTCCGACGGGCAACGCATCGGTTGCGCCGCAACGCGCTTGATTTGGTCGATGGCGTCGTCCACGGCCGCGATAACCGCCCGGCCCGCCATGAAGATCGCCCGGCTTGCGGCGGTCTGCCAGTCGTGCGTGGACCGATCGGTCGAAGCCTCGACGACGGGGTGAACGTCATCGGGATGGATCCCCAGGCGCTCCGCAACGATCTGAGAGAGGCCGGTGAAGATGCCCTGACCTATCTCGACCACCCCGGTGACGACGTTGACGCTCCCGTCTTCGTTGAAGGTCACCACCGCCGAGGCATCGGTAAAGGTTGGGATAGCCGGCGCCTTCCAAAAGGCGGAGACTGCCTTGGCGCGATACCGCTCGCCTCCCAGGTGAACCGGCTCGGGCCCGTTCCACTCGATCGCCTTTGAAGCGCGGCGCAAACATTCGGGAAGATTGCCCGTGTTTGGATCGAGCACGTTCCGGCTCGGCGTCGTGTCACCGGGCCGTATGGCGTTCTTCAGGCGGAGTTCGACGGGGTCGATTCCGAGTTTTTCGGCCAGAAGATCCATGGAACGCTCGATGGAGAAACTCATTTCGATGTGGCCGAATCCCCGGTACGCCGTTGCAAAGGGGTGATTTGTGTAGACGCTGAGCGAGTCGGCCCGGACGTTGGGCATCCGGTACGGCCCGGTGCACGCATACCCTGCGGCGCGCGCCACGTTGACCGCGTAATCCGCGTATCCGCCGGAATCGAAGAGGAACTCGATCTCCGCCGCGAGCAGCGTTCCGTCGCTCTTAGCGCCCAGCTTTACCCGCGATTGGAGCCCCGGTGCGCCGGGTGAACTCACCAGGTCCTGTTCCCGGGTGTTGACCAGTCTCACCGGACGGCCGCCGACGCCCCGAGAGAGCAGGTAGGCGAGCGGTTCGAGCTGGATGCCCGCCTTGCCGCCGAACCCACCGCCCACTGCGGGAGTGATGATCGTGATTTTTGCCGGTGACACACCGAAGGTCGCGCTCATGATGGCGCGAACGTTGTACGGCGACTGCGTCGACGTTCGGATAATGATCTGATCGTCGGCAGTGACCTCCGCGATGGCGACGCGCGGTTCCATTGCCACGTGATCGCCCGGGGGAAACTCGTACTCACCCTCTATCACCGTGTCCGCTTTGGCGAACGCATCGGTTACATTGCCCTTGCGAATCCTTGTGCGGTGGCCCACGTTGGAACCCGGCTCGGGAAGGATCGCAGGTATGCACGCGTACTCGGCCATGTCGGGGTGAATGATTGGAGCGTCCGGTCTGAGTGCCTCCCGCGGCGACGACACTAAGGGCAGCTCTTTTAGTTTCACCTGGATCGCCCGGACAGCGCGTTCAGCGATTCGTTCCGTATCCGCCACGACGGCGGCGATCGGTTCTCCGAAGTACCGAACGCGACCACGGGCGAGCGCCGTTTTGTCACCCAGATACAGGCCGACGTGGTCCGGGAAATCTTCGCCGACAAAGACGCCGCGCACTCCCGGGATCGCCCGGGCGTCGTCGGTGTCGATTGATACGATCATAGCGTGGGCGACCGGACTCGTCTTGACCGCGGCGTGCAAAAGACCCGGAATCCGATGGTCGTCGGTATATCGGACACGACCGTGAACCTTGTCCGGGCCGTCCTTGCGCCTGTAGCTGACGCCGAGATGTCGCGGCACATCACTCATCAAGGACCTCCAATAGAAGGTGAATATACTGCTGCGTAATCGTCGCGAAAACGGAGCTGCGGTTCATAGACTCGTCCTTATTTGCACGGTGAAGCGATCGCCGGCGCCGATCGGATATTACCTAGGGCCTCCCAACGAGGATCCTCCCGATATACGATAGCGGCAACCAACACGGTGTTTCCGCGAAAATAACATTTATGATTATTAATATGATAATATTTATAAACACTATTTTAGATATTATCGTGATGATAAATTCTTTTTATTGA
The DNA here is from genome assembly GCA_028282545.1 of Spirochaetales bacterium. Taxonomy (GTDB): domain Bacteria; phylum Spirochaetota; class Spirochaetia; order DSM-27196; family Alkalispirochaetaceae; genus JANQHT01. Next base: position 10,904 of record JANQHT010000007.1, read on the forward strand.
CAAATTTCGAAATTCAGCCTAGCGTTATTCCGTACCGTAGGTACAAAAACCACCACAGGGGGACCACATGGTCAACAAGACAACAACCTCGAAGAAAACTGCGTCTGCGCAGGCGTGGCGGACGATATGTGACTCGCTCGCGGCTGCGTTTCGCATGGATGACGCGGAACGAGCGTGGCTGCGTGAAAAGCCGATCGCGCAACTGATCGCGGCGATCCCGTTCCTGGCCGACTGCAAGAATGCTCATCGCACGGCGGTCGCACACGTGGGTACGTACATTCTCTCGGTGCGGGAAACAAAGCCGTTCTTCAACGCCCGGAGCGAAGACGACAACTCCGTACTCGACCGATTGCGCCTTGGCATGCACTTTGACGGTGGGGATCAGCGCATCATCGACCGGGGCATGGCGCTGCTCGCGCTCAGCATGGTGATGGACTACCGCCGCGATATTCAGATCGACACCGCGATCGGGAAGCACAACCCGGTGGCGACAGGGGCGTTTGATTACGATACAATTTATCGTGACCTGCGTCGTACGATTGAGGCAACGCCGTGCCCGGAAATGGACACGATCCTGAGCGTCGGCGACGTCGGTACGCGGGGATACTGGTCAGCGAAGTCACAATAGGGAGAGCCCGGGGAGGATAGAGACGAGGACACCGCCGCGGAACGAAACCGCCGCTGCGGGCGGCACCGAAAAACCTTCCCAACTGATCAAGCTCCAACGACTCGTCGGAATCATCGTCGCGGCCGGGAGCCTCCTGGCCGCGACCTTTGCGTACCTTCACTACACGCTCCGCATCGGGATGGCGCGGGCGGAGGCATTTGGATTGCTCTCCGTCTGGCTGTCGCTCTGCTTCAGCCTACTGGCAGTCCTCACCGCCGTCCTGGCCGGGAGCGTCGGGCAATGGATGCAGATCACCTTCTTCTTTCTCGTGGCTGTAGTCGCCGCGGTAACGTCGGGGCCAGGCGACCTGACCAGTCTCGTGTTCTTTGGGCTTGGGTACTCCGTTGCTGTTGCATACCGGAAGATCCACCGGAACGCGTTCCGCGTCTACGCCCCGATCACACTCCTCTATTTCGGAGCGTTCGTCGTGGGCAACAACTCCGGTGTCCGGGGGTCTGATTTTCAGACGCTCCTTTCTTTCACCGGCGCCGCCATGCTGTTTGCTCTCGCAATGGCGATCGTTCGATACTCGACCCAACAGCACGGGCGTCAACGTGATGAACTGGGGCGCGAGGTTGAACGCCGGACGGCGGAGCTTAACTCCTCGCTCCAAGAGTCCAAGGAGCTCGCGACACGGAACGCAGTGCTGCTCCGTGAGTTGCACCACCGTACCAAGAACAACCTCCAGCTCGTTTCGAGCCTTCTCGCTCTGCAGCGAATCGATGAGTCCATCACGCCGGAGAACGCGCGGCAGAGGCTACGGGAGGCGGAACAGCGCGTTCAGCTTATCGCGATGACCCACGAACTCTTCCATCAGTACCACGCGCCGGCCACCGTGAGCATCCGGGGCTATTTGCAAGAGGTCGTCGATGTAGAGAAGCAGAGCGGCGTCGTCACGGACATTCACCTGGATGACGCGGGCATCGGTGGCGAGAAGATACCAATCGATACCGCGATCCCCCTCGGGTTGATCGTCAACGAATTGGTGGTAAACGCGGGACAACACGCGTACGGTGATCGCGCCGATCGCCCCGTCTGGGTTGCGCTGGAGCGCGACGATCGCTTGGTCTCACTCACGGTTCGCGACCGGGGACACGTGGAGTGGAACGAGGACGATTCATCCAACGGGATCGGGATCGACATCGTCCGCGCACTTGCAGAACAGATATCGGCGGACCTCCACGTGGAGCATGATCGGGGCACCACGTGGACCGTAAGCTTTGCTATTCCCGAAACGGTGGATCAACCGTAGACCCGAGTTCATACACGACACCGCGCTCACTTCGTTTTATCTAAAAGCGGTCAAAATCGTCATCATCGAGCGCAATCACTTCGTGCGGGTCCGCGCCGGCTACAACGGCCTCGCGCACGGGCCGGCTACCAACCCCGCCCCCACTCGCGACCTCTGCGGGAGCGTATTCAAGTGCGTTTGGCCGATTAGACCATTGCGTATCCCGGAGCTTGAACTGCGCGACCACCGAAAAGAGCTGCTGGGCCTGGCTTGCCAGTTCCTCCGACGCGGAAGCGCTCTCTTCCGCGCTGGCTGTATTCGACTGGGTCACCCGGTCAACCTGAGAAAGGCCTTCGGTAATCTGGTCAATCGCCTGTGCCTGCTCGCGGCTTGCCGCCGCGATCTCCTCGAGGAATTGCGCCACCTTCGTCGAACCATCAACGATGCCGGAGAGCTTGTCGGCCGTTGTTTCGGTCATCTTGTTGCCACGCTCGATGTTCTTCACCGACTCCTCAACCATGGCCGTTGTCTCCTTGACCGCCTCTGCGCTCCGGACGGCCAGGTTCCGAACCTCATCTGCAACGACGGCAAATCCTTTTCCATATTTCCCGGCTCGAGCCGCTTCTACGTTGGCGTTGAGTGCAAGCAGGTTGATCTGGAAAGCGATGTCATCGATAACCTTGACCACCTTCGTGATCTCTTCGCTCGAGTAGCTGATATTTGTCATCGCTTCGCGCAATTGCGTCATCTGTTCATTTCCCTGTTCGGCATCGGCGGCAGCCTGCCTGGCAAGGTTGTTCGCTTCAACCGAGTTGTCCGCGTTCCGGCGCGACTGACCGTTGATCTCGTTCACCGAGCTGGAGATCTCCTCGAGCGAACTCGCCTGCTCCGTTGCCCCCTGGCTCAGATCCTGGCTGGCCTGGCTCACCTGGCCGGCACCCGCCTGAACCTGCTGTGACGCCTGGATAGCCTGCGTCAGCACGTCGGCGACCGATTCCTGCATCGTCTTGAGCGCGATGCCCAGGGCGTCCACGTCGGAAGCGGGGACGATCTCTTCGGTGAAATCGTTATCGGCGATGCGGGAGAGCGATTTCGCCTTGGCCCGGATCGCTTCTACCATCTCGCGAACTGAACGATAGACGCCCTTGTGACCGGTACCCGTGAATTCAACGTCGGTATCGCCGATTACGAGTCTCTTCATGATTGCCTCGATTGCGGCCGGATCGGCGCCGAGTTGCTTCATGACGCTGCGAACGATCAGGAGCGCCGTCAACACGGCGGCTACGATCGCTACGATGCTGACTATAACAACGACGGTGCCGGCGAGGTACATCTGTCTCTGGAGCTTCGGGCCTAGGGCGTCCTGATCCGCCTGGACCGAAAGCTTGACCTGGTTCGCGAGATCCGCCACGTTGGGCCCGATTTTATCCAGTCCGTTTTCGGTACGACCGTTGCGCGCGTAGATCGCTTCGACCATTTTCTCGAATCCTTTGAAGTATTCGCCGCTAAAGGTGCGCACTTGTTCGAGGAGCGCGCGCCGCGTTGGATTCTGGAGCTCGGCGTCAAGAATCGAGAGGTACTCCTCCATCGTATTGGTTTCCGCTTCAACGCGGTCCGCGTCGGCCCGGGCGTTCGTGTCGAGGAATTTCATTGCGTAGAGGCGCGCCAGGAGCAGACTCCGCGTGGCAAGGCTGGCGTTGTAGGCGGCAACCATATCGCCGTCCTCCCGGGCGCTCGTGAGAATCAGCGTGAGGTTTCGTTCAATCCTGGGCCCGACATCAACGAGCGTTTGGTAGTGGATGTCCCGATCTCCTTGGAATGCGATCACCTCGGTGAAGTACCGGTCGTACCGTTCAACCTCCGTTTTGATCTCCTCCACCATCGCCGCTCGTTCAGGGTTCTGAATCTCGGCGGTTGCCGTTTCTATCAGTTCCGCAACCGTATCGTAGTATCCACGATACTCGTCCACTTCCTGCTGCGTACCGCGAATAAGAAAGTCTTTGACGTTCATACGAACCATGAGCATGTTGCCCTGTACGTTCGACATGAGATTTGAATCACGCGCCCACCCGCGGTAGGTAACGAAGCCGGTTCTCGCTTCCGCCAGGAAAAAAATAGCGACGGCGCTTACCACCACCAGCAGCGCCACTACCGCCACGAAACCGGACACGATCTTCGTTCGTAATTTCATCTGTGCCACGTTGTCTCTCCTCGCCTACTCGTGCAGATCGTCGGAAGCCGGGATTTCGTCCGCCTGCACGAGTCGTTCCATGTCTATCAGGATCTTGATTTCGCCATCCACCGTGCCGATCCCGCCAACAGCGCGATCAGTACCGGAAGAGTCGGTAAAATCGGGTGCACTTTGGATATCCGTTTTCGGGATTTGATGAACCTCGCTCACCGTATCAACAACAAACCCGACGACGCGCCCGGTCGCCTGAACGATGATGATGCACGTACGGTCATCGTACGCTCTTTCAGGCATACCAAATCGCAACCGCATGTCCACCGTGGGAATGACCGTTCCACGCAGGTTGATTACGCCTTTGACGTACGGGGGCATCTCCGGCACGGGAACGATGTGGTGCAACTCCTCGATCGACTGAACGAGGTCGATCGGCACCCCGTACTCGTCGTCGGCAAGGCAAAACAACAGATACTTGTCCGTACCTTCCGATTGAGTATCATCATCGTCATCAGCCATATGTTCCTCCAAACAAAAATCTGGTCGGTACGTTCTTCCGCCCTGGTTGCATGGTAGGATGCGTCGTACGGATGCAAAATTGAGTTTGTTCGACGCGCCCGGATATCGTGATCGCCTTCATCTACCCCCGGCGCTCCATGATGACGGTCAATGGTTCACCCTCCGCATCGAAATCAAAGACGTGAACGCCGTCTCCACGACCGGGCATCATCACTACGACTTCGGGGAAGCCGAGTTTGCACCGTACCGCCTCCCCCCAAAGCGCGCGTCCGAGCGTTCCGCCCAGCACGTTAAGAATCTCGAGTAGACAGTCGTCTATCTCTTCTGAACTGAGTTCAGTCCATGCATCGGCGTGGATGTTTTCGACCACGGCGTGTTTGGCCGCGATCGACATGTCCAGGTAACACCGCAGACGTTCGTTACCCGCGATGTTTACGGCAAATCCTTGTGAAGTGCCAAATTCGTTTTTCGAATTCGACGGCATTACGTCCAGAAAAGCCATCTCTGCAAAGGTCTCCATGACGGTGGTTTCCACGGCGGTCCGTTCGCGTTCCGCTATTACCTCCATCCCAGCACCTCCATGACTTCACCAACTTTGACCGGAGAGACGGGCTTTTGGACAAACTGTTCAACGCCGAGTTCACGGAGCGTCGCTTTCAATGCGTCGTTTTTCATGGACGAAAGGACGACAACGGGTATCCGTTTTAGCTGGTCCGACATCCGGATCTTCCAGACAAAGGTGGTTCCGTCCATCTTCGGCATGTTGATGTCGGTTACAATGAGATCGACCACGTCGTCCTGCAGTTGTGAAAGAGCGTTTGCACCGTCCGTTGCTTCCATAAAGGTAAATTGTTCGCCCAGGGCAAACCCAAAACACCGTTTGGTTATCATGCGCGACGTCGATGAATCATCCACGATCATGATCGTTGCACCGTTCTCAGGCACGTTGCACTCCTTGTTTCGTCTTGTTGGTCTCCACGTAGTTCACCGCCACGCTGCCACTGGCGATGTCCAGTGCCACGGTACGTGAAACCGTTCCTCCCACGTCTTCGTGGATGATCCCGTATCCCGCTTTCCAGAGCATGCGTTTGATCGTCAGTAGGTTTCGCTTGCCGATATCGAAATGGCCGTTGTCGTCAAGAATGGAGGCGCCGCCGAAGACGCGATAGGAGAACGCTTTTCGGGCACCAAAGCAGTCGATGTACTGCAGTACCTTCGGAATTCCCGTATCGGCAAAATAGCAGGGGAGCGTTCTCGCCTTGGCTGGATTCGCCGACGAGTCGGGGAGCGCCACATGGATGAGTCCCCCGGCGCCAAACTGCTTGCTGTGTATAATCAACGCGATACACGATCCAAGGCCGTACGTTTTGAGCGTGTCACCGGCATTCCTCGAAGCCTTGAACTCGCCGATGCCGACATCAATCCGCATTCACAGCTCCTTCGGCGGTCCTGGCAATGTACGTTGCCATATCCACGAGCGGCACTACCTCTTCTGAAGCCCCATTGATACACGCCTGATTCGGCATGCCGTACACGACGCAACTCGCCTCATCCTGCGTTGCCGTTCGCGCGCCGTTTTCTCGCATCGCCTTGAGACCCGCCGCACCGTCGGCGCCCATTCCAGTGAGAATCACACCCACGGCGTGTCGTCCGGCGGCTTCCGCCGCCGAATACATCATGACGTCTACCGACGGCGCGTGGCCGTTCACCGGTTCACCCTCGCGAACGGACACCAGGAACTGTCCGCCGCTGCGGCGAATCGTTGTATGAAACCCGCCGGGCGCCACCAGTACACGCCCTGACAGCACCCGGTCACCGTCCTCCGCCTCCTTGACTTCGACGGCGGACGTGGAGTCCAGTTTTTCCGCGAACATCGCCGTGAAGATCGGCGGCATGTGTTGGACGATTACCACGCCCGGAACCGAAGCGGGCAGTTTTGAAACGATACGCGTGAGGGCAACCGTTCCCCCGGTGGAAGCGCCGATTACCACAAGAGCCGTCGAACTCCCGCGTAACTGATGTTTCCGTGCGACCCGTCGCGGCAGCATCGGGTCGGCGATTCGCCATTGACTCACATCCGTCCCGGCGGCGGAGACGATCTTGTCAATTAGCTCATGCATCATGCCGTTTAACTGGCCCCCGAAACTCGACGACGGTTTGGCGACGAAATCGACAGCACCGTGTTCGAGAGCGTCCAGCGTGACCGCGGCGCCCGGTTTCGAGAGCGCCGAAACGATGATTACCGGTATCGGATACTGCGGCATCAGCCGTTTCAGAAATTCCGCGCCATCCATGCGCGGCATTTCGATATCGAGCGTCAGAACGTCGGGCTTCAACGTAACGATCTTGTCACGCGCCACGTATACATCCGGTGCCGTCCCGACCACCTCGATCCGCGGATCCCGGGAGACGCCGTTGGCCAGGATCTGCCGCGCCAGCGCGGAGTCGTCCACGACGAGAACGCGGACCTTCTTCACGACTTCCTCCGGTAGACCCCGGGCCGTACGTAATCGAAACCGGGCACGTGGCGCCCCATCGATTCCGAGTGGCCAAGAAAGAGGTACCCGCCGGGTTGAAGGAGCGCCAGGAACTTTCGCACCAGCCGTTGTCGCGTCTCGACATCGAAATAGATCATGACATTGCGGCAGAAGACCACATCACAGGGATTGCTAAAGGGGAAGGAGTCGCGCATCAGGTTCAGACGCTTGAAGAGGACGCGGCGCGTTAATTCGGAACGCACCGTCACCGTTTCGCCGTCGACAACGTCCACCAATCCAAGTCGTATGTACTCGTCCGGTACCCGTGCCTTGGAACGCACGTACGTTGCACTCTTCGCTATCGTCAACGCGTCAACGCTGATGTCGGTTGCAAGGATCACCGGATGCGCCGGGAGTGCCTCGAGACCATACTCGCGGGCAAAGAGCATGGTCAGACTGTACGGCTCCTCACCAGTTGCGCATCCGGCACACCAGATTCGTGCGTCTTTCAGCCCGTGCGCAACGTCGCACCCCCACATGGATGGAAATCCCTCGTGGATCAGAAAGTCGAAATGATCCGCTTCGCGGAAGAAATAGGTGTGGTTCGTGCTGAGCCGGTCAACCAAGCGTTGCAACTCGCGTCCCGTTTGATCGGAATACACGTGGTCGACGTATTCCCGATACGACGCGTGCCCCAGCTTCCGAACCGTTCCGTTCAAACGGCCATGAACCAGCGTTCGCTTGTTGGTAAGGTTGATTCCGTAGCGGGCGTACACCAGATCGACGATCTGGCGAAACTCCTCGTCCCGCAGGTCGATTGGGTCAGACACATGCGACCTCGAGTGACGACAACTCCCCGACATCCAAGATAAACGAAATGGTGCCGTCCCCCTGGATGCTGCAGCCCGAAACGGCCTGCATGTGTTCGATATAATCGGGCAGCGGACGAACAACGAACTGCTGGTGACCAAACACCTCGTCAACCAGGAGCGCCACCATGCCGTCGTTGTCCTTCAGGACGATAACCACGGCGTGTTCCGATTCGCAACTCGTTGTCCCATACGACGTGATGGGAATCACCGTGTCGCGAAGCCGGAAGCCCTTGTGACTGGTGTCAATCTTGACGATCTGGTCGTCCGAGTAGCTCTGGAACGTGACGACCTCGGTGGTTGGCACCGAGTATTTGGTATCACCGATCCGGAACGTAGCACCGTCGAGAATTGCCAGCGTCAGCGGAATGCGAAGGACAAATGTCGTCCCGACACCTTCCACGCTGCGAACATCGATCCGGCCGCGGAGCTTATCGATGTTGCGCCGGACCACGTCCATGCCCACGCCGCGACCGGAGATGTCGGACACATGGTCGGCCGTGGAAAACGCCGGTTCAAAGACGAAGCGCCACACCTCTTCGTCGGAGAGATCGGCCTCGTTGCCCTGGACCAGACCACGCTCCTTGGCCTTTGCCAGGATGCGTCCCCGGTTCAACCCCTTGCCGTCGTCCTGGATTGCGATCCAGATTTCATTCCCTTCGTGTCGCGCCGAAAGGTGCACCAGCCCGGTCCGACACTTTCCGGAGGCTTCACGCTCCTCCGGCGGTTCTATACCGTGATCGATCGAATTGCGGATGATGTGCACGAGCGGGTCGGAAACCTGCTCAATGATGTTCTTGTCCATCTCGGTCTCTTCGCCGGAGATTCTGATGTCCACGTCTTTCTCAAAACGCGATGACAAGTCGCGTACGAGGCGTCGCATCTTGCCGAAAATGCCCTCCAGCGGAATCATGCGGATGCCCATTGTCATCTGTTGAATCTCACGGGTGATCTTCTGGAGGTACGAGAGCGCGCGCTGCGTCGTCAGATCGCTTCCATCAACGTCGATATTGCCGGATACCATCGATTCCGCGGTGACAAGTTCCCCGACCAATTCGAAGAGTTTGTCGAGCTTGGTGGTATCGACGCGGATGTCCTTACGTTTGATCGAGTAGCTTGACGTACCCGGCTTGCTTCCCCCGCGACGTCGATTCTGTTCCGCCAACGCCGCCTGCACCGTGGGTGCGGGAACGCTCTGTTCCTCAACGAGAATTTCGCCCAGGCGGCGGTTCTGAATCTCCAGGGCACCCTGGACAACGTCCGGCGCTACGTCGCCCATTTCGACAAGGATTTCGCCAAGAGTCTCGCCGCCCGGATCCGCTGCCGAGCCGACCGCGTACCGCTGCGGTTCTTCCTTGACCGCTTCGATAGACCGGCGAATCCGGTCGACGAGCTCAAGGAAGACACCGGCCCCGGTGCGGTCTATTCCGGCGCCGGTTTTGCGGAACTGGTCCAGGCGGTTCTCCACGTTCATGCAGATTCGTTCTAGGTCACCGAACCAGAAGAAGCCCGCGTTCCCCTTGATCGTATGGATACTCCTGAATACCTCATCCGTCCCCTGGGGAGACACAACAATAACATCGCTGGATTCGGGGTCTCCAAGTAGAATCTGTTCCACCTGGTCCAACAGGTCGTGAGACTCCTCAACAAAGGAAGCTGCCATGGCAGCGGTCACAATCGGCGCCTCTTCCGGCGAGGCGGACCGCACTGCCCCCGCAGGCTTGGCCGGCGCCGCGTCAGATCCGGAGACGTCCGGTTCACCAAGCGCTCGTATTCGATCAACCACGGATAGGTGACCGGCGGATGGTTCAACGACGGATACTACCGGTTCAGCGGCGGCGTGTATCTGCTCCGCAATCGAGCCGACGATGTGGTTCAAGACATCTATTCCGGCGAGCAGGATCGTGACCATCTCTTCGTCGACCCTTCGCCGGCCGTTTCGAGCATCATCAAGCAGAGTCTCGAGTTCGTGACTTATGTCCTTGACGTTGGTGAATCCGACAAACGACGCGACACCTTTGATCGTGTGCATCGACCGGAACACTTCGTCGATCAGTTCCGGGTCCGCGTCCTGTTCCAGCTTGAGAACGCGATCCTCGATGTCGTTCAAATGATCGAACGATTCGTTGAGAAAGGAGTGCACGATATCCGGGTCATCGACCGCTACCGTCCGATCCTCGCACGATTCCAGTTCCGGCTCCACGTCCTTTTCGTCGGGTCCGTCAATACCGCCGGAGAGTTCGCGGGCGCGCTGTCTCACCGATTCCGCGCCTTCCCGATCCAAATCCCCGGAACGGATCGCATCCGAGAATAGACGCGCTATCTCGAGGCAGAGGCCGGTCCACGCGGGGTAGTCCCCGCTGGTTCCGATGGAAGTCGCCATGTCGACGATGTCCGAGGCAGCTACCAGATCTCCGTCATTGAAGGATTCCAGTCGCTCGAGCAGTTCCGCCGTCATCACGTACCCGTCAACATACCGACGACCTTGGCCAGTGACGCCGGTTCAAAGGGCTTAACAATCCACCCCTTCACTCCAAGTTCTTTACCGCGCGCCTTCTTGTCATCTCCACTCTCCGTTGTCAGAAAGACTACCGGCACGGAACTCAGTTCCGAGCGCTTCGAGACGGCCTCTGAAAAGCCGAATCCATCGAGATTCGGCATGTTGACGTCAACGAGGAAGAGCGCAAAGCCGGCGTCCGCCTTGTCTTCCCCGTCCCGGCCGTCGGTTGCGTCCACAACGGTGTACCCTTCCGGCTCCAACGCCTTACGGACAAGAGCTCGGATCGTCGGTGAATCATCTATGCACAGGACCTTTCGACTCATTCATCTGCTCCTAGAAGAGGGTCACGTCACCGGCCAGTTCCGCACCGTCAACCATGGCCGTTCCTGCGCTCCGCTCCGGCGGCGATAGGCCGATTGCCCGGTACTCGTCGTCCATGGTGAACGTGGAACGCGCGATCTCGCGGACAAGCTCCACGATTTCGCCGTCGCCATCGGGAAGCTCCTCGGGCGTGGCGCCTTCGATCGTGTCGATTGTTGTCTTAACGATATCCGGAATGTGACCCACGATCTGTTGGATCTTGTCGTGCTGTTGCATCACGACGTTGATCTTTTCCAGGCGATCGGAGACAGCTTCGTTCACCGCACCGGTCGCATTGATCGATTCGCGCGCGGACCGGATCCTCGGCCCAATGTCGTGGGTTGTCTGCGCGAGAGAGGACACGGTGTCGGTCAGTTTTACTTCCGACTCTTTCATCGATTCGATGTGGATGTCCCGAAACTCGCCGATGCGCGACTGGATGCCGGTGACGTGGTTGTCGATGGCATCCGTTGTCTTCCGAGCGTTCGTCGCCAACTCCTGGATCTCCCGCGCGATCACGCTGAACCCGGCTCCGAGCGTACCTGCCCGCCCCGCATAGATCGCCGCGTTTATCGCCACCACGCCGATACGGTCGGCGATGTCCATTACCGCGGAGGCGAGTTGATGCGTCTTATGGATACCCTTGGTGATTGACGCGATCGATTCCGCCAACGCCTCGTTAGTGGAGACGCACAACTCTGAGACGCGTTGCAGATTCGCAATATCGCTGCGAAGCGTTTGTGCACACCCTTCCAGCGAATGGTCTCCTTCGCACATGCCCCGGAGCTGCTCGGCGATCTGTTCGTTCAAACGCCGACTCTGATCGCCAAGGAAATAGACGTCTTCCGTGAGTTCCGTGGAACCGTTGGCGCTCATCCGAGCGACAGTTTTCGAAAGGCTTTGAACGATCGGCACCGCTGCGACGAGCGCGTCCGCGGACCGTCGACGGCGTTTGTTTTCCGCCGAGAGCCGCGAGATCTCCGCCCGTGCCTCATGGTTTCGCGTCTCGAATTCAGCGATCTGCTCGGCGACGCCGGCCGCGTCCAGGCGGTCCGGGTCGTTGGTCACCTTCGCGAGGGCCGGCGCAGCGGGTTGCGGCGCCCGACGCCGATTGACTATGGCAAGCGCGACGATCGCCGGAGGCACCAGGAGCGCTACTGTCCGCGATTCGGTAGCGGCGGCACCGATGGCCACTGCCAAAGCCACAGCAAGTACAATGGAAGAGAGGATGCCCCGCGGCGCGAACAGTGTGCCGACAACCACGCGTGACGGAGACCGTATCACACCGTCAGAAGCGGTCGAAATCGTCGTCATCGAGCCGGATTACCTCTTTCGGTTGTACGCTTCCGTGAGAGTCGTTTCCCGTACCGTTGTCACCAGTTGCTCCGCCGTCCGATCCGTTGCCGGCGTAGACAAGCGCCGGTGGAGGTGCCGCCGCCGGCTCCCGGGATTCGCGGTCCGACCCGGCGCCGTGCCGGTACTCTTCCGAGAGCTTGAATTGCGCTATCATCGTCCGGAGTTGATTTGACTGGGACGCCAGTTCTTCCGCGGCCGACGCGCTCTCCTCGGCGCTCGCCGTGTTTGCCTGTGTTATCTGATCCACCTGCGAGAGGCCGTCGGTAATCTGCTCGATAGCCTGTGCCTGTTCCTTACTGGCGGCAGCGATCTCTTCGAGGAACGCCGCCACCTTGGTGGACCCCGAAACGATTGCCTCCAACTGTTCGGCGGTCTTGGCGGTAAATTCCGACCCCGTGGCGATATTCTTCACAGACTCCTCCACCATCGCCGTTGTTTCCTTGACCGCCTCCGCGCTGCGAACGGCGAGATTGCGCACCTCGTCCGCAACAACGGCGAAACCCTTACCGTACTTGCCGGCGCGTGCCGCCTCAACATTGGCGTTCAGCGCAAGCAGGTTGATCTGGAAAGCGATGTCGTCGATGACCTTGACCACCTTCTTGATCTCATCCGAGGAGGAGGAGATGTTCTCCATCGCCTCCTTGAGTTGTACCATGTGCCCATTGCCCTGCGCGGCACCGCTCGACGCTTCACGGGCCAAGTTGTTTGCTTCCGTCGCGTTGTCGGCATTCTGCCGCGACTGACCGTTGATCTGGTTGATCGAGGAGCTAATCTCCTCCAGGGAACTGGCGGACTCCGTCGCACCCTGGGAAAGATCCTGACTTGCCTGCGACACCTGGCCGGAGCCGGCGGCCACCTGATCCACCGCTTCGTTCACCTGTGAGAACGCCTCGTTGAGAGAGAGCAACATCTGCCGGATCGATATTCCGAGGGCGTCCCGATCGGAGGCGAGTTCGATCGACTGGCTGAAATCTCCGGCCGCCATCGTTTCGATGAGGCCCGCCTTCTTCTTGAGTTCCTCGGTCATTTGCCCGAATGCGTCCGCCATCGCGCCGATCTCGTCGCGCGCCTTCCGTTCGATACGCTCAACGTTGAAGTCACCGGCGGCGATCGAATCCGCGGCCTCCGTTACGAGGCCGAGCGGCTTCGAAATCGTCCGAGAGAAAAGAAGCGCCACGACTACCACGAGAACGAGAACGGCGATCGCGATAGCAACAACAAAAATGACGAGTTGACGGACCGGCTGTTCAATCTCCGCCTCGTCGATCTCGGCGATAATCGCCCATTCGACGCCGCCGATGTCGATCGTTGCCCAGGATGAAAGCACGGGGATGCCGTTGTAGTCCTCGATCACGGCGTGTCCCGGGCGCCCGGCAAACGCCTCTCGCGTTGCGTGCGTGTCGACGCCGTTCACCTCCACCGTACCGTTCAGCGACGCCTCAACCGAATGGTTGACCGGATCGAGATATGAATCGGACCGCATGAGCAGGTCTTTGCCCACCAAGTACGTCTCTCCCGACTCCCCCATGCCGGCGCGCGCATGCATGATATCGTTGATCTCGTCCAAGGGCGTCTGGATCGCCAGCACGCCGATCACTACCCCGTTGTCGCGAATCGCCTCGGCAAGGAACATCGCCGGTGCATTCCCGGACGGTTCGTACGGACTCATATCGACGACAACGGCACCGTCCGATTCACGCGCCGCGGCCCACGCCCGGGCCAGACCACTGTCGCGATATGTGCCAACTGAGAGGTTTTCTCCCAGGTCAGCCTCCTTAGCCCACGTGTACATAACGTGACCATGTGGTCCGCAAATCAGGAACACGTCGTAGTAGCCGTAGACGTCCGCGTACTTGGCCAGGTTGGCGTTGGCTTCTGCGTAGATCTCCTCGTACGTTGCCGTAACGGCAGCCGCCGAACTACTCAGGTCGTAGTTTTCGTCCGCCTGGATGTCCATCTCCACGTGGTATTGAACAAACGCGTGGATAGCGTCTTTGGCATCCGTGGACCGGGCAACGACGTGGATGTCGTCCATGACGCGCTTGAAATAGTCACGGATCTGCTGTTGCTTGATCGCGTGCACCGAGGCCAACTGGTTAAACGCCTGTGCACGCAACGCCTGGGACGACCGGACAACCGAAACACCGGTCACCGCCGCGATCGCCACTACGCTGACAAGGACAAAGATCGCCAGGATCTTTGCGCCGATTCCGCCCAGTACTCCTCGTTTTTTCTCGTCGCCCATTGCGTTTTCCCCCGTGTCTCTATTGCTTCGCCTCGGTAGCGCGCACTTCACCGTTGTCGGGCAGTTCGTCCGCCCGGACAAGCTGGGCCACGTCAAGAAGGATCTTGACTTCGTCGTTCACCATGCCGAGGCCGCTCACGTAGCGTTCGTGGATTTTGCCCCCGCGAAAATCGGGCGCCGGTTGGATGGCATTCCGCGGAATTTGGTGGACATCGCTCACCGTATCGACGACGAATCCAACGGTTCGACCGCCGGCGTTCACGATCACGATGCACGTTCGATCATCGTATTCGCGCTCGATCATAGCGAACCGGAGACGCAGATCGACAACGGGAATGACGGTTCCCCGGAGGTTGATGACGCCTTTGACGTAGTTGGCCATGTCCGGTACGGAAACAATTGATTGGAGTTCCTCTATCGATTGAACTTGGTCAATGGAAACCCCAAACTCCTCTTGACCAAGGAAGAAGAGCAGATATTTGTTCTCCTGCTCGGAAGCGCTATCGTCCTCGTCTACCAGAAGAAGATCATCCTCGTGGTGGCGTTGTTCCATCCATACACCCCCCGCATTTTGAACCGAGTATAGGTGGATCGAGAATGGACGCGCGATCAGCAAAGGTTGGATTGTCGTGTAGGAAAGCACCTACACCGCGTGCGGAGTTCCAAACTACCTAGACCACATTCGTTCTTCCAGGTTACCTGCGCGGCGCCGACAATTACGATATGGTGGTTATGAGCTATGGCTGCTGAGGTAATGGATCGGGCAACGATCCGACGGGCGTATCGACTCATTTTTGGAGGAACCCCCGGGCCGGATTCGTTCGCTCCCGGGCGCCTGGACCTTCGGGGGTTGAAGCGAGCATTTCGCAAACGCGTTCTTGAAACGCATCCCGATCGCGCGGTCGCGTCCGGTGGTGACCAAGCGATAATGATGCGCCAGTTGATGGAGGTGAAGTCCGCTTTCGAGACGCTGCAAACGTTCCTGTATAACGGGGCGCAAACCGCACGACCGGTGGCGCCGTCCGGGAACGGCCGGCGCCGGTCATCGCCCCCAAACGATCGGTTCTACCGGGGAACGATTCCGCAACGAGAATTGCGGCTTGGAGAGTTTATGTATTTCTCCGGCCGGATATCGTGGAACGTGCTCATCGAAGCGATCACATGGCAGCGGCGCCGGCGACAGCGTTTTGGACAGATCGCACTCGGCTGGAGGATACTTACGACGGACGAGGTAGCAACGATCCTGCGTACAAAGACGTTCGGAGAGCTATTCGGAGAGTTCGCGTTGCGAAACGGCTACATCTCGCCCTTTGAACGGATGGCGGTGGTAGGTAAACAACGGCACGACCAACCACCCCTGGGGCACCGGTTCGTGACAACGGGCCGCTTCTCGGATCGTGAGATTGAAGAAATTGTCCGTTCGCTGGATGTCCACAATCAGAAAATCCGTCGTCTGCGGGCGGGAATGTCCCCGGTCTATCGCGTGTGACGTGCGTCACGTGTTTTCGGCATTCTCTCGTAGCGTTTCCGGGAAACGGAGTATGAACCGCGGCTCCGGCGATCGCTCAATATCCCACGCACCTCGAAGCTGTCGGACCAGGGCGTTAACCAACTGGAGTCCGTAACTGGACGGCGCCCCCTCTTCCAGACCCGCCGGCGGGTCGCTGCCGTTGTAGCAAACGGATAGTGTACACATGCCCGATTCCTCCGGGTCCTCGGTAAGCTCAACGGTGATTCGCGGAGCCGCGACCCCGGCGAATCCATGTTTGACCACGTTCGTGGCAATCTCGTTCACCACGAGCGCTACGTTCAATGCACTTCTCCATCGCATATACCGGTCCGCAACGTTGTTGACGATAGTCACCGGTCGTCCACTTCGCGACGACAACGCGACGCCCAAGACCTCTCCGATGAATTTCCGAATAGCTACGTTCGAAAGTGACTCCGAGCTTTGCAGCATTTCGTGGACTCGGACGAAGGCGTTGATCTGGTTGAGAATATCCGAGAGATCGACGCCTGGCCCAAGCTCCTTGCTCTTCAACCGGACCATTGACGCCACCGTCAGAATGTTGTTCTTTACGCGGTGATTCAATTCTCGCGCAAGAAGACTCTGCGCCTTGAGCGCCCGGTTCTCGCCGGTGATGTCGATGGCCAGTGAGAGGAGTTTCCGCTGCCCGTTCACCTTGATAAGTTCCCCGTGGTAGAGGCAGAAAAGAGGTTTACCGTTTGCGCGAGTGAGTTCCAGTTCAATACCCTCGACGCGCCCCTTCTCTACGACTTCGCGCTTCACATAATCCCGGTCTTCGGGCGCGATTAACCCGATCTCAACGGACGTCTTTCCGATTGTTTCCTCGGCCCGATATCCGGTGACGGCAACAAACCGCTCGTTGACCTCGCGAAATGTACCACCTTTGATTTCGCTGATCGTCATCAGCAACGGCCCACGATGGAACGTGGCGGAGAAAAACGCCTCCGACAGGAGAAGAGCCTGCCGGGCGCGTTTCCTATCCGTAATGTTGCGAACCGCTGCAACGTTGAGCGAACGCCCGTCCACCTTAAAGCGGCGGTTGCGGATGGTAGCGATGAATGTGGTGCCCTCCGTCGTCAGGCACATCCGTTCCGGAACGTCACCGACCTGATCATCCGGCGATCGGAGCACCGAGCGGGTTGCCTCTGGTTCACCGGATAAGTCCGCTACATCCATTCCCACGAAGAACTCGCGCGTACAACGGTACAGCTCCGCTGCGGCCGGGTTTGCCTCCAAGATTTTCTCCGTCTGGACATCGGAGACGAACAGGGCGTCGGAATCGACCTCGAAGATTGATCGGTACTTCGCCTCACTCGTCGCGAGTGACTCCGCATGTTCGCGGATCTCTTGCTGCACCCTGAACAGATGAAACGCCGTGTTGATTGAATTGAGTAGCACCGCGTTCCCGGTCGATTTCACGACGTAGCCGTAAGAAACGATCTGTTCCGTACGTTCCACGATCGATTGCTCGATGTGATTCGAGATGAACAGGATCGGAACATCTCGCCGTTCCAGGATTGCCCTCGCTGAGTCCGTGCCGTCCATCTGGCCCGATCCGAGATCGATGTCCATGAGGACAAGATCGAATGGCTCCACCACAACCGCGTCGATTGCCGCTTTCCCGTCGTGAACGACCGAGACTGAAAATCCGTGCCGTTCAAGAAACTGCGCCTTAGCTTGCGCAATAATCGCCTCGTCGTCGACCA
Source organism: Spirochaetales bacterium (assembly GCA_028282545.1). Lineage (GTDB taxonomy): Bacteria > Spirochaetota > Spirochaetia > DSM-27196 > Alkalispirochaetaceae > JANQHT01. The sequence continues at coordinate 28,547 of JANQHT010000007.1, forward strand.
GAAGAATCGAAGAGCCGGAATGCTCCATACGCGCAATATCGTTGAAATCATCTATAGTCGCAACGCGTATGCGTGCTCCTGTTTTTGTTGCATGCCAATAAAAACCGGGGTACAATCGAGATTTATCACTACAACCGGAGGCACGGAAGGCATGGACATCAGAATTACCAATGCGGTCACCCGCTCGTCCGCCGGCAAGACGACGGAGATCGGGATCGCCAACGGGAAAATCGCAAGGATCGGGACCTCGGTGGGTGGCGCCGCGACGACGATCGACGCCGGCGGCAATTTGGTCACCGAGTCCTTTGTGAACGGTCACCTTCATCTGGATAAGGTCTACACCCTGGAAATGGTGGGGCAGGACGCGCTGGGCAGTTACCACGGCGAATCCATGGGCGGTGCGATGACGGCGATCGAACAGGCTTCGCGGGTGAAAGAGAAGTACGACGAATCGTGGATCATCGAGAACGTCCGGCGCGCCGCGAACCTATCCGTGAAGTACGGCAACCTGCACATCCGCGCCTTTGCCGACGTTGATACCAAGGCTAAACTCGAAGGGGCCAAGGCGCTTATCAAGGCGCGGGAAGAGTTCAAGGACAAACTTGACATCCAGGTGGTTGCATTTCCCCAGGACGGCGTTGTTCGTGACCCCGGCGCATTTGAGTACGTGGAAGAAGCGCTCAAGATGGGTGCCGACGTGGTTGGTGGAATCCCGTGGATCGAGTTCACGGAAGAAGATTGCCGGTCACACGTCGATCAGATGCTCGACCTGGCGGTGAAGTATGAAAAACCGGTTTCGATGCTGGTGGATGACGCCGGTGACGCGAACTTCCGTACGACCGAGTACCTGGCCATTCAGGCGATCAAGCGCGGCCTCATCGGGAAGGTCACGGCACAGCACGCTCGGGCCATGGCGCTCTACCCCGAGCCGACGTACCGAAAGCTGGAAGCGCTCCTTCTCAAGGCCGGGATGGGGCTTGTCAGCGATCCGCAAACGGGCCCGCTCCACGCGCGCGTTCGCGATCTCTACGCCGCGGGGGTACCGGTCGCTCTGGGACAGGACGACATTGCGGACGCGTACTACCCCTTTGGCCGAAACAACATGCTCGAGGTGGGGTTCCTGGCGGTCCACCTGTTGTGGATGACCACTTTCGACGACATGGAGAAGATCTACGACATGCTCACCACCAACGCCGCCCGGGCGCTGGGTGTGGATAACTTTGGGCTCCAAGAGGGAATGGACGCGAACCTGGTGGTTCTCACGCAGCCCAGCGTATGGAAGGCGCTGTGGGAACACGAAGCACCCTCCCACGTCATGTACAAAGGAAAGGTAGTCACCGCAGGCGCCTAGACAGCGACACGTTTTGATTCGGTTTTTGCGGCGAGGGCCGTGGCACAGATGCGGCCCTTCTTTCTATTTTGTAAGCCGGTGATTTTTAGAAGGTCACACCGATTGAGGTGCCGGTAGCGGAAGGAGACGAGACGACCATTGTTCCGTTGAGCTGGTCCACCAGTGCGTCGACCATACGAAACCCGAATGTACGGGGCTCCTGAGGAGAGATCCCGACGGGCAGACCAATGCCGTCGTCGCGAACTACGAGCGTTGTACTTGCCCCGGCGACGTTGATGGATACCGAGATAGAACCGCACGTTCGTCCTTCAAAGGCGTGCTTCAAGGCGTTCGTGAGCAGCTCGTTGAGAAGCATTCCCACAGTCGGCATCGTTCGTTCATCCACGTCAAAATCCGCAATCGACGTTTCCAGGTCCACCCGGCAGGGCGTAGGGTACGTCCCGACGATGGCGGGAATGAGTGCCTCCACGTATTCGCGGCCGGTAAGGCCGTGGGAATTATCACTCCGGTACAGCCGTTCGTAGAGAACGTTCATGCTGGTAAAGCGCCCCGCCGCGTCCTGGAGTGCCGATCTCGTTTCGTCACTGTCAACGCTGCCCGCCTGCAGCGACAGCATGCTCATCATCAGGTACATGTGGTTCTTGATCCGGTGCTGCACCTCTTTAACGAGCCGTCGCTGTTCGTCCAATAGCGAGGCGATTCGTTGTTCCTTTTCGATTCGTTCGGAGATGTCCGTGTGGGTGCCGACAAAACGGGAGGGCTTGTCGTCGGAGTCTCGTTCGACGATCAGTCCTCGTCCCATGATCCACGTCCAGCCGCCGTTCTTCCTGGCAAACCTGAACTCAACGCGAAAGTCCTCCGATTCGCCTGCGAGGTGTCGCTCCGCCGTTTCGAATACGTGGGCGACATCATCGGGGTGGATCCGATTCCGAAACTCTTCGAGACGGTGGGGAAACTCGTCGACCTCGTAGCCCACCATCGCGTAATACCGCGGATCAAAATAGACCTCGTTTGTAGCGAGGTTCCAGTCCCACATGCCGTCCGCGGCAACGAGCACCGTTTTTTCGAGGCGGTCCCGGACGGCGTGTTCCTCGGTGACGTCTCGAAAGACGATAACGACACCGGACCGACTGCCGTCGGTAGCGAGGATCGGCGAGGCGGACATGGCGATCCGGTAACGCTCGCCGCTCCGCGACACCAGTTCCACCCCGACCTCCGCAATACCGAGGGCATCATTCACGCGCCGGTGCAACGGCTTCCCGTCCACCGTGAGCGGCAGTACGTCGCTTAGGTTCGCGCCGAGGGCTTCGGCCTCTTCCCAACCGGTCAGTCGGGCCGCGACGGGATTGAAACCGGTTATGGATCCGTTTACGTCCGCCGCAACCACCGCGTCTCCGATAGAACTCAGCGTTGTTCGGAGCCGCTCTTCCCGTTCCGCGGCGGCAAGCCGTGCCCGGTGAAGCGCCAGTGACATCTCAATGGTCGCACCAAGGACCGTGTCAGTGGCGTCGATTTCGACCAGTCTGGCCCAGGGAAGCCGGCCAAGTGCGGTGACTCCCGCCCGTTCATCGGAGCCGGCGAAGAACAAAAGGGGCAGCCGAATATCTTCCGTAAGGTGATGGGCACATTCGACCACGCGATCGTCGAGCAGGTCGTCGATGCCCACAAAAACGAGGAAATACCTGCTCCGGGTTGTGTCGGACTCGATAGCGGCCAGGGCCGCTTCGGGCGAGTCTACCTCTTCGATCTCGTATCCGAGGGTCTTCAGCCGTCTCGAGGCACGCGCACGGAAGTCACCATTCCGCTCGCAGATGAGGATCGTTCCAGACGTACCGGACTGTGATCCCATTGCTTCAATTATCCTTGAGGCAACGAAAAAATGCAAAAAGAGAAGCCGACTGCCCGGAGCCGGCCGGCTTGTGCCGGCTCTACCTCCGTGCGCCGACTATGTACGAACGCGCTTGACGTATTCCACGGCGAGCAGAGCGCGTTGCGCCGGGTAAAGGTTCATACCGCGCCCACTCCTTCCCGGGTCAGCCGCCCTTGTCCTCTCGTCTGTACGGTCTGAGTAATCCCGCCGGAACGGAGGCTCGCCGGGAAACACCAACGAGGGCGACGATCGTGATGGCGTAAGGAATCATAAGCAGTACGTCAAAGGGCACCTGGAGACCGAGCGTCTGTAATCTCAGCTGGAGCCCGTCCAGGAGTCCAAAGATAAGGGCGCCGATGGTACCCTTCACCGGGTCCCAGTTCCCGAAAATCACCATGGCAACGGCGACCCAGCCGCGCCCGCCGATCACGTCCATCAGGAACATGTTCTGGTGGGCCAGCGTCAGGAACGCGCCGCCCACCCCCATGAAGGCTCCGCCCACGACGAGGCAGAGCGTCCGAGTCAGGTTAACGTTGACGCCCACCGTGTCGGCCGCCAGCGGGTTCTCGCCCACGGTACGGATGATCAGGCCGATCTTTGTCCGGTAGAGAACGATCGAGACGATCGGGATCAGAACCCACGCCACGTAGGTGAGAACGTACTGGTCAAAGAGGCCGGGCCCGATGATCGGGATGTTCACGAGGCCGGGGATCTGTACACGCGTGAAGGGCGCCACCGTGGGAGGGACCAGGGGCGATCCGAACTGCAGTCGATAGATGAACATGGCCAGTCCCGTGGCGAGCAGCGTGATGCCCAGGCCGGAGACGTGTTGGCTCAAGCCGAGAAAAACGACCAGGAACGCCATGAGCAGGGAGAGGACCATCCCGACGATGGCAGCCATGAGCACTCCCATCCAGAGTGATCCGGTGTTCATCGTCACCAGGAATCCCGTCATGGCGCCGAAAAGCATCGTCCCCTCGATTCCGAGGTTCAAAACACCGGACCGTTCCGCGATGATCTCGCCGAGCATGGCCAGGATGATCGGTGTGGCCATACGCATGGTCGCGCCGATCAGGCCGGTGATAAAGGCCGCGCTGAAGATTTCGCCAATCATGATTTCACCACCCGAACCTTGTATTCGTTCATGAGGAGGAAGACGAGCATCACGATCAGGGCCGTCCCCTCCATGACGCCGGTGATGAAGCTCGGAACACCGGTCATCCGGCTCATCGTCTGGGCGCCCACGTTGATAATGCTGAAGAAGATCGATGCCAGCATTACGCCGATGGGGTGCAGGTTTCCGAGCATGGCGATAACGATGCCCGTATAGCCGTAGCCGGGCGATATGTCGGCGAGAAGGTGATACTGGATCGCGGCGACCTCACCTACACCGGCGAGACCGGCCAGCCCGCCGGAGATGAGCGCCGTCGTCAGCAGGACCGGCGTGGTCCGGATACCGCCGAAATGGGCGGCCCGGATGTTCGTCCCCACCGCCAGCGAGCGGTAGCCAAAGACGGTCTTGTCATTGATAAACCAGACCACGAAGACGAGCAGGAACGCCAGGGGGATACCCAGATGGAAGCGGCTCCTGGC
>JANQHT010000023.1 GCA_028282545.1 Spirochaetales bacterium
CGATGCGGTAGGCGCGTTCGAAGGCGAGCTGGTGGACGGCGGCGTTCTCTACGGCAGCTACTCCTCCGACGGTTACGCGGTCCGGTTCAAACCGGCCGCCGAGATGATCCGGGAACCGGTGGAATCGGTCCAGGGGGGGACCGGCGCACGTGTACTCGCACCGGACGATTCAAGCCGGGACGTCGCCGGGGAAGAACGTAGCGGCGCGTACGAACACAACGGAGCGAACCGGGGGGGTGCCACTTCGGGGACGAACCTCTCCGGTGCAGGGCCGAACGACCCCACCGCGGAGCCGTCCACACACACCGCAGGGCCAGACCACCCCGGTGGGAGGCCGAGCGACCCCACCGCGGAGCCGCCCGCACACACCGCAGGGCCAGACCACCCCGGCGGTGGGCACAACTACCCCGCGCCGCGTCGCTACCGGGACTGGCCGCGCCCCGGTCTCTGGCTGCCCCTGCTTGCCCTCTCCGGCGACGCCGGCGGCGCGACGCTATCCGCCGGCGCGCTCATCATGCTGGCGAGCAACCTTGGAAACAACACCGTTACCGCCTCGGGCCTCTGGAACGCGGACGAGTCGGAGTTCGCGGGAACGCTGGCGTACACGCGCCGGTTGCGCGCCTCCCGACTTATCACGACGATCGAGGGCGACGGCGGGGGGCGGGAAGCGGCCCTATCGGTGGAGCGCCCCCTCTGGTACCGCCGCAGCACACAGGCGGAACATTCGCTCGCCGGCGCCGTGTCCACCGGCTACGCTCGTCGGGGAGGTGACCTCGACGTCGCCTTTGCCGGCGCGGCGTTTGGTGGCTCCCGCCGCACTGCCTATCCCGCGCGGGCCTTCTACGGCGGCACCGCGACGCGCATCCAGGCTGCAAGTACGGCTGCGGCGGAAGTGGCCGGATCGGGGAACGACGCAAACGCCCCGGCGGAACGCGGGTGGCGAACCGCCGTTGCCCTGGTTCACAACCAGCGGACGGGACTGGGACAGCACCTGCTCGCGTTCGAGGGGACCGTTGCAGCGGCGGAATCGATTGATCTCAACCTGTCGCACCGGGCCCACCCCGAATGGAGCGCCCCGGAGGAAGAGAAGGCCGGAGCGATCGGAGCGATCCTCTATCGGATGCCGCTCGGGATCGTGGATCGCGGCTACGGAACGTCGGCGCTCCTCGGAATCGGCATCGCGCCGTACCTGGAGGTGCTCGCAGCCGGATCCGCCGGCGCGCCCCAGGTAGAGAGCACCGCCGGCGGCGCGGAGATCTCCGCCGATATCCTGGTCTGGAACGTGCCCCTCCGCGTCACCGCCGGTGCCGCGACACGTCTCGACACCGGGGATGTGCGCTGGTACGTTCGAATTGAACCGCCCGACGGCGTAGCATTGGACGGGCGCGGTACGCCATGATCATCGTGTTGCTCGATTCGCAATCACTCTACCGGAAGTGCCCGGGGTGGAACGACCTCGCCTCCCTGGGCGTACTGTACGGGTATGAAACGAGCACACTGGACGAACTGATCCACCGGGGTGCGGACGCATCGGTCATGCTGACAAACAGGACACCGCTACGCCGGGAGGTGCTGGACTACCTTTCGAGAATGCGCCTGGTGATCAATCTCTCCCCGGATCCGGCCCTCGTGGAGGAACGGATCGCGCAGGACCTCGGGATCGCCTGCCGCCACCTGCCGCCACACCAAACAGCGTGCGAGTCGATCGCCGCCGCCGCCCGGGAAGTTGCCACGTTCCTCCGGTGATTGTCTGGATATAATCAGAGTTGTCCGGTAATCTATATGGAGCCTTGGGGGTACACATGAAAAAAACGGCGTTTGTCCTGGCTATTTTGCTCTGCGCGGTCGCGGTCTTTGCAATCGGTCCAGTCACCGAGATTGCTACGGACATGGAGACACTCTTTTCGGAACTCGGGAAAGATATCATGCCGGGTCTCCAGACGGCGTCGGTCCTCAACCACGAATTGGGCGCTGCGGAGTTGGGAAGGTTCCCTCATATGTACTTCTCCGTTTCGGGGGGGATCACCACGCCGGGCAACGTGCTCACCTTTCTTGACGATGAAGATATTTTCGTGAATCCCCAGTTGTTCGAACAGGTCACCGACCAACTGAACGACGCGAGAGACAATGTGCCTGATTTTGATCCGTTTCTCCCAGCAGACTTTGGACCGTTCCCGAGCGTCCGCGGCACCTTCGGTCTCGGCCTCTTCGGCGGCTGGGAAGCAAACGTCCAATTCGCCTCCATTCCGCAGAGTATTATGGACTCAGTTGTTTCAGATGAGCCAATTACCGCGGAACTGACCACAATCGGTGTACGCCTGAGAAGAGTCCTGGTGTCGCGGGAACGGGGTTTGCTGCCCGCCGTGTCCGCCGGCGTCGGCTACACGTACAGCAACCTTGACTTCGGGTATGACCTTGGCGAGATAGAACCGTTAACTGTCGACGAGAACACCAAAACGTATCTCAAGCTGAACGGAGAGGCAAAATTCTTCAACCGCGTTCACTCGTTTGGAACTGACGTTCGGGCGTCTACTCGTTTCCTGGGTGTTTTCTACCCCTTTGTTGGCGCTTCAGCCTACTACCAGAGTTCGTCGTACGAGGCGGGAATAAACAACTTCAGCGGCACCTTGGAAATCGATGGAACGGCGCAAAATCCGATTGAACCTGCCGTTCAACCGTTCAGCGAACAAGAACTGAAGGACGTGAACGTGGTCGTCAGCACCGGCGTCGATATCAAGCTCCTCATTCTCAATCTGTTCGTTCACGGCAATTACGCCCTCTCCACGCGCGCACCCGGTGCTGTGGTGGGTGTGCGACTGCAGTTCTGAGGTTATTTGTCACGAACAAAAGGCGGCCACCCCGAAGGGTGGCCGCACTTATATCTATCCGAACTGATTTCGACGGTAGCGGGCTCTACGAGTCTTCAGAGATCGCCGGCCTCCACCTTCACCCTGGTCAGACCTTTGTTGCCGGCCACAAGAAGATTGAGTGCTCCGCCTTGCGCATACGCCTGAATCGACTTGGGATTGCCCAGCACAAACGCTCGCGTCGGTACGTTCAAGAGAGAAGAATCGGGGCGCGCCAGATCAACAACGATAAGCCGTTCCTTGGTGACAATCACGACAATTTCCTTGCCACCAACGTCGATTGACGTGAGGTCCACCACTTCCCGGTCGAGTGCGGCCTGCAGCGTCGTCACGTATGTAGATTTAACGAGTCCGTTATTCTGAAGGTCACCGAGCGCTCCCGCCCCGACGCCAATCGCGAATGCACCGCGGGGAGAACCAACAATCAGTTGTTCGCCCGCACCGGAGTCCGCTAGGGCGAGGTGACGGATCTTGACAGGACGACTGCTGTTTGGATACGCCACGCCGAAGAAGGTGAGTCCCGACGTACTGTTGTCGGGATCGAGCAGGTCAGCCGGTTCTATGCCGTCGGTACCGGTAAAGAGCCGTTCGGTCAACTGAAAAGTGCCCAACACGGTGGACAGGTACGCTACGTCCGACCCACTCGTAGCCTGGGCAAAGACAGGACTCTCGTTTTCGTCAACAAGCTCTGCCACCGCGTCGCCGGCATCGACCCAGTCGCTGTTCGCGGGAGAACTGGTCGCGGTACCGCCAAGGCCGCCCTTGCGCTGATAGAAATAGACGATCGTGCCGCCTTCGATCCTAAACGCACCGGATCCGGTGACGAATGGATCGCTCCCGTTCGCAAGACCACCCATGGATTGGAGAAAACTCGTGTAAGGCCCGGAACTATTGACGGGCAGGATCCCCCTGGACGTATTCACAAAGGGAATCGTAGTGCCGCTGGGATTTTTCCCTTTACTGATGCTGTGAAACTCCGTGTCGGTAGGCGCGGCTACCGACCCCGACAGACTACCACCGGAGCTAAAGCTATAGAGTGTCGAGGCTGTCGCTGCGACGAGATCCGTCTCATTTGTCCATACGGCGCCAACCACATCTTTACCCACGAGGTCATCAAAATAGGTAACCGTCGCAACCGTATCCAACTGGAACGTCCGGACGGAAACAGCAGTTTCACGACCACCGGTAATAGTGAATACGTTACTAAAACCGTACGCAACGGGTAGCAATACGTCGTCGTCCGGGTCATCCGACGTTCCCTGATCATCCGTCGACGCGAGAACAACCGAAATCCGGTAGGCGTCACCTTCCGGCAGATTGTCAATCTTGAACTCGCGCATTCCGCCTCTTACGTCGCCAACGTCCGCGAATCCCTGCCCATCCGGGCCGATCGGTAGTTCCACCCCGGCATAGAACAGTGACACTCGTGCGGTGTCGGCATCGTCCACTTTGGTCAAATCAGTGCCAACGGTGGCGCTGCCGGAGACGCTCGCCGCCGGCAATGAGAAGGCCAGCGTCACCGACCCGGTATCGTCTTCAGGGCTCCAGGCGCAGGACGCGACAAAAAGAACCGCCGCAATCAGCGCCGCTACCTGTATCGTTCGTTTCATGTCAGCCTCCCTACTGAACCGTCACCGTGACGGTACCACGGGTCGATCGAGGGCCGGACGGGACTTCGCCTTCCGTACCTCCGCCGCCTTCAGACTCATCCTCGCTTCCCGACCCGATCGGGGCGATCGAGGTGGTACTGTCATCTTGAGCGACGTCAGACGGTTTCTTCGGCACGTCGTCTCCGGTCGTCACACTCGACTGCCCGGCGCCGACGTTTCGCGCCTGGTTGAGTCGGTTAATAAAAGCAACCGTGCCCTCGCTGACGGTGATCGTTTCCCCATCAAAGGAGAAACTCGTTCCACGAACGGCAGCCGTTGAGAGGGGGCTCCGTACGCGGAAGTCGCTGGAACGTCCCGCGGTCGAACGGACCTCGGCGTTGATGCGCCCCACGTTGAGCGCCAGGCGCGTGGTGGTTTCACTCTGGTTCTCGGCAAGCTCTTCAAAAACCATGCGGGTCAACTGCTGGACTTCAACGGTCGACTCGCCCATGGCGAGCGTTGCACCGGCACCGAAACCGGTGGAGATCGTTGTGTTCTCGTTCACCGTGACGCCCACCGACGCGGTCTGCCAGCTTCCCCCGGCGTTGCGGTACTCCACCTTGCCGTCGACGGCGGTGAACTCCGCTCGCATCTGGGCAACCACCGGAAATACAAGCAACAGCGCAAGGGCAAGCAGGATTGCTATTCGTTTCATTTCATCCTCCCTAAGGATCAAACGCTAAAAACTCAACGAGGCGCTCAATCGAAGCACAAAGTCACTCGCCTCCACGCCTGCCGGCAACACATCCTCATTTTTCATCAGCAAGCCGCCGCTCACCCCGAGCCCCAGGTCGCTGAACGGGCGGAACCGGGCCGAGAAATCGACCTCCGTTCCGAGGTACGAACCGCTCGTCGCTGCATCAACTTCGCTCGACGAAACGGGCCCCTCTCCGGCGCTCCGATAGAACTGGTACATCGAAACGACACCCTGGAACTTGTCCAGGAGGGGGATCGGATTCCCTACAAAGGGCTGCGATGCAAAAGATATCTCGGTGATCGTGCTGTTTCCAGCTTGCAGGCCAAACACGGCGCCGGTACTCCCGGGGTTGACGGGGATAAACTGGTTCGCATCGCCGTTGGTGTTCCCTTCCACGAAACCGGAGAAATCGGTGTCGCCACTGGAGAGCGTCACGCCGCCGGAGAGCCGTGACGAGAAGAGCCAGGGCATGTAGTACTGGGCGTTGAGTTTGACCAGGTGCGCGCTGATCGGCTCGTACTGGTAGGTCGAACCGAACTCCACGACGTCAATGACGCTAAGCATACGGCCGCGGTTGATGACAAGCGCCGCCGTATAAAAGAAGTTGGGGAGCGGAAGGGGTCCGTCCAAGACAACGATCCCGTACTGCGTATCGAGAAGACCGCCGGCATTGGCACCGGCATCGAGCACGGTTGTGCCGTCCTCGACGGCTTGGTCGGGATCGCGCAGGTCCTCCTGGACCACCACGGCGAGCGTGAGGTTCTGCCCCAGGATCACGTCGGGGCGCGAGTAGACCAGTTGTCCAAGGAAGCGGCCCGGGGCGTACATCTCGCCGTCGTCGGCATCGTCCACACCGTCGAGCTTGCTCATGGAAAGGTTCGCGAAGTCCTTGCTCACCAGGCCGGTGTAGCCGGCGGCGATGCGAACTTCGCTGTTTTGACGGCCGAACCCGAAGGCGACGCCGTCAATGACCTGGCTCATAACCTCGCCGGTGGGATCACTCAGCAGAAAGCGGCCGATCCGACGTCGGTACGACAACAGCTTCCCCTCTTCGAGGTTGACCGTTTTCGAGAGATACGCCTTCTCGATGTCTGCAGCTATGACCGGATCGTCGGCAAGCTGGACGGCCGCCTGGATCAGGTAGACGCTGCGAAAGAGCCCCCCGGAGACGTAGCCGGTGAGCCGATTGGATTGCACAAACGTCCGGTCGTCGGAGCCCTCCGGTACGGACTGAATCGTTGTCGAGTTGGTGAGACTGCCACCCCAGTCCAGAGCCGAAACGGCCGTCGTCAACAGCAACAGGAACACTGCGGCTATCGCCGCGACTCGTGCCGTGCGGTTCATTGGGCACCTCCCGTCTCATTGAGGTACACACTCACGATCCTGACCAGGGATTCACCGGCGATCGGATCAGACGGCGCCCTCCGTTTTCGCGACCATCCCTGGTAGACGACCTCGCGCGCCGCGTACCGCGGTCCCGGTAGGACACGGTACATTACGCCGCCGGGAACGCCGAACGATTCAGTCAGGAGATACGCAAACTGACCGAAAGAGAGCAGATCGGTCCGTTCCATACGACCGGGAAGGAGCCCCGCTTCCTGCGCCGCCGCAAGCGCCTCACCTGGATCGGCGCTCTCCGGTACGGCTCCCGCCGCGGTCAGAACGAGGTACGCGCCGTGGCCCGCTTCCGCTACTCCCTGCCGGAGCAGCTCATCGATCCGCTCGTTTGACTGGCCGACCGCCATCCCCCCAAGGAGGAACAGCATCGCGGCGCAAAGAATGATCGTTTTTGCTTTCATACGTGTCTCCTGCAAAGATTCCCTCGTTTCACTATAATTTTTGTCACCATTGTTTGGAAAGTGCCTTCAAGAGGAGATTACATGAAGGGCAAAAAATTCATCATCATCGTTCTCCCGGTGATTCTTCTATTCGCCTTCTCCGCGCTTGAATATTTTGACCTGTTTGAGCCCTTTGAACACCGAATATACGACGCGTGGCTCCACGTAAAATCCTCGGTACCGGAGAGGGAGGATCTACTCTTCCTGGACGTGGACGACCTGGCAATAAACAAGATCGGCGTCTGGCCGTGGTCGCGGGAGGTCATGGCGCGGGGCCTGTTGCAGATACGCGAATTCGGCGCACTCATGACCGTCTTCGACATCGAGTACACGGAACAGAGTCCGCTCGCGGTGAACGCCGAGTTTCTCGAGGCGGAACTCCCGCTGGCCTTCCAGCAGGAGTTCGCCCAAATCAACGCCGGCATGACCGATCTGTTCGGCGCGGTTGCCGCGGGCCAACTCTCGATCGATGATGCCATGGAGTTTCTTCCGGACCTGGAAGGAATGTCCTTCGAAGCTCAGGACGAGCTCCTGGGGCGTGTGAACGAGGTCGTGAAAAACAACGATCTTCTCCTGGCGAACGGTGCCGCGGCGAACGACGCCGCGTATTTCACGATCAACCTCTTGGAGGAACCCGACCCGGAGATGGACCAGGGACGGCTCGATTTCGCCGCCGCACAGCGGTCAATCCGGAACATCGACGCCCGCCCGGGCAACCATATCACCAGTCACGCCGGTCTTCGTCCCGCGATCCTGCCCGTCCTCCAGGGCGGCAGGGGAGCAGGGTTTCCCAACGTGGTTGTCGATAACGACGGTGTGCGCCGCCGCATCCAGCTGATTCGAGAGTACAGCGGCGCCTATTACGGCCAGCTCGTCTTTGCACCGCTCTTGGACTGGCTCCAGAACCCCGACGTCATTGCCACCCGGGACGCGATCACCCTGGAGGGAGCGATTCTTCCCGGCGCAGAGGCGGCCCAGACGATTCGCATCCCCCTGGCGGAAGACGGGACGATGCTCATCAACTGGCCCAAAAAGACGTTCGAAGAGAGCTTCCGGCATATTTCGTACTACCGCCTGGTTGACCACGACCAGCTCTACGAGGACCTAGTGTACAACCTCTCGCTGATGGAGGATTCGAACTACACCGCCTATCACGAGGGCGATCGAGACTTCATGCAGGCGGCTCTCTATATAGATCAGCTTAAGGACGCCGCGCTCCACCAAGGTGACCCGACCGCCATCGACGAGATCAGGGAGGTCCGGGAGTACTTCCTAACCGAGGCCGGGGCGTTCATAAACGGCGGTGCGGAGGATGCGCTCCAGGACGAGATAGCCTTCGCCCTGGAAGACCCGAACCTGTCCGATGATATGGCCGCCTTTCTGAGGGAGCTCCAGAGTGACCTGGGTCCCGTCTTCCAGAGCACCCGTGACGTCTACGACGCATTGATCGAGAGTCGGGAGGTGCTCTTCAAGGAGCTCGGTGATTCCTTTGTCATCATCGGGTACACCGGAACGTCCACCACCGATATCGGGGTCAACCCCTTCAACAAGGAGTACCCCAACACCGGTACCCACCTCGCCATTGTGAATACGATCCTGCAACGCCTCTTCCTGGACGACATTCCCGTCTGGATCGCTATCGCGGCCGCACTGGTGCTGACCGCGTTGTTTGTTCTCCTCTCCTGGAAGCGGGAGCCCACCACCGTACTCATAATCGGTGCCGTGGGAATCGTCATCGTGGTGGGTACGAGCATGGCGCTCTTTGTCTTTGCCCGCCTCTATCTGCCCATCGTCGCGCCGGTGGCGACGCTGCTCGTGGCGGCGGTGGCACAGGCCGTCGTCAAGTACATCGAGGTCGGAAAGGAAAAGGCGTACATCCGGAACGCCTTCAACCACTACCTCTCTGCCGACGTTATCAGCCAGATCATGGATGACCCGTCGAAACTCGAGCTGGGCGGCGAGAAAAAGATGCTCACCGCGATGTTCACCGACGTGAAGGGCTTCTCCACGATCTCCGAGGCGCTGGATCCGCAGGACCTGGTTCGCCTCCTCAACCGCTACCTCTCCGAGATGAGCGACATCGTTCTGCAGGCGCAGGGAACGATCGACAAGTACGAGGGGGACGCGATCATCAGTTTCTTCGGTGCGCCCATCGAGTTCAAGGATCACGCCGCCCGGGCGTGCCGTTCGGCGATCCGGATGAAGAAGATCGAGAATTACCTGAACGATCACTTCCTGGAAAACCAGCTCTCCCCGGGGCCGCTCAATACGCGAATCGGCATCAATACGGGTGACATGATCGTCGGCAACATGGGTACCCAGAACCGCATGGACTACACGATCATGGGGCACTCGGTGAACCTCGCGGCACGCCTCGAAGGTGTCAACAAGCAGTACGGCACGTGGATCCTGGCGAGCGAGATGGCCTTCGAGAAAACGGGAGACGCGTTCCTGGGCCGCAAACTCGACCGCGTCCGCGTGGTGGGCGTGAGTGAGCCGATCCGCCTCTACGAGGTCATGGATGAGTCGGAACTGGCCCCGGAGGCAAGCAAGCAGCTCGCCGAGGAGTTCGACAACGCACGGGAGCTCTTCGAGAACCAGGAGTTCAGCGAGGCTATGTCGGTACTCAAGCGCCTGCGTAGCGATTTCCCCGACGATGGGCCCACGGTCACGTACCGCGACCGGTGCAGCAAGTTCATGAGGAACCCACCCCCGAAAAACTGGGACGGTGTCTTCAATATGACGCGCAAGTAGCGGATCCGCGGTGAATCGATACATCTCGTGGGAGCGTCGGACGCTCCCGGTGCATCGCCTTCTTGTGCGTACCCTCGCCGCAGGCACGCTTTTTGTACTCGTCCTCGCCGGTTGTGCCCGTACCACCGAACCGGTCGTGGTCGACGATCTGCTTCTCGGTACCTACGTACGAATAGCCGTTCACGGCGGGACAACCGAGCGGCCGCTGCTCGATGCCGCCATGGATCGCGTGGCGGAGGTCGAGAGGAAGATGAGCGTCAGTACCGCCGACTACGAGGAGACGGAGCTGCTCCGCGTCAACCGCGCCGCCGGGCAGGAACCGATACCGGTGTCGGAGGAGACACTGGAGGTGGTGAAGGCCGCCCTCGCCTATTCCGAAGCGACCGGCGGCGCCTTCAACGTGGCCGTGGAACCGCTCGTTTCCCTCTGGGGTATCGGTACCGACGACGAACGGGTGCCTTCGGAGCTGGAGATCGAAGCTACACTGCCCCTCGTAGACTACTCTGCGGTCGTAGTGGACGGAGACGCCGGGTCGCTCTACCTGCCCGAGGAAGGGATGGGGTTGGACGTGGGGGGAATCGCCAAGGGGTATGCCGCCGATGAAGCGGCGGCGATCCTGCGCGACGGCGGCGTCACCTCGGCGCTGCTCGACTTCGGGGGCAACATCCTGGTCATCGGGGAAAAGCCGGACGGCAGCGCCTGGCGCGTCGGTATCCAGCGCCCCGACGCGGAACGCGCCGCGTACCTGGGCATCCTGTCAATACGGGACGCTACCGTCGTGACGAGCGGTCCATACGAGCGCTTCTTTGTCCAGGACGAGGTTCGATACCACCACATACTCGACTCACAGACGGGTTTCCCTGCCGCGGCGGGCCTGGAACAGGTGACAATCGTTGCGGAGCGCTCCATCGACGCCGATGCGCTCTCAACCGCCTGTTTTGTCCTGGGTCTCGGCCGGGCCACGGAACTGATTGAGGCGCGCCCCGGTGTTGAGGCGATCTTCGTGGATACCGAGGGTCGTGTCTTTCTTACCTCGGGAATCGGAACCGACTTCGAACTGACCGACGCGAACTACACGCTATCTGATTAGGCACGCTATTTGTTTAGGCCGCGGGGGGCCGATCCCTATCGGGCGACGGCGTCCGGTGCGCCCTCCGCCGTTTCTCCGCCCCGGATACTCACGAACACGCGGTTCGGCAGGCATGCGCTCCAGTCACCGGCCGATTCGAGCCATCCCGTGGTAATGCAGATCTTGTCGCGGCACGGGGAATCGTGGACGTAGGCGCGACCGTTACGGATTTCGATATGAGTTTCGCCGAGGGGACCGTCAACGGTGACCTGACGATCCTCCGACAGCGGATAGAGTAGTGTCTCGTCGGCGGCGGTGATCTCGACAAAGCCGCCCTGTTGGGCACGATCCGCCGCAGCGGAGGTGAAGGCGACGCTCACCGCGATCGCCGCTGCGACGACGACCCAGTCTCCTAACTTCACGACGATAGTCTACCGGCTCCGCTTGCGTTTGTCCCGGATGTAGATGTTGTGGGCGGGGCTATTTTCCATCCCGCGCTCGTCGACCTCGAAGAGCTGCATGGCGCGGATGAGTTCGCCCAGTTTCTTGTAGCCGTAGTTACGAGGATCAAAATCCGCGGCGCGGTTCGACATGTTCTGTCCGACCACACCGAGTGAGGCCCACCCGGTGTCATCGGCGGAGTCTTCCACGGCGTTTCGAACGAGCGTAACCAGATGCGTGTCCTGCTTGAGATCCTTGGTGGAGATCGATTTCCGTCGTTCCGCCGGCGCCTCGCTCCGCGTCTCCTCCTTGCTCCCCTTCCGGAGAACCTCGGTGTAGATAAACCGGTCGCAGGCGCGTACAAAGGCCTTGGGCGTTTTCTGTTCGCCAAAGCCGTACACGGTAAATCCCTCCTGGCGGATGCGCTGCGCCAGGGGAGTGAAATCGCTATCGCTGGAAACGAGACAAAAGCCGTCCATCTTCTCGCTGTACAGAATGTCCATGGCGTCGATGATCATGGCCATGTCGCTGGCGTTCTTGCCCTTGGTGTACGGGTACTGCTGCATGGGCTGGAGCGAATAGTCCAGCAAGATCGACTTCCAGCCGCGCATGTTGTCGCTGCTCCAGTCGCCGTAAATCCGCTTGATGCTCGCGATACCGTAGTTGGCCACCTCCTCAAGGAGCCCCTCCATGATCGACGGCTGGGAATTGTCCGCATCGATCAGGACGGCAAGGCGTTTTTGCAGGTCCGTGTTCATTATGGATGAACCTATCGGTGAACCTACCCATTTGCAAGGCTTTCCCGTATATTCACCCTCGTGACCGGTATCGTCGCCCTTTTTGCCTCGTATATCTTCATTTTTGCCATTATCGGGGTGTCGCAACTTCTTCTCGTCAGGCGCGCTATCTCGCCTTCGGTGACACGAAAGATCGTCCATATCGGCGTCGCGCACTGGTGGTTCTTCGCCATGTACTTCATGGACTCCCTTGCTCTGGCGCTTATTGGACCGGTGAGTTTCATCGCCATCAACTACATTTCGTACAAGCGACACGTCTTCAAGGCGATGGAACATGAGATTCCGGAGAAGAATCTGGGCACGATCTACTTCCCCATCGCCCTGACGATCATAGTAATCCTCACCTGGGCCGGTCCGTTCCCGAAATGGTACGGCCTCCTGGCGATTCTCGTGCTTGGGTGGGGCGACGGAATGGCGTCGTTGATCGGCGAGTCAATTGGGTCGCGGGACGGGGCGCTGCGCTTTCCCGTTGCCGGCGGAGAAAAGAGCGTCGCCGGGAGCGCGGCGATGATGATCGCCGCCGGGAGCGTCGCAACGATCCTCGTGTGGCTCTACACCGGCCCGCTGGCGGCCACCACCGGGACGGTCGGGGTCGGTTTCGGGTTGTGGCGACGGATGGTTACGTGGTTCATGGCCGCGGCGGAACAAACGTGGATCGCGCGTCCTACTGATACGGCCGTCGTCAACGCCCTGGGGCGTCTGGACGCGGTGGCGCGTATCGTCGCGGAACGGATCGCAGGCTACGTTCCGGTAACTACCGGCGTTATAGACCCGGCCACCTGGAACCGGGCCCCCACCACGATCGTCGCCATCGGCCTGCTGGTAGCAGCCACCGCCGCCCTGGCGGAACTCGCCACGCCCCGGGGACTGGACAACATCACGGTGCCCCTGGTGGCGTTTACCGTCGTGGCGCTGGTGCTCCCGCTTCCGTCGGAGTGGATCGTCCGCGCCGCCTGGGCCCTGGGACTCAACCTAAGCGCCGCCTCCGTGGCGTACCTGCGGCGGTCCATCGCCGCCGACGGCGCGGCGGCGGCCGTGGTAGTGGGGTTCCTCATCTACGTTGCAGGGGGAGTCTTCTACTGGGCGCTTCTCATGGCGTTCTTCGCCAGTTCCACCGCGCTCGGGAGAGTCGGGAAGCAAAGAAAACGCGATGCACGATCGCTGCACACCAAGGGTGAACGGCGGGACGCGATTCAGGTACTTGCCAACGGCGGTTTTGCAACTCTCATGGCGGTGCTCCACGCGTTGTCGGGCCGCCCCATCTTCATGCTCGGTTTCGCGATCGCCCTGGCCGCGGCAAATGCCGACACCTGGGCGAGCGAAGTGGGCGTTCTGAGCAGCCGCGAACCGGTCAACATCCTCACCGGGAAACGGGTATCCCGCGGGACGAGCGGCGGAATCAGCGCGTTGGGGCTGCTCGCCTCCGCCGGTGGGGCGCTGTTCATCGCGCTCTGTTTCGCAGCCGGTTATTGGATAACCACGGGATGGAACGGCGTCGAAATAGCAGCCCTGGTCGCCGCGGTCGCCGGCGGCGGTTTCCTCGGAAGCGTCGTGGACAGCGTGCTCGGCGCGACAATCCAGGCGCAGTACTGGGACTCAATCCGGAGGCGCCACACGGAACGGCCGCGGAACGCGCAAGGACTCCCCAACCGGCTCGTCCGCGGCTTTCACGTTGTCACCAATGACGCCGTCAACGCCCTGAGCGGGGCCATAGGCTCGCTGGTCCTGATCGGGCTGGTCGTGTAGCGGCTATCCCATCTTCCCGGTACGGACCTTCTCAACAAACCGCCGCGCCTCGCGCTTGGTGAACTCAGCATCAAGCGCGAGAGCTTCCAACTCTTCGTCGGTCGAGACGCCCCGGTCGAGCGCTCTCTGCAGCAGAGCGAACTCGCGCTGGGAAAAGCGCACGCTTCCGAGGCGATGTTCCGCAAAGGCCTCGCACGCAACGGGGGCAACGGCGCGGGCGATCTCGAACATCGTTTCCGCGTAGACGCGGATCTCGTACTGGGCGTGGATATCCATGCGAAGGTGCAGGAAATGGAAGAGGTTGTGCAGATCGATCTGCCAGTACCATTCGGTATAGGTCGAAAGGGGGAGATTGATACGGGCCAGTTCCCGCGCTACGCCGCCTGCGAGCAACGCGTCGTACTCGCCGTGGGCTCGCGCCTGGCCCTCCCGCAGGGAGGTGATAATCCGTTCACGCACGTCCGCGGGGAACGGATC
This sequence comes from Spirochaetales bacterium, assembly GCA_028282545.1. Classification (GTDB taxonomy): domain Bacteria; phylum Spirochaetota; class Spirochaetia; order DSM-27196; family Alkalispirochaetaceae; genus JANQHT01. The sequence goes on from JANQHT010000023.1 coordinate 14,336, forward strand.
GGCGGACCGACCCTGCTTGTTGTTGTCGCTCTGGGGAGAGACGTGGTCACCCTGGGGCACGTAGAACTCGGCTTTGAGCACGCTGTAGCGGCCCGATATCTCGTTGAGACGGGCCGTCCGGTGACGCACCCACTGGCGCGCCACGAAGATCGGCATCTTCGCGTGAAAGGTGAGCACCACCTGTTCAAAGGGCGACGTATGCTCGTTCCGGAGCAGGTAGTTGATCAAGCCCCGATCTTCCCGGTAGGTACGCGTTCCCTCTCCGTAGGAAACGCGGGCAGCCTGGACGATACGCGCGTCGCCGCCCATGTAGTCGACGAGCCGTACAAACCCGTGGTCGAGGACGGAGAATTCCCGGTCGAGAATCTCCTCTGCGGCAGGAACGATTTCGTGGGCCATGGTTCGCGCTCCAGTGTACAGGAACGGCCGCTCCGGGCATAGTCGAACGATGGAGTTCCCACCCTACCGCGTTCTCTCCGCGTACTACGATGACGCCTGGAACGCCTTTTGCCGCAACTATGTCGACATCCTAAGGATCGGGCGCACCTACCGCCCGGCGAGCGTCCTGGACCTGGGATGCGGTACGGGAGAACTGCTGACACACATCGCGAAAGCGCTGCCGGCTTCGCGACTCGTGGGCGTAGATCTTTCTCCCGATATGTGCGCCCGCGCGACCCGCCGCGTTCCGACGGCGGAGATCGTCCACGCGGACATGCGTACCGTTGCTCTGGATCACCGGTTCGAACTGGTGACGTGCACCCACGACGCGGTGAACTACCTGACCGATGACGGTGCGCTATATCGTTTTACGGCCCGGGTCGCCGGCCACACCACCCCGGGGGGAACGTTCGCCTTTGATTTCGCGACCCCGGCCTACTTCGAAACGATCAACAAGGACGCCCAATGGACCGCGACGCGGACGGGTAGTGTCCGACAGACGACCACCTTCGATCGCCTCTCGTCAATCGCGACGACGCGTTTCCTCTTTCCCGACGGCTCCTTTGAAACGCACCATCAGCGCGCCTTCGACGAGGAGGAAATTGGGGTGGCACTCTTTCGTCACGGGTTCCGCGATATCGAGGAGTTTGAAGTGACGGCGGATGACGTACCCGCGGGGACGCTCGTGTGGACCGCAATTCTCAGTTCGGACGGAGGGCGACGAGCCCTTCGACAAAATCGTCTCTAGCCAAACACAAAGCAGTTCAGGCTGTCGTATGGACCGTCCGTTGGACGGGCCCCGGCGGCGGGAGTATGTTGTAGAGATGGTTACGTTGCCCCCGCGGTCACTCGTAGGCACAGGATGGAAGCGCTCGTTGGCGGCCGTTATCGCCGGCGGAATAATCGCCCTGGCGAGCGCGTTCGCCCAGTCGTATCCGGCGGAGGCGAGCGTCTACACCGAGGAGCAACCGGACGGACGCGTCCTCTTCCTGGCGGAGAACGGCGGTATCGTTCCCGCCTGGATCACCGTTACGATCGAAGACGCGGTAAACGTCCGCGCCGATGTGGACCTTCCCCTCTCGGTGGCGGTGCCGGCCGGTGAGGATCGGCTGGACCTCTTTTCGCTATCACCCGTCCGTTCCACCGGGAGCCGGTCGTATCGCTACTCGTACACCGTGGGGATGGGCGATCCGAGCACGGCCGCGCACCAGGACGACTATCTCTACCTCTTCCCGTACGGTCACGGTGAGAAGCACCGCGTTACCCAGGGCCACAACGGCGATTTTTCGCACTTCGGCGAGAACCAGTACGCGCTCGATTTTGACCTGGACGAAGGAGCGGCGGTTCACGCCGCACGGGAAGGGCTGGTTGTTCGTGTGAAGGAGGATTCACGGGTCGGCGGGCCGACCGCCCGGTACGCGCCCTACGGGAATGTGATCATGATCGCCCACGACGACGGATCGTTCGGTAACTACGTTCACCTGCAATACGGCGGAGCGCTCGTCAACGTAGGCGATCGGGTTGAAGCGGGGGACCTGATCGGCTACAGCGGAAGTACCGGTCTCGCCAGCGGCCCCCACCTGCACTTCGACGTCCGGATACCGCGCCGCGAGGGGGGCATGCGTTCAATACCCGTACGCTTTCGCGGCCCCGCCGGAGAGGCTGTGTCCCCGGCGGAAGGCGACGTCTTCTACGCCGTCCACCCGGGCAAACCGCCCTTTGAAGTGGTCTTTGGGTCCGATCTTCGGCTGGAAGACTTCGCGGGCCACAGCGCCCCGGTCGGGGAGAGCCGACGCATCGAATTCCGGGCGGAGCAGAACGATCTCACCTTCGCGGTCTTTGTGGGAAACGGCTTCCCCTACGCCCTGGACACGACCATTCGATTCGCGCTCCAGGGAATGACGATCGACTCGCCCCAGCCGATTCGTCTCGAGATTCCCGCCCGTACAGAGGTGTTCGTTACACTCCTCCGGGCCGATCCGGAGGCGAGCCAGTGGCAGTACGCCCCGACGGTGGAGTACCGTCGGGTGGAGTGAGGCGCCGGAGAATCCCGCGCGCCCTCCGTCGTTCCGCGCGCTTCTATTCGAAAACCGTTGTCGACCCGGTGCGGATTGTCCGGATGAAGTAGGTCGAACCTTCGAAGAGACCGCCCTCCTCCTCAGTAAAGGTGAAGGTGAACGTTGCGCCGCTCGTGTACTCCGGTGAACCGGTAATCGTCGCCGTCGCGCTGCTTCCGGACTCGCTGATTCCGCTCGCGGTGTAGGTGTTACCGGGAGTGAAATAGTCGTCCCAGTAGTTTTCGGTGTTCGCGGTGTTATAGCGCGTGGCGCTTGAATCACACAGGTCGCGAATTCCGGTCCAGTTTTGCGCACTGACCGCTCTAACAAAAGCGTTGATCCGATCCGTGGGAGATGTTTCCACGCCGGAACAGCCGGTCAGAAGCGCGACGAGGGCCGTCACCAGAACAAAGGCTGCTACTCTTACAATCGTTTTCCTGTTCATTCGTTTCTCCATTAGAGGTCCGTATCTTCGAGATATTCGTCAAACATACCGCCGAACTTTTCCCGCAACTCGTTGTAGCGGGCAACAAACTCTCCGTACTCGGGTGCCGGATCGAGTATGTTGCGACTCTTCATCTCCATGTAGAGCGAAGAAAGCGAGTACCGGCGCAGGGAGAGCGCCGAGAGTGCGTTGTAGCGGTAGTTGAGGACCGCAGCCGAAGTCTGTTCAACCAACGGCAGCCACGTCTCTTCTCGATATTTGGCCTGTTCCTCGGCACCCTCGATCTTGCCCAGTTCCTCCCGCGCCGCATCAGATACGGCTTCGGCGGCTTCTGCGCGTTCATACCACTCGTCCGCGTCGCGGCTGAAACTCTGCAGCTGGATCTCGATCCGGTCCAGGGCGGCAACCGGGTCCGATAAGAAATCGTCGATCCTTCCGGCGCTCCAGGACGAAAAATCGATCTCCCGGCCGATGATACTGAACTTCTCACCCGGCGCCCGGCCAACGGGGACTTCGACGCCCTCGTTTTCCGCGAGTTCCACCGATTCGCCGCCGGAACTCACCTCGACCAGGCCGCTTTCCACCAGGAAGAGCGAACTGCCGTCGGGTCCGGAATAGACGGTCACCTCCGTGCCCCGTACGCCCGCAACGGCCGTTTCCGTACCGATCCGCGGCTCACGCCCGGAGAGGCGGTTGAACCGGAACGACACCGAACCCGCCGCGGTAGAGAGAACGGTCTCCCTCCGACCGTCCCGGTTCACTTCGCGAACGGTGTAGATCGTGTCGGACTGGATACGTATCGTCGCCTCGTCGCCCTGGGAGAGTTCCACGTAGTCGAAGGAACCGGTGATGATCGATTCCCCCGGCGAGGCGAATCCCCCGTAGTCCAGCCATTCCATCGAACCGTCGGAGCGACGTAGCTCGGGCTCCCCTTCGAGGTAGGAAACGCTTGCATCTTGTGCGGAGAGTTGGACGGTGAACGCTGCCAAAATGAGCACCGCCGCCGCGGACAGTCGTAGTTGCCGAGTGTTCATGGCACCACCTTTACCGGGGACCGGCGAAACCGAATATGCGCGGAATGCGCCCGACTTTGTCGCCGGTCAGGACGAGAAACGAGCCGTGAACCGTGGTGATTTCGACGACCCCCGCGCCTTCCGGCAGATAGCGATCGAAGTAAACGCGTACGTTCCGGGTATCCTCGACCCGCACGTACGAGTCCGCCGACACGGCGGCGACGGTGACAACCGAGGCGTCGTCAAATCGGAACCCCGCTTCCCGAAGGTTGGCCCACATCGTTCCGACATCGGCCTCCCGCGCCAGGATCTCGCCGTCAAGCAGGAAGGGTGTGGCCGACAGCTCGAGCAGCCGCGCCGGTTCAGCCGTATCGAGTTCCGCGAGCAGTTGCACAATCCGGTCCTCCCGTTGTGCCGGGGGAACGGTACTGCAGGCGGAGATCGTCAACAGGAGGACCAGGAGCGCTGCGACTCCCCAGACCCGGTTCTTGTTCTTCATGACGCCTCCAACACTATCGCATCATAGTGGCGTGCACCGCCTCGTGCAAGGCGAAGGTCGCCTCATGCCCGCCTCCGGAAGAAGAAAACGCTGGGCTGCAGATAGGCGTTTTCTTCTTCCGGGTGCGGCTGGTATATTTCAACTCCAATCACCGGTTCTTTTCGGCGGCGGCCCTACGGCGGACCGTTTCCAGCGCGACTCGCACGGCGACATCCGTTGTGGCGGCAATCTGCTCGTCGTTTCCGAAGGCGGTTTCGTCACCGATAATCCCCAGGAGCGCTCCCGCTTCGAGCGTCTCCGAGTGGCCCGCCTCGCGCAGTTCCTGCGTAAAAACCTGGCCGAGCGTGAAGAGAATGGCCGCTTCCATCTCGGAGGCGAGGACGCCGCTCGCCCGGAGCTGTCCCATAAAACGCTCGTTCTCGTCGTGACGGGGACCGGCACCCATTTCGCGCGCGTAGAGAGAGTCCTTTGTATGGACTATTCCGCTGAACGCGTGATCGACGCCGCAGACTCCGCAGGCGGAAAGCGCAGCGGAGACCATGTGGGGTGCGGCGACGACCGGAACCTCCCGCGGTATGTAGTGACGCGAGGTGCCCTCGTCGCGAACCGCCGCAGTGGCAACAACGATGGACCCGATGGGGATGCGACCGGGCTGCAGGGAACCGGCGGTACCCACGCGGAGGAGCCTGCGTGCTCCGAGCCGGTAGAGTTCGTTCACGATGATGTCGACGCTCGGGCACCCCATGCCCGTGGCAACCACCGCCACGTCGATTGGCCCGTCGTCGCCGTCGATCGTTCCCGAGTAGAAATTGTGCCGCCGGGAATGCTCCTTCACCGTTCGCCCGGAGAAGTGTTCGGCGATCGAAGCGGCGCGGCCGTCGGAACCGGGGAGGAGAATGTAGCGGCCGATCCCGCCGTTCCCGGCCACATCTGCAGCGGAGATACTCATGTGGTGCGGTTTGAAGGCGGCCGGAGTTGCGGTCATCTATTCGTCCCTCCTTACCATACAATCCTAACGCGACCGCACTATCCTGTACACGAGGAGTAAACCAATGGCGAAACGAACGGGTGCACGTGTCGGTGTGGTGATCGCCGACCGCGGTTCATGAACCGCCCCGGACCTACCCGAACCGTTTGCCCCGCATCGCCTGGGCCACCTCGACTCCGATCGCGCGACGGGCCGGTACGATCGCACCTACCACGGCGGTAAGAAGGCCGACGCCGATCGAAAAGAAGTAGTGCCAGGGGGCAAAATCGGCGTGAAAACGCTCTCCAAAGGGTATCGGGATCTCCGGGGGCATGTGGGACGCGATGTCGACCCCTGTGCGCCCCAGGTAGAGCGCTACCGGCATCGTTACCACCAAGCTGATACCGATTGCGATAACCGCGAGCCAGGCGCTTTCAACGGCGAGCATCCACAGGAGCTGTCCCCGGCGCATTCCAATCGCCCGGAGCGTTCCGATTTCGCGGGTGCGTTCGTGGACGGTCATGGACATGGAGTTGAGAATCCCCAGGATGATAAGGATCCCTATGATTACGACCATAATGATAAACCCGTTGATGTCGCCCTTGACCGCTGAGACGGTGGCCCGCGCGAAGTCGTGCCAGGGGCGCGCTTCGAGAATCGTCCCGTCTCCCTCCCCGGCGGTACGGCCGTACCGGGCGACTTCGTCCGCCACGGCCGCGAGCCCGGCGGTGAGGCGGTCCCCGTCTTTCAATCGCACCACGATTCGCGTCACCTCGTCATCCAGTGAGAGCAGCCGATTCGCGGTGGCCAGGTCGCAGTAGACCACGTTCTCGTCGAGTAGGGGGTAGCCGAAGGAGAAGATGCCCACCACTTCCGCGTCGATCAGGTTTTCCACCTGGTAGCGGTCCAGGGCGGAAAGAAACAGCGTGTCCCCCGCGTCCACGCCGAGTTTTTCCGCCAGTGGGCGCCCGAGCATCACACCGGGGCGCTGATCTACAAAGACGCCGCGAACGATCTGATCGTCCAGGATGCCCACCGCCCCTTCCCTCTCTGCGTCGACGGCGGTCCCGATGAGGCGCACCGATTTGGCACCGGCACTCACCTTGACGGAAAAACTCGTTCGTCCGGCGGCGGCCTCCACATCGGGCAGCGCTTCTACGGCGGCGAGCACCGTCGCATAGTCGGGAACGACGATATCCACGGGGAGCCGCCGCTTCTCGGCGTAGTATCCGGCCCGAAGCACCTGGACGTGACCCGTTTCCATCTTGATCAGCGTTTCGTAGATGTACGTGTGATACCCGCCGATCCATCCGAGACAGACGATCAGAACGGAAACACCCACCGTGAGCGCCAGGATGTTCAGAACGCTTCGCCGGGGAGTACGAAAGACGTTTTTCAATGCTACTCGCAACGTTTCCACGACGCCCCTCCTAGGCGGATTCCCGCAACGTGTCGATCAGGTCCATGCGCGTAGCGACCAAGCCCGCGTACAGCGATCCGGCCACAGCCACGAGCATACCGAAGAGGGCGCTCACGATCGCGTCGCCTGGGACGAATGCGGTTGTGATGTCCCGTCCCATACCAAGACTCTCGGTGACTTCCCCGACACTGATGCCGTGCGACTGGAAGTAGAGGACGAGGCCGATACCGAAGACGATACCAACGGCGCTTCCAACGACGCCGTACGACAGGCCCTCCACCATAATTAGGCGAAACTGGCCGCGCCGGGTGAGGCCGATCGCACGCATCATTCCGAACTCCCGTATCTTCTCGAAGACGTTCATAAGGATCGCATTGGTTATGACAGTGGCGGCAACGATCACGATGATGACGTTGATGATGTACATAAAGACGTCGAACATCTCCAACACGATCACCATGCTTCCGTTGATCTGTTCCCACGTCTCTACTTCGTGCCGGCCGGGCGCGCCCGCGGCGTGCAGGGCGGACCGAAGATGCGCCGCAACGGTGTCCGCCGTGGCTGGATCGTGAAGGCGGACGCGTACCTCCCGGACGGAATTTTCGACGTACAGCAGTTCCCGGGCGTCGTTCATGGAAACGAGAAAGGCCGTGTCGTCGAATTGTCCCGACTTGCTCCGAAACAGCCCGCTGATCGTGTACTCCAGGTAGTATGGGGCGCCGGTCGAATCCTCCACCAACAGAACCACCGGGTCACCGAGCCCGATCGCGAAGAGCGTCGCCGTCGATTCCGAGACGAGGATCTCGCCGGGACGCCTCAGGAACGATCCGGCCACCAGGCCATCCCGAACGTCGGTGAAGTAGCCGGTGTCGAGATCCACGCCGTACCCGATCATCGGGCTGTTCTTATCTCCCGCAACCGCCAGCGCCCCGAAGGTAAGGATGCTTTCGGCGTCGGCCACGTCGGGGTGGGCTTCCGCCGCCTCGATCACGGAGTCCGGATCGGCCAGCAACAGGTCGAGCGCGAAGGGGTTGAGTGCGTCCGCAACGGCGGCGCTACGGACCCGGACGTGCCCGTTGTCGTTCAGAAGGTTGGTGAAGAAATCGGCCCGCATACCGGCAACGAGACCCGCCATGAACTCCATCACGATCACGGATACCGCTACGGCGAGCAGGATCAGCGCCGACCGCCGTCCGTGGCGCCGGATGTTCGCCAGGCCGATCCGAAAGAACATCACGCCGCCTCCACCAGGCCGTCCCGGAGGCGGATAACGCGACCGGCGTACTCCATGACCTCCGGATCGTGGGTCGAGAAGAGGAACGTCACGCCGTCGTCGGTGTTGAGGCGTTTCATGAGGTCCAGGATTCGCCTGCCCGTTTCGCTGTCCAGGTTGGCGGTGGGTTCATCGGCGATCACCAGGTCCGGTCGGTTGACCAGGGCTCGGGCGATCGAGACGCGCTGGCGCTGCCCCCCTGAGAGTTCGTCCGGCTTGTGACGCCCGTACTCCCGCAGTCCAACTTCACATAGGAGGTAGTCTATGTACTCCCGGCGCTCGGCTCGGGGTGTTCCGGCAAGGACGGCGGGAAACTCGATGTTCTCGAGGACCGTGAGGACGGGGATGAGGTTGAACGACTGGAAGACAAAGCCGATCCGTTCCAGCCTGAGCTTCGCTTCGTCGCGGTCCACAAGGGAAGTGATGTCCGTTCCCGAGAAGAGCACGTCCCCGCCGGTCGGCTTGTCGATACACCCCACGATATTGAGCAGGGTGGTCTTGCCGCACCCGGAGGGCCCGGCCACCGTGACGAACTCCCCCGTTTCGATCGTGAGGTCTACGCCGCGCAGGGCGTGAATCGTCGTTTTTCCCAAGGCGTAGTCCTTGGTAACGCCCGTCAGTTCGATCATGATCGTCCTCCTAGAAATGGACCTCGACCCAGGCGCGTCCGTACAGGTGATACGGATACGCCTCGCCGCCGAACTCGGTATCGCCGGCGCCGCCGGTCCAGGCGAACCCCAACCCGAGGTCCACGCCGTCGAACACAAGGAGCGCCACCTCGTGTCCAATGAGCGCGCTCCCGTCCTCGAGGTTCACGAGACCCGAGTGCGATGTTGACCAGTCGGAGCCAAACACCAGAGACACATCGAAAAAGGCGTACTGAACCGATTCAAAGGCGAACCCGCCGGCGTTGTCGGTGAGGCGCGGCGTAACGGGGCGGAAGAGCGCGTCGTCGGCCAGTCCGTTGAAGATGTACTCACCCACCAGAATCGCGTTCCATCGGTCCGTGGCATAGGTGTATTCCGCCGCGGCGTTCATGATCGGCCGCGGCTCCGCGACCCCCGGCTCGCCAAAGACTTCGATCGCCGCCTCCCCGACGAGGAGCACGGGACCGACGGGAATGGAGCCGAGCACGCCCGGGCGGTAGATGTTGTCTTCCTGGTAAACGAAGGATGCCCCCAATTCGACGGTGCGAACGTAGGCGCTCGCAAAAGCCGCGGTCCTCAGGTCACGCACGTCTCCCGTGGTGAGTGCATCCTGCATGGCGAGGGCAAGCTCCACGCTGAAATCGGGTCCTCCCAGGAGTGTCACGGCGGCGCCGTCGAATCCCGTGTCCCCGTCGCGATCCGCCGGCTGGGGGTGGAGCGCGTCGGTCGAGGAAAAGGTAAATCCGGCTCCCCAGTTCAATCGTTGGCGGCCGAGAGAGACGTTGAGCCAGGGCGCAGGCATCAGGAGCAGGTACGACTGGTTCACGTGGTGTGCAACCGATACCTCCCCGGGCGTCACGACATCTGGAACGTCCGGGCGAACGACCCGAAGCGAATGGTCCACCACCAGCTCGCTCCGGTCGAGGAAGAAGCGATGCGTGGCGTCCAACGTCAGCGACGCGTCCGGCTCTACCCTGTCCGATCCGCTCCGGTCCTGCAGCAGCGCGTAGGTGTCGCTGAAGTATCCGGCGGTGGCCTCCGTTGTAAGGGAGCCGAGGATCTCGTACTCCTGCGCGGAGATCCGGGCACAGGCCGGAAGCAGGAGGCAGAGAATCACCGCTGCCGCGGACGTTCGCGTCGGCCAACTGTCCGGCATCAGGGGGCTATTCGGCGTCGGCCGGTTGCCCGGTATCGGCCGGTTGCCCGGTATCGGCCGGTTGCCCGGCGTCACCGTTGGGTTGTTCATAGGGGTCTCTCCTTACCGTGTCAGTTGGGCCTGGTTAAAGAGACGCTCCGGGAGGTCATCCCGCGCCTCGAGCGCTTCGATCGTGACGAGCGTGTAGGCGCCAACCTGTTCCAGCGATTCCATGCGCCACACCGTGGGACGGATGGCCCCGGCGATCTGTTTGAGTTCGAAGAGGTACATCCGTTTGAAGAGCAGCCCCGACTTCGCGTAGTACTCCATGAAAAGGGGCATCAGATCCTCCACCGTCGCGTACATCACGATTCGGCCGTAGGTGGCGCGCTCGTGCCGCGCCGTCGCCTCGACAACCCAGCAGTCGACTGAACCCAGTTCGGGGTGCGCGAGGCGCTCCCGACCGATCAGTTCCGCCGTGTAGTCGTCGCTGTAGTCGGGATCCCCGGCATCGTTGTTCGAAAAGACGCTTCCCTGGAATGAATCGCGCGGCGAAAGGCGAATGGCGCGGCGGGAGCCCGACCGGGGGTTGTACATCCACAGATCGTCTTCCTTCTGCAAAAACCGCATGCCGCGGCTCCGGGACGGCGCCTGAACGACCATAAACGTGCCCGCCCCCTCCCGATGCGAGCTGTCGAGTACCATCTCCGTGGGGCGCTGTCCCGGTTTATCCGTGTACATGCGCATGGTGGCGGTAAAACTCTCCGGGAAGAGGCGCTCCTCGATTTGGTCGAGCACGGACTGCGGATCGGGTTGCGTCTGGGCGCCCGCGACGATCGCGGTCGCGACAAGAACGAATACCCATCCTGTTCGAAGTATCATCTCTCTCCTCCTTGGTGAGCGTGAAGCTGCGCCGCCAGGAACTGGATGTAGTCGGAAAACAGCGCCGTTCCTTCCGACGTCAACGTGTACAAGGTCTGCGCGCCGCCGGCGGCTATTACCCGTTCCTTGCCCACGTATCCGGCCGCTACCAGTTTCTCCAGGTGGGTGTACAGTGCGCCGTCGGTCGCGTCCAGTCGTTCCTTCAGCGTACGAAAGGCGACAACCTCCTCCTGGGCAAGAATCGTCATGAGCGAAAGGCGCGTTTTTTCGAAAAACACGCTGTCGAAGCGGGTGTAGAGATCGTTCAAGCCGTCTTCTCACACCGTTTCGAATGGACGCCGCCGACCGTATACACGATAGCCGCTACCATTCCCGCCGCGGCGTTTACGTCGAGGCCGCGCCAACCGGCAACGTCAACCACGATCCCCAGGGCGATAAGGAAAAACGCCTCCAAAAAGAGCTGCCAGTAGGAGGCCTGGGCGTAAATGAAGAAGGGGACCGCAGCGTAGGCCAGGATGATTCCCGGCGAAACACCTTCGGGAATTGCGCGAACGAGAAACCACGTGACGACGAACATGGTCCCGCCCGCGGCGATGAGGAACTTCCGCGTTCGTCGGGGCAGGATAAACGCCCCGGCCTTCTGCAGCTGCCGCAGAAACCCAACGGTCTCGCCCGTCGACGCAACGAGGAAGAGCGGGAGCCACACCTGCAGGAGCAGGGGCATCCCGGTCAACCCCGCTCGTCGCACCATGAACCACGAAACCACCGTCCCGATCAGACAGAACGCGCCGTAGACGAAGAAGACCCAATGTTCGACGAGGTTTCGTTCGTCGTAGGCCACCATGAGTGATTTGATCGTCTCGATATCTTTCCGGTAGTCGCTCATTCACTTTTCCTCGCAAAGTTACTTTGCAATACAAAGTATACAACGCGCCGCCGTTCCCGACAATACCCACGAACGGGCTCCGTCGCTATTATGGAACCGTGGCGTTTCGTTTGGCTCTCGCCCGTTGGGCTGCGCTGGTACTTCTCATCGCGCAGAGTGCGGCCGGTAGGGAAGTCGCGCTGCAGGCGTTTTTCGGCCATGACGGCGCGGTGTCGCCGAATCGCTGGAACGCCCTCACGATTCGCGTCACAAACGTCGGCGATACCTTCGAGGGAGCGATCGTGGCGAGGACGTTGGTTGAAACGGGCGCCGGGGGGGTGGAAACGGTCTACGCCGTTCGACATCCCCTGCGACTCGCCGCGGACGCCTCCGAGACGATTCGGTTTGCCCTTCCGGTTGGACGAACCGCGCTGCCCGTCTCCCTTCGCGTTCTCTCGGACCGGGAGACGATCCTTCGCACCGAGATCACCACTCCCTGGAACCCGGGACCGTTCGTGGTGGGTATCACCGACGATCAGCCGGTAGACGCCGCGGGAGTTCGCATCGCCTATCCGTTGGTGGAGACGCTCCCCGACCATCCCGCCGCGTACGATTCGGCCGAAGCGCTCCTCATGGGCAACCCGGACCTCACCCGCGCGGGAAGTGCGCAGATTGCGGCACTGCGCAGCCGCCTCGAAACGTATACCTCGCTGCGCCTCCCGGTTGTCGCCCATGGGCTCGAGGAGACCACCGTTTCGCGAGTGCTCTTTGCCGACCCCATCTACCGGTACCCGCCGCGCTGGATCGTGGCACCGGCACTGCTGGCGTACCTGGCAACGATGGCGTCCCTGTCGCGCCTCTCCACGCCGGCGGCCCTCGGGGTGGTGCCGCTCCTCTTTGCGACGGTCATTGTCGTCGTTTTCGGCGCCGTGGATACGCCGCCCCGCACGGCCATGGCCGAGGTACAGCGCATCCGCGCGATCGGCGGGGAGACGGGAGCCATCGTCACCAGGGAGATTCGCGTGATGTCGGTGGACGCCCGGCATATCCCCCTGCGCGTGCCGCCGGGTGCGGTTCCCGTCCCCGAATCGGGAAAGACCCTGGCCGCCGACGCGGGCCCAACCGGATCGGTCGTGCGCTTGCGGGTAGAACCGTGGACGGCGAACGTTATCAGCTTCGCCGAGCGAGCGGCCAATCCCCTGGTAGTTGAACGGAGCGGCTCCAGAGTGACGGTTCGCAACGCAGGCAACCACGTCCTGCGCGACGTGGCGTACGTGGGCCGTTCCGGTGTCATCCCTATGGGGACCCTGAGGCCCGGAGAAGTGAAAGAACTCGGCGCGGACGCCCCACCGCTCGGTCCGGTTGCGGCTGAACTCTACCGTGAACTTCGTCGGGACGAAACGATGCCGGAGGCCTCGCTGGTGGCGCTGGGCAACGCCCTGGTTCCGCCGGTGGAGAGCGAAGCTCCACTGGATCGCGTGGTTCACCGGGCCGTGGTCATCGCCGAGCTTGGGGAGGGCCCGGGACCGTGACGTCGTCGATTCGCCGAACGGCACTCACCCTAACGACGCTGTACGCGGCGTTCACCGTCGCCTTGTGGCCGGAAGAGAGCTATGCGCAGATCCTGCGCTTCGGAGGACTTCCCTCGTTCCTGGCGGCTTTGCCCTACGCGCTCACGCTGGGATGCGCCGTGACCGCCTTGCAGCTCGGCCGTTCGTTGCGTCGTGCAACTGTGGCCGCCTCCGTATCACTCGGTACGGCGATTCCCTTTATCGTGCTCGGGGGAATTATGGCTCGGACGCCGCCCGTTCCCCTCGCGCTGGCGGCAGCGTTGCTCTTTGCAATGGCGCTTGTCCTGGCGTCGTTCGGCACCTTTGTCGCCCTCATCCCGATCGACGGTACCTTTCAGCACCTTATTCTGTGGGGCGGCGGCGCGGCGTTCCTCATTCTCACGGTTCAGTCGGCGCCGACAACGGTACCGTCCGAAGTGGTTCGGGCGTCGCTCGTGTTCGGCCGGATACCACCGGCGTTCCCGTTGTACCTGGTCGCGGCCCTCGCCGCCGGCGCCGCCGCAACCGCCGTGGAACTCCGCCTAGGGCGTACCCCGTGAGTTCCCACCTCCTCAGACGGGCGCTCCGCCCGTATCGCCGGCGCGAGTGGTTTCTGCGCTTTCTGCGGGAGTACTTCAGGTTCGCGGCGGGCCTTCTCCTGCTTGGGATTGCCCCGCGCCTGCTATGGTATGCGGGCCGGACCTCGTTGCGCCCCGCCTGGACGATCGCGCTCGCCTTTGCGACCGCCCTTCCGGTTGCGCTCGTAATGGCCGAGCGGCGCCCACGCCGCCCCTACGCACGGCTCGACAAGGCGGCGGGAACCAGATTTCTCTTCGCCACGGTTGCGGAGATCCTCAAGGCCAAACGGGACGAATCTACGCTGACGCCCGTTGAAGATGCGATAATCTCCCGGGCCGTCCGGGCCATCAAGAGCCGTAGACCCAGGGAAGATGTTCCCCTGACTATCCCGCGAACGGTCTTCCTGGTCCCGTTGGTGCTGCTCCTCTACAGCGCCGTCGCCTTGGCCACCCTCTCCCGGAGTGGGAGAGAGTGGACACACCCGCCGGTGGCAGCAACGGGTCCGCCTCCGCAATCGGCACCCGAGGCCCCGCGCGATTCCGGAGCGGAATTGGCCGAGGAACTGGCCCTGTTGAACGAGCTGCTCGATACGCGCCCGGAGGCAAAGGACTTTGTGTTTCGCAGCGACGAGGTCCCGGAACTTCCGGAAGGGCCGTTGCGAAAACTCGGCGCCGGCGATCTCGCCGCTCCGGGTGGAGAATTCACAGACGCCGTCGACGGATCACCGGAGGGCCGCGGTGTGTTGGAAGCGCTTCCGTCGGACGACGACAGCCCGTTGGTTCGCCTCCCCGGCGAAGGCGCCGGTCCCTCCGGCGGGGAAGGGAGTGAACCGTCCGGCCCGACCAATGGCGCCGCCGCCGGGGAGGTGGAAACGGGCGAACGCTCCGCGGAGCGGGAGGGAAACGGCGCCGGTTCACGCGGGGAACCGCCGGAGGAATCGAGCGGTGATGCGGGTAGGCCGGCGGAAAGCCCCGGCGGCACCGGCTCACCCGGCGACGAAAGCGGTGAGGGTCGCTCCGGCGGCGGGAATCCCGGCACAGGTCTCGCGGAGAAAGAGGCCGGTGAAGCGCCGCCGGATCTTTCGGATACGATCAAGGAACTGGTGGAACTGCCGCGCGGTCCCCGGGGCAACGCCTTTCTGGAGCTCTTTGCCCGTGAACTGGCGGGGAGCGCCGCCGCTGCAACGGACTCTCCGGCGGGCGACGGCGATTTCGAACGACAGGTCCAACGGGCGATTGCACGCAGCGATGTACCGCCGGAGCTCCGGGGGATGATCCGCGACTATTTCGTCGGGATCGTCGGCGCCGGCCGGGTTGAGGAGGAATCACCGTGATAGAAGAGCGAGTTCGAGAGCGCGTGGAACAGCTCAGGCGAGCCAGGGACGAAATCTCCAGGTGCATGGTTGGACAGGATCGCCACGTGGACGATCTGTTTGCCTGCCTGCTGGCGGGGGGCCACGCACTGCTCGAGGGCGTTCCGGGTCTGGGCAAAACGTCCCTGGTAAAGAGTTTTGCCGACACCATGGCGTTGTCGGTTCGTCGAGTTCAGTTCACGCCCGATCTCATGCCGGCCGACATCATCGGCACCGATACGCTCGTCCAGGGCGAGGACGGTGCACAAGAGATCCGGTTTATGAGCGGACCGATCTTCACCCAGGTTCTGCTCGCGGACGAGATCAACCGTGCGACTCCCAAGACGCAGTCGGCCCTGCTGGAGGCGATGCAGGAGAACGCCGTCACGGTCGGCGGTGTAACGCGGCCGCTACAAGCGCCCTTCATCGTTCTGGCAACGCAGAACCCGATCGAACTGGAAGGCACGTACCCCCTGCCGGAGGCGCAGTTGGACCGATTCATCCTGAAGATCACGCTCGACTACCCTACGTCGGATGAACTGATGCAGATCCTTGCACGGACGACCATCAGCTACGAGCCAAAGGCGAAATCGGTACTGACCGCGGAGGAAATCACGGACACGCGCGGACTGGTGCGCGAGGTGGTGGCGGCCGAGTCGATCCACCGCTACGCGGTTGCCCTGGTGGAGGCGACGCATCCGGAACGGCCGGGCTGTCCGGAGGCGATCGTGCCCTTTATCCGATACGGTTCGAGTCCGCGCGGCGCGCAGGCCTTAATCCTCGCCGGGAAGGTCTTTGCCCTCCTGGACGGCCGCCTTCACGTGGCGCCGGAGGACCTTCGCCGGGCGGCCCCTGCTGCGCTGCGCCACCGTATCGTGTTGACCTATCGCGCCGAAGCGGAGGGGATGCGCACGGACGGCGTGATCGAAACGATACTCGCGGAGGTGCGCACCCCGTGACGCGTGCGGTCGAGTTCGACACGACGCTTTTCGACGCGGAGTTCTTCTCGGTAGTTCGCGGGGCGCGGCTGCCGGTGCGTCCCCGGGACGCGGTGCGCGCCGGGATTCGGGCCGTACGGCGCCTGGGGGAGAGCCTGGAGTTCGCGGAACTGCGCCCCTATCAACCGGGCGACGATCTTCGCCTGGTAGACTGGAACGCGTTCCGGCGCCTGGACCGCGTCCTTGTGCGCCGATACCAGGCGGAACGGAGCCACGATCTGGTAGTGCTGCTCGACACGAGCGCGTCGATGGGGGTCCCCGCCGGGAGGTTTCACCGTGCCCGGCGCCTGGCGGGCGCCGTTGCCGTGATGGGCGCCCAACGGAACGATCGCGTTACCCTGATCACCTTCGACACGGTGTCTCGCCTGTCCGTTGTGCACAGCCGTCGCGATACAAACGCCACCGGCGTACTGGCGACGCTATCAGCGCTCCGGTCGACCGGACAAACCGACCTGGTTGAATCGCTCGTCGCGGCGGGGGAGCGCGTCCGGCGCGGCTCGACGCTGGTGGTACTCTCCGACCTGCTTTCGCCCACCGCCATCGAATCGCCCCTATCTCGCCTGCAGCGCAATCACGTGAGAACGCTCTTTGTTCACGTATGGGCCGCCGCGGACAGAACGCCGGACCTCCGCTCCGTTGCAACGCCGATCGACGTAGAAACCGGTGACGAGACGGCGTTCCTCGGAAGCAGGCCGCAACTGGAGGAACACGCGCGGCGGTTCGATCACCACGTTGAAGCGACGGCGGAACGCGTTCGTGCCGCCGAGGGCGAGTTCGTTTCGATTCCGCTTTCCGATCCCTTCTCGCAAAACGTTCTGGACGTCGCTCGACCGGCCGGGGCCGCCTGGTGACACTGGCGTTCCCGGCGGGCCTTTGGCTTCTGACGCTTCTCCCCGTCGTCGTTGCAGCCCACCTCTTCTTCCACGAGAAACGGTCGATCTTCGTGGCGTCGCTGATGTTCTGGGACTCAGGCGACCCGCGGGAACAGCACCGGTTCCGCCTCCGGGCCGTACTGTCGATGAACCTGCTCCTGCAGGTAGCCGCGGTAACTACCCTGGCCGCGGCGTTGTCGCAACCGGAACTGGCCGGGGCAACCACCTCGTCGCGAGATGTGGTGATTTGCATCGACACGAGCGCAAGCACGCTCGCCCGTCACGACGACGGTACGCGATTCGACACGATCCGCGCCGCGGCGTCGCGGTTTGCAGCGGACCACCGGGAGAGCGCGCGTGTCGTGGTGGCCTTCTCCGGGAAGCCCCGGGTGGTTGGTTCCTTCGCACCGGGCGACGGAGGGGCGGAGGAGGCGATAGCCGCCATCGCACCGGACCACGGCGGGACCGACCTTGGAGCCGCCCTGGCGTTCGCTGAGGCGCTCCTGCCGTCGGTAGACGGGACGGTGCACATCTTCACGGACGGCTCCGACGGCGTCGACCCGGGCGTGATCGATAACGACCGACACGTCGTTCACGTCGTAGGCGCCCGGAGCGACGGGGTGACGGACAACGTGGCGATCGTCGCTGCCGACGTATCGCCCGGTTCCGGCGGCGCTCCCACGCGCTTCTTCGCGCGCATCGAAAACCTCGGTTCGGCACAGTACGAGGGCGAACTGATCGTCGAGGCGGACGGGAACGAGTTGATCCGGCGGCCCCTGATCGTGGAAGCGGAGGCGTCACAAACGATCCTGCTGGAAGTGCCCGTTGCCACCTTCGAAGGGGCGTCGTTTCTCCTTACGGGAGAGGACCTCCTGAACGTTGACAACGTCGCGTACGTTTCGGCCTCCCGGATCGCGCCTACGTCGATCGTACTGGTCACGCGGGGAAATCCCTTCCTGGAGTCCGCCCTCTCCGCGCTCCCCGGCGCGACCGTGACGGTTCGCACCCTCTACACGCCCGCAATCGACGCAGACATCGTCGTCCTGGACCGCCGGGACGGTACCGCGGTCCCCTACGGCCGGATCCTTGCCGTCGATTCCAGGCTGCCGGGTATTCATGACCCGGCGCGTTTGGAACGGGCGGACGGCGAATCGCTCCTCGCTTCCGACACGCACCCGGTGGCGGAGGGAGTAGAAACGAGCGCGGCGTTCTTCGCGGACCTGTGGACCGTTGAACCGGCGCCGGGCCGCCGGCCCATATTCACGAGCGGCTCCAGGCTCGCCGCATTCTCCCTAGATCGGGACGATCTACGGGTGGTCAGCCTCAACTTCGACGTGACGCGGACCAACCTGGTGCTCTCAGACGCCTTTCCGCGCCTCCTGTTCAACGCCGCCGACTGGCTGTTGGAGGGCATCGAACGCCCCTGGACCGTTCGGACCGGTGACACCGTTCCGTCCTCGACCGGCGGGTATGTCGATACCCGGTACACGGGCTTTGCCCCGGCCGACGACGGGTTGCTCGCCGTGAACCTTTTTGACCCCTCGGAGTCCGACATAAGACCGGCCATGGCGGCCGGCGCGGGAGACACAATAGAGCGCTCGGCGCCGCCCCGGTGCCTCTGGCCGTGGCTTGCGGCAACGGCGGCGTTGCTGCTCGTGATCGACACGCTGCTCTGGAGCCGATCGCGATGATCGTCGTTCTCGTGACGGGGATTACGGCGGCGCTTCTTGCGCTGCCGCTCCTCGACAAACGCTACCGTACCGCCTCGTACGTTTCACGCGCCCTCGCGGCCGCCCTGATCGTTACCGCTCTAACGGAACCGGCACCCTCTTCCCGCGACGAGGGAATCCACACCGTGTTCCTCCTGGACCTGTCCGATAGCGTAGGCGTCCGGCAGCGGGAGGAGATGGTCGAGTTTGTGGTTCGGTCCACGGAGGACCTTGGGCGGCCCCACAGCGCGGGCGCAATAGCCTTTGCCGCCGGCCCGGCTGTGGCATTGAGGGCGACGTCGTCGGCAGAGGTCGTTGCCGCGGCGCTGGCGGAGCTTCGAATCCCGGAAAACCGGGGGCGTAGCGACATCGGTTCGGCGATCGATGCAGGGCTTGCCTTGCTCCCGTCGTCGGGGGACAGGCGCATCGTCCTCCTTTCGGACGGCCTGGGCACCGGCGACGCCTTTCCCGCCGTTGCCGCAGCCACTGCCGGGGGCGTGCGCGTATCCACCGTTTTCGTTCCCCCGGCGCGGCCCGATCCTGAGGTGAGGCTGGTGGAAGTCACGGTTCCCGACTCGGTGGGCCGGGAAGAGGTCTTCACGGCGAGCGCCGTCTACGAGAGCACCGGCGAAACGCCCGGAACGGTGGCGCTCCTCCGGAACGGCGAAGTGGAGGGAACCGAGCGCGTCCTCTTCCGGCAAGGGACGCACGCCTTCGCGTACCAACTCGCCGCCGACGGCCGCGGTGAACACGAAACGATCCGTTTCGAAGTTGAGGCGGAGGGAGATCGCTTCGTCAGGAACAACGCAATCGAACGCCGTGTCCGTGGTGTAGCTCCGGCGGAGGTCCTGTATATCAGCGCCAACGAACCGCGTCCCTTCGGCGCGGCCCTATCGGCACAGGGGTACCGCGTGAAGTACGTGGATCCGCGCAACCTTGTGCGCGATGTATCCGTTTTCGATTCATGGAGGGCGGTCGTCATCGACGACATCCCGGCCCGCGATCTCTCCTTCGCGACGATGTCGGCCCTGGAGCGGTACGTCCGTTCGATCGGCGGGGGCGTTGTGCTCCTGGGCGGACCCAACGCCTTTGGTCCCGGCGCGTACATAAACACCCCCCTGGAACTGCTGCTTCCGGTGAGCGCGGACGTGACGTCCCGTGTCCAGGTGCCGACGCTCGCCCTGCTCTTCCTGATAGACACGTCGGGCAGTATGAGTGGATCGGCCGGAACGGTGAACAAGCTCGATATCGTCAAAGAGGCGCTCCTGGCGTCGTTGAACGTCCTCCGCCCCAACCAGATGATCGGCCTGCTCGCGTTCGACGCTGAAACGGACTGGGTCGTTCCATTGCGACGCGCCCGGGACCGGGAAGCGACGGTCCGGGACATCGCGGAACTCCGGTCGGGAGGGGGTACCGTCCTGGCGAGCGCGCTGGAGGAGGCGTACCGCGCCCTCAGCGAGATCGAGGCGGCGGGAAAACACCTATTGATTCTCTCCGACGGCCTGACGCGGGAAGCGGACTTTCCCGTCCTGGTGGCAAACCTCCGGGAGGCAATGGTGACCGTTTCTACCGTTTCGGTCGGGACGGAAGCTGACCGATCGCTGATGGAGGCGATCGCCGCGGACGGCGGCGGACGCTCCTATCACAGCGACAGCCTCGACGATATTCCGCAGATTTTCGCCGGCGAAACGAGCCTCGTGGCGCGGGAGGCGGTCGTTGAGGAGCCCTTCTTCCCGGTCCCGGGCGAGGAATCACCGCTCCTGGCGGGTATAGACCCCTGGTCCACGCCCGCCCTGGGCGGCTACGTAGTCACGTTCCCGAAAACCACGACCAGGATCGTTCTGGAGGCGCCGGGAGCCGCGCCGCTCCTTGCGCACTGGAGGTACGGGCTGGGACGATCCGTGGTGATGACCTCCGGTCTCGACGACCGGTGGGGCGGGGAGTGGGTCCGGTGGAGTGAGTTTCCCCGGTTTGCCGGGCAGGCCGTCGCCTTTGTGGAACGTCCTCCGGGAAACGGCGGCGTTCGCCTTTCGGCGCGCTACCGGGACGGTGAGATCGCCCTTTCCGTAGACGTCGCCAATACCGCGGGCGTCGATGGGGGAATTGCAGAGGCGACGATGATCACCCCCGACGAGCGGGAGGTATCCCTTCCGCTGGTGGCCACGGGAGTGGGCCGGTACGAGGCAACGGTCGCGGGAGAAACACCCGGTACCTACCTCTTCACGATCGCTGCCGCCGAGCGGTTACAGGCACTGGGCCGCGTGAACGTCCCCTATTCCCTCGAGTACGCGAGGATGACACCCGACCCGGCCTACCTGGAACGGATCGCCCGCGCCGGCAACGGCGTCTCGGTCGGCTCCGGGGCCGATCTCTTTCCACACCGGGCACTGCCCCGGAAAACGACGGCGGCGGCTCGGGCACGGCCGCTCTGGCCGTGGCTGATCTCGGCGGCGGCGCTGCTCTTTGCGATCGAAACGGTAGCCACCGCCGTTCGCCGGCGGCGCAGGCCTACTTTCCGGGCGACCGGCGCACCTTGAACTCTTCCCGGTTGATCTCGGGCACCGCTCGGTACCGGTCACGGATGCGTTCCTGCTGTTCCGCCTGGGACCGCACGCCGTCGCCGGTTCGCCGTTTCCACGTTCCCCGGGAGTTCAGGGTGTGCGCCTTCTGGCGATCCTCGAAGAAGAGTTCCAGGCCGTGCTTGATACGACTCCGGATCTCGGGGTGCTCCACGGGAAACATCAGCTCCACCCGTTTCACCAGGTTGCGCGGCATCCAGTCGGCACTGGAAAGGTAGATCTCTTCCGCGCCGCCGTTGTGGAAGTAGAAGGCCCGCGTGTGCTCCAGGTATCGGTCGATGACACTGACAACGTGGATGTTTTTGCTCATCCCCGTGACGTTGGGAACGAGCATGCAGATGCCGCGCACGTTTATGTAGATGTCGACCCCGGAACCCGACGCGTCGTAGAGCGCGTCGATCACGTCCGTGTCGGCCAGGGAGTTCATCTTTGCCACGATTACGCCGCTCCCGGTCGCCTCCGCGCGCAGTTGTTCGCGCCGGATGAGTTCGATGAGACGCGGTTTTAACGAGTGCGGCGCCATCGAAAGCTTCTCCAGGCGCGGGATGACCGAATAGCCGGTGATCGCGTTGAAAACGAGTCCCAACTCGTAGGTAAGCGTATCGTCTACCGTGAGCAGGCCCATATCGGTATAGAGACGGGCGGTCTTGTCGTTGTAGTTCCCCGTCCCCAGGTGGGCGTAGCGGCGGATTCCCGTCTCCTCCCGCCTGACGATCAGAATCGCCTTGGCGTGCACCTTGAGGCCGGCGATGCCGTGAACCACGATGACGCCCGCTCGCTGCAGTCTGCCCGCCCACTGGATATTGCGCTCTTCGTCGAAACGCGCCTTTACCTCCACCAGGACGACAACCTGCTTTCCGTTTTCGGCCGCCGTTTCCAGGGCGCGAATAATCGGCGAATCCCCGCTGGTTCGATACAGGGTCATCTTGATTGCCAGGACGTTTTTGTCGTTGGCCGCTTCCCGAACCAGGCGGACCACCGGGTCGAATGACTCGTAGGGATGGTGCAGAAGGATATCGCGACGCCGGATGCTCTCGAACACGGCTTCCTCTTCGTCAATGAAGGGAGAGGGGTAGCTCTCCCAGAGGGGGTCTCGGAGCTTGGAGAAGCCGTCGATCGAGTATATCTCCATCAGGTTCTTCAATTCCAACGGATTCGGTGTCGAATAGATCTCCCGCTCCTCCACGGCGAGCTGCTCCATGAGGAGCGCCCGGATCTGCTCGCCGCCGCCGCTTACCTGGAGGCGAACCACGGCGCTCGACTCGCGTCCCTCGATGACCGTTTCCATGGCGGCGATGAAGTCTTCATCCTGGCCCTCGTCTACGCTCATGTCGGCGTCACGGGTAATCCGCAACAGGCAACTGTCATACACGACAAAGCCGTGAAAGAGTTCCTCGGCATACTTGACGACGATCTGTTCGAGGAACGTAAAGGCGATGCGTCCCGCTTCAGAGGGAAGCAGCACGATGCGATCCAGGGACTCCGGGATCGGCACGTAGACCAGACGATCCTCGTCAAGCAGGAACGCCGCGTGAAGGCGGAGGTTGCCCAGGTAGGGCGCCCGGTCGGACTCGCCGCCCCGAAGCGGGGTGAGCACCGGAAAGACGCTCTCCGTGAAAAAGCGCCGGCCAAACGCCTCCTGGTCGGTGTTCCAGCGGTCCGGCGGCACCCATTCGATTCCCTCCCGGGCCAGGACCGGGAAAACCTCATCCAGGAGACACGTGTACTTCTGCGTCACCAGCTCGCTCACCCGGGCGTGAATCGCCTCGAGCTGTTCGCCGGCGGTCATCCCCGCCGGATCGGTGTCGCGCCGGCCCTGCTCGGCCTGCCTGCGCAATCCCGCGACGCGAACCATGAAGAACTCGTCGAAGTTCGAACTGACGATGCTGAGGAACTTCAACCTCTCCAAGAGCGGAACCGACGCATTCTGCGCTTCCGACAGGACGCGGGCGTTGAACTCCACCCAACTGAGTTCGCGGTTGATGTATTTCCGTTTCATATGGCTACCACCCGGTATCCGTAGATCTCCTCAAAGAGCGTACCCTTTGTCAGGAGTGCATTC
Organism: Spirochaetales bacterium; assembly: GCA_028282545.1. Taxonomy (GTDB): domain Bacteria; phylum Spirochaetota; class Spirochaetia; order DSM-27196; family Alkalispirochaetaceae; genus JANQHT01. The sequence goes on from JANQHT010000023.1 coordinate 37,677, forward strand.
TGTTCGATCGATATGTCGCCGACGCACATGCACCGCACGACGATGTCGTCGTCCGTCCGTTCCACCTCCACGTCGGTGATGCGCTGGGCGTGACCCCGGTCCAACGCATCGGCCACGCGGAGAATCGCGGCGAGCTTGAGCACGTTCATACGCTGTTCACGTCGGAGCGACACGTATGACGTGTGGGCCGAGTTCGGGCGTCCACGCCGGTGGTAGCGCACGACGTTTGCCACGATGCGCATGTCCGTGCGACTGAGGCCAAAGACCTCCGAGTTGTCCAGGATGTACTGCCCGTGCTTGTGATGCCCGGAGGCGCGGATGTAATTCCCGATGTCGTGGAGCGTCGCCGCAACGCGGAGGAGAAGTTTCGCGTGGCCGTCCATGGCGTGCTCCTCCTCCAACTGATCGAAGAGCTGCGCCGCAAGCTTCGCCACGTGGACGCCGTGTTTCTCGTCGAAGTGATACTTACGCCCCAGTCCGAGCGTTGAGGTCAGGACCTGCGACGAGTAGGCCAGCCGCATCTTCTCCGGGTCGCCCGTGGCGATCTGGAGAATAACGCCGTCGCGAATACTGACGTCAGGGACGATGAGCTGGTCTGCCTGGGTCGCTTCCATAAACAGCTTGTACGTGACCAGCGCCGGGAGCAATCCTTCCGCCTCGTTGTACGTGAGGCTGAGTTCGCGCACACACTCGTCGATGTTTCGGCGCTGGACGGTGCGAATAAAATCCACAAAGTCGTCCCGGTCGATCACGGAAAAGTGCTCCGCCTCCTGCCGTCCGACCCGGGCGGCGGCGATGCGCGCGTCGCCGCCCACCGCAACGAAGAATCTGATTCTATCCAGGCGTAGTTCCGCGTCCAGTACATCCTGGTTCACACGGATGTTTTCCCGGAGGTACTCCTCGATCTGATCGTTCGAACGGAGCGTGCTCAAGGGGCGCACCTGCTGTTCCACACGGACCGTCCCGATTCGCAGCGAATGGGCCGCAACCATCTTGCCGCGCTGCAACAGCATGATCTCGGTAGTTCCGCCGCCAACCTCCAGGATCATCGCGCTGGACCGGGCGATCTGCGGGCGCAGATCGTTGATCGCGTGCTGCACGGCAACGTAGGTTAGGTGGTTCTCCTCCACGCCTTCCACGACGTCAATGCGCAGACCGGTCCGAATCTTGACGCGGTCCAGGAAGGTGTCACGGTTTCTCGCTTCGCGGATCGCTGCGGTGGCGATGACGCGCACCTCTTCCATCGGAATCTGCCAGCCGTCCAGCAGTTCCCGGAAGCCCCGAAGAATGGCTATCGCTTCACGCATCGATTCGGTACTGATGACGCCGGACCGGAAGACGTCCCGGCCGAGCGGTATCGGCTTCGTCGCCTGATCGAGCGTTCGCCACTCTCCGTTGGGGATGATCTCCGCGACGACGGTCCGAATCGCCGAGGAACCGATATCGACCACCGCGACCTGGCGTGCCTTTGCACTCACGGCCGCTCCTCCCGGACGTGTTTCGCGGCCAGGTCTGCCGCCCCCACAATCGCCGCGTCATCACCGAGCGTCGCTTCCTTGACGACAACCCCCTCCACTAGGCGCGGCATAGCGCGATCGCGCATGGTACGGACCGCGCGCTCGAGGTACGACGTGCCGAATCGTTCAACCAGGCCGCCACCGACCACGATTACCTCCGGGTCGAAGATGTTCACCACGTTTGCCAGGCCTACCCCAAGAAAGTGCGCTGCCCGGTTCACAACCTCCTGTACGTGTTCACCGTCGCTTTCGTACGCCTTTTTGATCACCTTGCTTTTGATCGCGGTGATATCGGTACCACCCGCGGCGGTCACGGTGGCGGCCTTCCCGGCGGCGGCGAGCATCACCAAGTCCCGGGCTATCGCCGTTTTGCTCGCCACCGTCTCGAGGCACCCGATTCCGCCGCACCCGCAGGCGCGCCCATCGGTCTGGACGATCATGTGGCCGATCTCTCCGGCGGAGCCGCGCTTGCCCCGATAGAGGTGCCCGTCCAGGATGAGGCCACCGCCGAGCCCGGTCCCGGGGAAAACGCCGATCACGTGGCGATACCCCTGCGCCGATCCCGCAACGAACTCTCCCCACAAGCCGGCGTTGACGTCGTTCTCGAGGAAGACCGGAAGGTCATACCGCTCCCGAAGCGCCTCCGCCAGGGGAAAGTCACGGACGCCGATATTGGGTGTATCCAGCACGACCCCCGCCTGCATATCGATGGGACCCGGAACGGCTATCCCAAGAGCTTCGATGTGTTTTGTCTTGACCGCCGCCTCCGTTAGGGCTGCGTCGACAACGGCGACGATTTGCGATAACACCTCGTCGTTGGACCCGGCCACGGTGCGCTCTTTGGCGCGCGCTATCACGGAGTTATCGTCCTCGAGAACCCCGGCGAGCATCTTGGTGCCACCCAGATCAAACCCGATCCTCATATCGCCTCCTTGAACGCCGCGACTTGCGGCTATCGAGCGCGGCCGGTAGATTCAACCAGAACCATGAACGGTATCGTCATCGGCCGGTTTATGCCGCCCCACCACGGGCACCTCTTCCTCGTCGACTTCGCACGCAACCTGGTCGATACGCTGCACGTACTTGTGTGCACGCTGCAGCACGAGCCGATTCCCGGCGAACTCCGGTACGAATGGATGCGCGAGCTTTGTCCCGACTCCCGCGTGGTCCATATTACCGAAGAAATCCCCGAAGCACAGCGGGGTATGCCGGGAGCCGCCGTGATCTGGGCGGACGCGGTCCGCCGGTACGTGGACGGATCGGTACACCGTGTCTTTGCCTCGGAACCGTACGGATGGGACCTGGCGGCGGAATTGGACGCCGAGTTTGTACCGGTCGATCCCTCCCGATCCAACATACCCGTCTCGGCGTCAGCAATTCGTGAGCATCCTATGCGGGAGTGGCGATTTATCCCGCCCCCGGTCCGCCCGTACTACGTGAAGCACGTGGCGGTCGTGGCAGCCCCGGACGTCGCGGATACGCTCGGTACGGAACTCGAAACGGTTGTCGTCCACGACTACGGGTCGTTCCTCGGGTCGTTTCCATTGCCCCGGGGGCACGACGCCTTCCGGGCGTCCCTTATCGACGCGGGACGGGCGTCGACCGTTCTGGCGCTGGCGCGTCACGCGAACCGCGTCCTCATTCATAGCGTGGCGGACCCATCGGCGATTGAACGGTGGGATCTCGTGATTGAAACGGTGGAAGCCAACGAGTCCGGAACCACGGCGCTGGCGGCCAAAGTCAGAACCCGATTCGGAATCGAGTAGAACCGGCGACCCATTGGGAAGATGGGTTGGCGGTCCGGCGGTTTGACCAGCAATTCAGTATGGACGGAGGGCGACAAGCCCTCCGGAACGAAGAAAAAACGCGTCTCTGCAGCGCAGCGAAGCCAAGCGCTTTTTCTTCGTTCCGAAGGCAGCCATGAACAGAACCGTGCCAAGGCTATGTGATTTCCACCATGCGAACTTGCAGTTTGACACGTCCAGTTGCACGCCGTAGTGTGTAGGTGTGATTGGTACGATCTGGGCGGTAGCCGGTCTGTTGCTCGTTCTGTCCGAATTTGTGGTTCCGCAGTTTGTCGTCTTCTTCTTTGGTGCCGGAGCGCTCCTGAACGCCCTTCTTGTCACCGTAATACCGCCTCTCCGTTCCCGCATTACGGTCCAGCTTCTCCTGTGGTTCCTTACCAGCGGCGTTTCACTCTGGCTCTTGCGACGGTACGTGGCGGGGTGGTTTCGAGGCGACGACTACGTGGGCGAAGACGAGTCGGCGCTGGGCAAAACGGGGACGGTAGTGGAAGCGATACCGGAGGGCGGTTCGGGACGCGTTCGCTTTGGGGGTACCACCTGGCAGGCGCAATGCCTGGATGGCCCCATCGCCGAGGGAGCAACGGTAACGGTACTGGAAAAACGGGGAGTGACGCTGGTGGTTACGCCGGGCGATCTCTTACACCATGAGGAGGAACAATGAGCGTATTCGGTGCGTACGGGACGACGATCCTGGCGCTGCTTCTCTTTTTTGTCATCTTCTACAAACTCATCCGGATCGTACCGGAACAGCAGGCGTGGGTGGTGGAACAGTTTGGGAAGTTTCGGCGCATCCTGGGACCCGGGTTCCACCTGGTGATCCCCGTTATCCAGAAGGTCGCGTACAAGCAGGTTCTCAAGGAGCAGGTTACCGACGTTCCCCCGCAGCACTGCATCACCGGGGACAACGTACAGGTGGCGGTAGACGGCATCCTCTACCTCCAAGTTGTGGATGCCGAGAAGGCGAGCTACGGAATCGACAACTACCTCTTTGCAACGGCGCAGCTCGCGCAGACCACGATGCGCTCCGAGATCGGAAAGATCGAACTGGATAATTCGTTCAGTGAACGGGACACGATCAACGACGCGATCGTCAAGGCGGTGGACGAGGCCTCCGACCCATGGGGTATCAAGGTAAACCGCTACGAAATCCGCGACATCACTCCCTCCGAAACGGTCATGGAGGCGATGGAAAGCCAGGTGCGGGCGGAGCGGGAAAAGCGCGCCGAGATCCTGGCCAGCGAAGGTGAACGGGAAGCGCGAATAAACTCTTCGGAGGGTGACCGCGAAGAATCGATCAATCTCAGCAAAGGTGAACGGCAGAAACGAATCAACGAGGCCGAGGGACGGGCGGCGGCGACGACAATCGTGGCAGGGGCCACGGCCGAAGGTGTCTCTGAGATCGCCGAGGCGATCAGCCTCTCCAAGGGCCGGCAGGCGATGTCGCTGCGTATCGTGGAACAGTTCGTCACGCGCCTGGGCGAGATATTTGAACGGGCCGACGCTACCGTCATGCCGATCGAGGTGGCACGCATCAAAGGCGCCGTTGATGCAATCCTCGGAGACCGGGGCACCGGAAAGGGAGGTGACGCATGAATCCGCTGCTTCCGCTTCAGATCATCCTGGGCCTGTTGGGCGTTGTCGTCGTCGTCTCGATCATACGGAGCATCCGTATCGTTCCGGCAAAGAGCGTTCTCGTCGTTGAACGCCTCGGGAAGTACGCATCGACGCTTTCGGCCGGCTTTCACGTGCTGGTGCCGTTTATCGACCGCGTCCAGTACCAACACAGCCTCAAAGAACAGGCCGTGGATGTTCCAACCCAGCCGTGTTTCACCCAGGACAACGTCAAAGTGGACGTTGACGGCGTGCTCTATTTCAGGGTGGTGGACCCGAAGAAAGCGAGTTATGGGATCACCAACTACCAGTACGCCACGATCCAGCTTGCGCAAACGACGATGCGTTCGGTTATCGGGAAGCTTGAACTCGATCGGACCTTCGAGGAACGGGAGGCGATCAACGCTGCGATCGTCAAAGAGGTCGACGCGGCGGCGGAAAACTGGGGTGTAACGGTAACGCGCTACGAGATCCAGAATATCAGCGTTCCCGACGAGATCCTGACGGCCATGGAAGTCCAGTTGCGCGCCGAACGGGAAAAACGGGCGCTGCTGGCGCGCAGCATCGGCGAGAAGGAATCGAAGATCAACTACTCGGTGGGCATCATGGAAGAGGCGATCAACCGGAGTGAAGGTGCGAAACAGAAGTGGATCAACGAGGCCGAAGGCCGCGCCGCCGAGATCCGGGCGCTCTCCGATGCAACCGCAACGAGTATTCGCAAGGTCGCCCTGGCCATGGAGACAAAGGGTGGTGAAGAGGCGGTGACGCTCCAGGTGGCTGAACAGTATATCGGGGAACTGGGGAAGCTCGCCAAGGAAGAGACCGCCGTTGTCGTTCCCGCCGACGTGACCGACATCGAAAGCATGCTTGGGAACGTCTACCGCGTCCTGGCCGGGAAGGAACGGATCTAAGGCTCAGCGCCCAAAGGGCTCCCGACCGGCCCCGGGGCCCCCGGACTCACGTTCCTCCGCAATCGACAGGGCGCCGCGGAAGATGATGTACACCACGCCCGCAACGAGCAGGTGACTGACGTCGTGGTGGTTCAACCAGGCGCTCACGCCCAGTTCGCGGGAAAACACAAACGCCGGGACCAACCCGGATACGATCCCCGTGACAACGCGCCGTCTTCCAATCGGAGCCTTGCCGGCGCGAATCAATCGCACCTGTAAGGGCAGCACGTAGACGATCAGCCCCACGATGAGGTTGTACATTACCAGCGCGAAGTCGCGGCGAAGCCAGAGCAGGACGAGAAAAAGCGTTAGTTGAATCCACGGCACGGCACCGGTTACTCTCGTTTCGCGCACAACGGAATTCGTCGCTCTCTGGGCAAAAAGGACCGCAACGCCGCTGAAACTCCACGCTACCAGTCGCAGACCTTCCGGTACGCGCTCCTTGAGGGCGTGGCCGAAGAGTCCGGACAACAGAGTCGCCAGACCGAGGTAGAAGAAAAACTCACCCCAGAGAAACACCTCACGATCGGTCTCCCCGGCCCGCCCGCGGAGCCGGCGATACGCGAGAAAACAGACCACCGCCGTAATCAAGTCGGTCAGAGTGGTAACCGGTTCGGAGACGGAAAAACCAAAGACGATCACGTCGGGATTGAGCACGCGATACTACACCAGAACGTCGTAGGCGATGAAGAGCGCGATGCCTGAGAGCAGCATCTGCACCGCCATGGTGATCAGGATCATTCCCATGAGCCGCTCAACGGCAACGAGGAACCCCCGGCCGAGCCGCCGCCTGAGGATGTCCGCGGAAAAGAGGATCACGGACGAGGCGAACCACGCGGCCACCAGGGCAATGAGCCAGTCCAGTAGGCGATCGGGGTACTGCGTCGCGAAGAGGATCAGGGTCGCCATCGCCGAGGGTCCCGCCACCAGGGGAACGGCCAGGGGTACGATCAACGGCTCCTCGTCTCGAACTTCGGCAAAACCGTCCGCCGTGGCCGGCGGGAAGATCATTCGCACCGCAATGAGGAAGAGGACCACGCCGCCACCGATGCTCAGGGCCGGTTCGGAGATGTGCATTCCCGCCAGGACGTAGCGCCCGAAGAAGAGAAACGCCGCAAGGACGATCAGAGCGATAACAAGCTCGCGGGCCAGGACGATCCGGCGGCGCGCCTCGGGAACGTGGCGGAGCGCCGCGATAAAGACGGGAACGTTCCCGAGCGGATCGAGTACGAGAAAGAGGATAATCGCGGCGGAGTAGATGCTCACGGAACCTCGTCCAGAAGACCGTAGTCGAATTTGAGGGCAAGGATCCTACGGACCCCGGTGTCGATCTCCTCTTCGCTGATCCGTCCCGCCCGGACGAGGTCGCGCGTTTGTCTCACGATCTCCTCCAGGTCGTAGCGGGCGTAAAGAAGGATAATATCGACACTATACCGTATCGCTCGTTCCAGCGTTGTATCAAGATCGTAGTTGGCCGCGAGGGCACCCATCTCAAGGCCGTCGCTGATGACCACGCCGTCAAAACCCAGTTCGTCGCGAAGCACGTCCCGAAGAAACACCTCGGAGAGCGTAACGGGAAAGGACGGATCGATCTCCGGGAAGAGGATGTGGGCCGTCATGATGACCGGGACACCGGCACCGACTGCAGCCGCAAAGGGCCGGAGGTCGCGGGTCCGCAGCGCCTCCAGGTCGTACTCGACCACGGGCAGACGGCCGTGGCTATCGACGGTGGTGACGCCGTGCCCCGGAAAGTGCTTTGCGGTGGCGATAACGCCGGCGGCGCGAAAGGCGGAGACGTAGGCGACACCGAGCTCCGCCACCGCGGCAGGATCGTTACCCATAGAGCGGTCGCCGATGATACCTCGGTCCGCCACATCCGTCACATCGAGAACGGGGGCGAGGTTCATGTTAAGGCCCAGGTCGCGGAGCTCCACCGCGTTGAGATAGGCCGCTGCTTCGACGAAGCGTGCGTCCCCGTGGCGGCCGACGCGGTAGGCCGACGGCAGTTGAACGATGTCGCGGAAGCGGAACGCCATTACGCGTCCGCCCTCCTGATCAGCGCAAAGAAGCAGCCGCCGCCCCGGGGTCGCCTCCTGCGCCGTCGCCTGGAAGAGGCGCGTCATCCGCTGCACCTCTCCCGAGGTGGAGTAGTTCCAGGGGTAGAGGATGAGTCCGCCCGGCCGGATGCGCCGGATCTCCTCGAGGAAGGTGTCCCGATCGCTACCCTCTTCCAAGGAGAAGCCGCGGGGAACAAAAACGATAAAGCGCTGGGCGATGCGCTCGTCCAAGGACATCGCCGATAGGTGCGCCTCTACCGTTTGCTCCCGGAGGCGTTCCCGATTTTCGAACGGAGCGACGTCATCGTCAAAAACGTGACGCTGCCGCGCCGGACCGGTCTGACACGCAGCGATCATGAGAGCAATCGGACCCAACAAGAAGAGGCGCGGGATTGTGCGGCGGTGCGTCATTGCGCGCCATTGTACCACAGGGCAATTCCCACGGGTCCCACCACGCGAGGCAATCCAACCCGGGGCAGCGTTTCCACCGTACCCTCCCGGCGGCCCCGACGGTCCCCGAGGGATCGATAGATACGAACGTAGGCGGAACGCCCGCCGTCGAGATTGATCGCCCAGGAACACCCGGCTCCCCGGAGCAGGCGCGCCGCTTCAAGGGTGGTCAAACCGGCAGGACCGAGCGGGCGGTCCCCGCCGGCGACCAGGATCACCAAGCGCTCCCCGGAGGCGTCCCAGCCGACCGCGACGCGGGCGGACCGGAGCGTTGCTCCGGGAAAGCGCCGGGCAACGACCTCGCCGTCTATAAGCAACGGATAGAATCCGCCGACGGCGTGCGGGAGCGTATCCAACGCGGCCGCGTCCGATTGGGGAACCACGGACACGGCCGATGCCGAACCGCCCGATGCCGCCGGGGAAGAGGTGGACCCGGTAGAGATAAACCCGGCAGGGCCGGACCACGCCAGTGCCCAGTAGCGTCGGTCAGGTTCGCGAAGGAAGGTGCCCTCCCACCGAACCACCCCGACCGCCTCGCGCCGGAAACCGTTTCCGCGGCGCCACGGGTTGGCACCGATCACGAGCGCCGGAGGGTCATCGATCGCGGCGGCGGGTACGATCCATTCGCGCCCCTCCCGCTCGGCCACGGCGAGCCGTATCTCCTTCGCCGGCATGAAGAGAAGCGTCCAACCGTCTCCCTCCACCCTCGCCGGCTTTCCGGGCTCAACCGCGGTGATACGATCAGACACGGAAAGGTCGGTAGGTACGGATACGCAGCCGGCCAGGGCGAGTATCGACAATAGGAGGAGCGGTGAAAAACGGTTCAAACGGCCCCGGAGGGCGCGACGACGCGCCGGACGCGGGCGCTCGTTGAACGGCCACATGCGGCTCGCTCGCCGGTGCCGCGGGCGCCGGGCGCGCGCCACTAAGGCCTGACGCGCTTGCGGTCGCGCGGGAAGAGGGACGCCTCCTTGACGTTCTGCAGCCCCAGAATTTTCTGGGTGATCCGTTCGAGACCGATGGCAAATCCGCCGTGCGGAGGGCACCCGTACTTGAAGATCGTCGGATAGTCGCCAAGCCCCGCCTCGGTGAGGCCGAACTTGGGGAGCGCCTCCAACAGCATCGGGTACTCGTTGATGCGCTGTCCCCCGGTGGTGATCTCCAGCCCGCGGAAGAGCAGGTCAAAGCTGCGCGTCTTGAGTCCCTCCGGGTAGGTGTAGAAGGGGCGCTTCTTCCGGGGAAATCCGTAGACAAAGACCGCCTCTACCCCGTGTTCCTCGTCGGCCCACTCGCAGAGAACGCGCTCGCCCTCGGGATTGATCTCGAAGGCGCGGGCGCCGGTGCGTTCCTTGATGATCTCCTTGGCGCGATCGTGGGAGATACGAGGAGTCGCGGCTACCTGGTCGCCGGTGGGAACGCGTGCCTCGAACTCCGCCAGGATATCGCCGTGCTTCCCGTTCACCGCGGCGAAGAGGTGCTGCAGGATCTCCACTTCGAGGTCCATCAGGTCCGATTCACTCTCGATGAAACCCATCTCGACGTCGAGCGATACGTACTCGTTTAAGTGGCGGGGCGTGTCGTGTTTTTCGGCCCGGTAGGCGGCCCCGACCTCGAAGACGCGCTCCATCCCGCTGGCGACCATGGCCTGCTTGTAAAACTGCGGAGACTGCGCCAGAAAGACCTGGTCGCCGAAGTAGTCCACCGTGAAGAGTCCGGTCCCGCCCTCGGTACCGGTACCGATCAGCTTGCTCGACTTGATCTCCGTGAAGCCCTGGGACCGCAGGAACTCCGCGAAGGCCTGGACCACAGTAGCCTGGAGTTCGAAGATGTGGCGAACCTTGATGTTCCGAAGGGAGACGATCCGGTGGTCCAGGAGGGCGTCGATACCCACACCGTCCAGGGGCTGATTCACCGGGATCGGCAGGTCGCTCGCGGCTACGGCCAGCAGCGTCGTCTCCGCCGCCCGGACCTCGAACCCGCCGGGGGCCTTCTCATTGGCCTCGACGGAACCGCGCACGGTGACGACCGATTCGAGCGTGAAGTCGACGTCGCCCTCGTACACGACCTGGACAACGCCGCTACGGTCGCGAATAAGAACAAAGGTTATTCCCCCCAGGGAACGGATGCGATGAACCCAACCGGAAACGTCGACCGCTTCGCCCGATCGCGAAGGCACCTCTACAGCGAGTGTTCTCATTCCGCCTCCTCCATTGTGTGAACCACGGCGCGATCATCCTCGCAAACGAGCATCGCCGCCACAAGGCGCGTGAAGGCGCTCTCGGTGGTGAGGACCCCCATGGGAATCGCACCGCGGCGCCACAGTTCGTGGGCCGTCACGTACTCGGAGAAGTCTACCGTCCCCTCCTGTTGCGAGGTGCAGAAAAAGGAGACTCCCCGCCGCGCCCCTTCGTCAAAGGCTTTTCGCAGGGAGAAGGGCGTCTCCCTCAGGTTGGCCGTACCGGTGTCGTAGATTTCGAGAATGAAGTAGCGCACCCCGGCATCCATGAGGGATATCAAGGCGTCGCCGGACAAGCCCGGGTATACCTTGATCACGAACACCGACGATAACGCCTCCTCGAGGCGCGAGGTGAGTTCAGCCCGCTGAAGCTCTCGCGCCTCCGCCGCCAGGGCCGGCGCACTCCTGCGCAGCCCATCCTTGTTCCAGTTGCGAAAGACGCCGGCATAGAAGTCCGATCGGTCCCCTGCCACTTCGTCCCGGCCGGCTCTCCCCGCGGCTCCGCGGGCGACGGCGGTATAGCCGGCGCGTTCGAACTTGAGATTGATCGGGTAGAAGTCGTCCTTCCCGTAGACGACGTGCACGCCCCGCTCTTCTCCGGCGGCGACGAGGATGGACGCCCGCAGATTATCCACCGCGTCGCTCCTGCCGCCGGCATTGCCGGGAACGGCGCTTGCCGTCAGAACGATGGGGACCGGCGCGTCGGAAAAGAACCAGTAGACGAGGCTCGCCGTGTACGAGAGCGTGTCCGTACCGTGGGCAATGACGACGCCCCCGGTGTTGGCGCTCGTGATCGTCTCGTTCACCGTCGTGATCAGCGCGGCCCAGTCGGCCGGCGTGATCTCCTCGCTCAGGAACTGCCCGAGCTGCACCTCCGAGAAGCGCAACGAGTCGGGAACGGCCGGGTCCCCGGCAAAGAGTTCGTGGACGTCCACAAGGTCGCCGGGCACCACGAGACCGTCTTCCTGGCGTCGCCCCGCGATCGCCCCGCCGAAGGAGAGGACGTGGATGACGTTGTAATCGAGTTTGCGTCTGATCAGCTCCTGCAGAAGCTGCGGTTCGGCCCGCCCCGCCGTCGCCTTCATGACCTGCCCCACGAGGAACCCCATGGGCCTGGCGTCGCCCGCTTTGAGTTGATCCACGGCACGGGTGTTCTCGGAGAGGACGGTATCGATGAACTCGCCCAGTACCGTCTCGTCGCGAATCTGCTCCCACCCTTCCCGCTGGATGATCGTCTCCGCGTCGGTGTCTTCCTCGAAGATGCGCGTCAGGGTCTGCTTGGCGATCTTGCCGTGGATCCGGCCGTGGGCCAACATCGACAGGAGCGACGCCAGGCGTGCGGGCGTCAGGGCCGTTTCCGTCAGTGTCGTGGCGGCGCGGTTGAGCCATTTCTGGACGTCCCCGGCCATCCACAGAGCGGCCTGGTCCGGCGCGGCGCCGGCGGTGACGGCGGCTTCGAAAAAGTCCGCCGTGGCTCGCTCGTCACAGAGAAACTCCGCCTGCGACTGGGAGAGGCCGTAATAAGATACAAACCGTTCCCGCCGGGGAGCAGGCAATTCCACCAGCCGCGATTCAACGCGTTCCAAGAACGCCTCGTCCGCGGTGAAGGGCGGCATATCGGGCTCCGGGAAGTACCGATAGTCGTGGGCGCTCTCCTTGGTGCGCATCGTCTCCGTGATGTCGCGGTTCTCGTTCCAGAGGCGCGTCTCCTGCGGTATGGAGCCGCCCCGTTCGAGCACTTCCTGCTGCCGGGCGATCTCGTACGTGAGCGCCTTGCGAACAAAGCGTGAACTGTTCATGTTCTTGATCTCGACCTTGCTGCCGAGTCCGGCGCCCCGGAGGTTCACGGAGACGTTGGCGTCGCACCGGAGCGATCCCTCCTCCATGTTGCCGTCACAGACACCCAGGTAGCGCACGAGGCGCCGCAACTCCTGCAGGAGCGCCTCCGCCTCATCCCCGATCTCCAGGTCCGGTTCCGTGACGATCTCGAGGAGGGGCGTTCCGGCGCGGTTGAAATCGAGGAGCGACATGTCGCCGGCGTGGATCATCTTTCCCGCGTCCTCTTCCAGGTGGATCTCGTGGATACGAACGCGCTTGTGATTCCGCCGGAACTCCAAGTCGATGTACCCCTTGGTCCCCAGGGGGCGGTGGAACTGACTGATCTGGTAGTCCTTCGGAAGATCGGGGTAGAAGTAGTTCTTCCGGTCAAAATGGCACACCGGCGCGAGGTCGCAGTTCAACGAGCGCGCCACCAGATACGCCATTTCGAGGGCTCGTTCGTTCACCGCCGGCAATGTTCCGGGATAGCCCAGGCACACGGGGCAGACGTTGGTGTTTGGTTCGTCCCCGTAGTTCGCGGCGCAGGAACAGAACACCTTCGTTTCCGTTTTGAGTTGAACGTGAATCTCGAGACCCACAAAGGACTGATACACGACCGTTACTCCCGATCCGCGGCCCAGGGCGGTTCCATCCCCGGGGGAAACTCGACCGGAAAGATCTCTCCGATCGTCCGCGCCGCGGCAAAGAGGCGCCCTTCACCAAAAGGGGGCGCCATGAACTGCATGCCCACGGGCAGACCGCCGGCGAGTCCCGACGGCACCGTGAGGGCGGGGATCGCCGCCAGGTTGGCCGTGCCGGTGAAGCGGTCCGCCACTTTCTGCTGAAAGGCGTCCATCTCTTTGGAACCGTGCGGGAAGGCCTGCGTCGGAAAGACCGGGGAGCAGATAAGATCGACGCCGGCGAAGGCCCTCTCGATCTCACGCCTGATCAACGTCCGGATCTTCTGGGCGCGCAGATAGTACTGATCCTGGAAGCCGCTGCGCAGCACGTACGTCCCCAGGACGATCCGGTTTTTGACCTCCGATCCAAATCCTTCGGTCCGCGATTTTCTGATGAGCTCTTCCGGGTTTTCCGAGTAGTCGGTGCGGTGGCCGTACCGGACGCCGTTGAAGCGCGCCAAGTTCGCGCTCGCTTCCGCGGAGGCGATCGTGTAGTAGGCGGGCACCACGTATTCCAGCGTCGAGAGCGCAATCTCTTCGGTCTCGTACCCGGCGTCGCCGAGCGCTTCAACAAAGCGCGCGTAGTTCTCCGCAACCTCCGGCGAGAGTCCCAGTTCGCCGCCGAGGAAGCCGATTCGGGTTGCTCCGGAATCGGGCGGTGGTACCGGGTGGTCCAGGGAACTCTGGTCCATGACATCCGAGCCGCTCATCGCGGCGTAGGCCGCTTCGAGCACGTCCACGCTCTCCGCGGCGGCACCGATCACTTCCAGGGACGAGGCGTAGGCCACCAGGCCGTGGCGCGAAACGGTCCCGTAGGTCGGTTTCAGGCCGTAGACTCCGCAGAACGCCGCGGGCTGGCGGATCGATCCACCGGTATCGCTTCCGAGGGCGACCGGAACCATGCGCGCCGCCACCGCGGCGGCGGAACCGCCGCTGGATCCACCGGCGACACGAGAAACGTCCCAGGGGTTGTTCGTCTCACCCAGGGCCGACGTCTCCGTGGACGATCCCATTCCGAACTCGTCGAGGTTGGTCTTGCCCACAACGCGCGCTCCCGCCCGTTCCAACCGCTCAACCGCAGTCGCCGAGTACGGTGAAACGAGCGGCTCGAGGATTCGCGACCCGCAGGTGAGGGGCATGCCCTCAACCGCGATGTTATCCTTGACCGCCACCGGGACTCCCTCCAGACAGGTATTACCACCGTCCGCTCCACTATCCGACGGAGCGCCGCCGTTTTGGCGGATCGAACCGGTCACGTGGAGGAATGCGCCCACCGATTTGTCCCGCCGGGCGAGAAATTCAAGATAATTGCCCTGGCCGGGCGCGTTTTTCAACGTTTTTGGCCACATTTGGTGTTACAATACGTTGGGAATAGCGATAAACCGATCTTCTAGATCGGGTGCACTCTCAAGCAACTCGTCCGCGACGGATCGCTCGTTGCGCGTATCCGGGCGTGTTCGATTAGTCGTAGAGAATGCGTGGGTGGTGGGTTCCACACCGTCCACCGGCGCCGCGGCCATGACGGCGAAATAGTCGAGCATCTGCGATACGGATCGTTGGACCGTGTCGGACTCGTCCGGCGCCAGCTCGAGCATGGCCATGTCGATGGTGGTCGTGAGTTCGGCAGAGTCCATGCTCAGCAACTATGACAACAGGAGTTGGCCGTGTCAACAACGGCGGTTTGACGAATGCGCGCCGGGCGAGTAGGTTTGGTACCTCAAAAATCGAGCAGCAAGGATAGGCACGGGTGGTAAAAAAAGAGTTCCCCACGATCCATTTTTACGATCAGGATTTTGTCGACATCTACGAGCAGACGTGGGCGTGGATTCAGGACTACTGGCAAAGGGGCACCCGTTCCAGCGGCCTGCAGTCGCGGTTCTTCGTCTCTCCCGAGACGGACCGCATCAACCAGTTCGACGCGATCTTCTCAACCTTCTTCCTCGTATACAGCAACCGGAAGTACCCGGAGACGCCGCAACTGGACAACTTCTACGGCAAGCAGGAAGCGGACGGCGCCATCCGCTGCGAGTACTCGATCAAGAGCGGCAAACCGATCCTGACGGACGACAACCCGGAGGGCGTGGGTCCGCCGCTCTTTGCCTGGGCGGAGCACAACCTCTACCACAAGATCGGCAACAAGAAACGTATCAAGGACGTGATGCCCATTCTCGAGGCTCACTACAACTGGCTCGAGACGACCTTTCGGGACGATTCGGGGATGTACGCGGTTCCGGTGGCGGCAACGACGATGACCAACGCGCCGCGCAATGGGGCGCACTACCTGATCGATTTCAACGCCCAGCAGGCGCTCAACGCGCACTTCATCGCGGAACTGGGCCACATCCTGAACGACAAGGACATCGAGTTCCGGTACAGGCAGCGCTTCTTCTCCATCAAGACGCGGGTCAATCAGCAGATGTGGAACGACGAGGCGGGGTTCTACTTCGATCTCGACGTGAAGCAACAGCAGGTTCCCGTCAAGACGATCGCCGGATTCTGGCCGCTCCTGACGCGTATGCCAAACGAGGCGCGCGTGGAGAAACTGCTCGCCCACCTGTCCAACACAAAGACCTTCGGGACGGAAAACCCCTTCCCTTCACTCGCCGCGGACGAACCGGACTTCTCCGAGGACGGCAACGGATACCGCGGGTCGGTGTTCCCGCCCCTAACGTTTTTTATCGTGAAGGGTCTCGAGGTGCAGCAACAGTACGAGCTTGCCCGGGAGTACGCTATCCGGCACCTCTACTACATGCTCGACACGCTGCATCCGGAGGGACGCGAAAAGGGATCTGTCTGGGAAGCGTACAAACCCACCCGGGACGGCGCCGCCGAATGGAAGGGTAACGACGCGTTCCCGCGGGAAATGCACCTTCCCTACATCGGCCTCTCGACAATAGCGCTCATGATCGAAAACGTGGTTGGTCTCGAGGTGAGCCTGCCGCGAAAAACGGTTCGTTGGACGGTGCCCACCCTGGAGATCATGGGCATCGAGAACCTCTCGTTGAAGCGCAACACCATCACCATCCTGAGCAAAAAGAGCGGCCGCGGCTGGGAGATTCGGCACGAGTCGGAGAAGCTCTACTACTTCACACTGGACCTGCTCGGGGACAAGACCAAGACGCTCCCCATCCCCAGCGGCAAGTGCTCGATGCTGGTGGAGAAACTGTAGGCCGGTGACCCTGGGGCGCGGTCAGGTATTCGCGCGGCCTCGTGCCGGCTCAATCAACTGTCCGTGGGCCCACCACCTCTCCGCGCCGAATCAAAACCGAATTAGCCGACGCGTTCCCACCCCCCGCTCTTCTCGCTCCGAAAGATCGCGTCCAGCACTCTCTGATTTGCAAGCGCGTCTTCCGGCGGCGTGGGCGGGGCATCACCGCTTCGAAGCGCCCGCGAAAAGGCCTCGAACTGGAGGCGGTACTGGTCCGCAGGCCCCGTCGCGATATCGCGTGAACCCACCCCGTTCGAGACGTGGACGTTCAGCGGTACGTCGGGAAACGCGTTGAACGGGAGCTCCACGCGAAGGAACCCACCCGATCCCCAGATCGTCACCGTCTGTTCGCTGTACGTTTGTGTTCCCACGGTGAACTGCGCCTGTACATCGCCGAAATCGAGCAGTGCCGAGGTGAGGCGGTCCGTTCCAAAATCGGGGTCTCGCTGGACCAGGGAGACAACGCGTTCCGGCTCGCGCCCCAGGAGGTAACGGGCACTGCTCGCGGTGTAGCAGCCGATGTCGAGCAGGGCGCCGCCGCCGGCATCGGTACGGTTGCGAATGTTCTTTGGATCACGGTTGTTGTAGAAGAAGCTCGACTGGACGGCGGTAACACGCCCCACTTCGCCGATCTGAACGGTTTCGCGGGCGCGGATCCACTGCGGATGGTAGCGGTACATAAACGCTTCCATCAGGAGAACGCCTCGTTTGTTCGTATGCTCGATGAGTTCCGACACCTCATCTGCATGGAGTGCAAGCGGCTTTTCGCAGAGAACGTGTTTCCCGGCGTCGGCCGCCTTTTTCACCCACTCCACGTGCATATGGTTCGGGAGCGGGATGTATACCGCCTCGATGGACGAATCGGCGAGCAGCTCTTCGTAGGAACCGTAGGCCCTGGGAATGCCCATGTCGGCACCGGCGGCCCGCGCCCGGTCCAGGGAACGGCTGGCGATTGCCCGGACATCGACGATCTCGCTGTGCCGAAGCGGCGCGGACACGCGCAGGCGATAGTGGCCCGATACGCTGAGAACTCCCCACGTGACTGGTTTCATACTATCTTCTCCTCGTTACATCCGTGGGCGCGCACCGCTCACGGGCGTTCTGATACGCGCCGCAGATCCTCGGCGCTTCCGTATTCCGACACAAACCATTCGACCAGGCGCCGGGAAATGCTGATCCGGTGGGGAATGCGCTCCGGGAGATCCCCCGGTCCAAACCAGCCGGCGTCGTCGATCTCTTCAGGATCGGGCGTGATGTCACCGGCGGCCCACTCGGCGGTGAAGGCCACCATGAGCGAGTCGGGAAAGGACCAGGGCTGCGACGCGAAGTACCGGATGTTGCGCACCGAAACGCCCGTCTCTTCCAGCACTTCCCGTGCAACGCACTGCTCCAGGCTCTCCCCGGGCTCCACGAAACCGGCGAGGACGCTGTATGTGCCCTTGACTTGCTTCGGGAATCTGCGATTGTGCGCCATGAGCAGCCGCCCGTCGCGGACGACGGCCATGATCGTGGCGGGGGAGATACGCGGATAGTAGGTGGCGCCGCATGCAGTGCACACCTTTGCCGTCTCGTCCGGGGCGGGTTCCGTCCGGGCGCCGCAGGCCCCGCAGTAGAGTGTGCGGCGGTGCCATCGCGCCAGGTGGTAGGCGCGGTGCATCTCGTGGTAGAGATCGTGCGCGAGCATGTCCATGACGGCGCGTCTCTCGACGATTTCCACTCCCTCCCACTCTTTGATCAGGCCCGGCGGGAGATTCTCCACAACCGCGGAAAGGACGCCGTCGGACACCGGAAAGAGGTGGTGGGGATGGTCGATCGCCACCGGCCCGGCGAGCGGTTCCCAGGTGGTCCCGTTCCGCTTGAGGACGACCGTGCGGCCGCTCGGAAAGAGCCACGTCCTCGTCACGAACGCGCCGCCTGCCGCAGACGGCGATCGAGATAGCGCGGGAACCAGCGCTGGAAGAAGAATATCTGCCGCGCCTTGAAGGTAAGCCCCGTACGTATGCGCACCCGGCCCCGCTCAACGCCCTTGGTGATCTCCCGGGCGGCACGCTCCGGATCGACACCTTCGCTGAGAATCGCATCCATGTGGCCGTGGGGTGCGCCGTCGCCGGTAAGGGCGCTCCGGGATATCTCGGTGCGCACAAACCCGGCGATCACCACGTGGGCCGAGACTCCCGAGCCGGCGAGTTCGTTCGCGAGGGTCGAGTAGAACGCGATCTGGGCCGCCTTGGCCGCACCGTAGGCGGACCGTAGGGGCGCGCCGATCAAGCCGGCCATACTCGAAACGGCCACGATTCGGCCGAAGCCTCGGGCAACCATCCCGGGAAGGAGCGCCTTTACCAGGTGAACGCCGGCGAAATAGTCGATTTCCATGATTCGCCGGTCAACGACGAAATCGGTCTCAACGGTGCGCGCCCGCTGGCTGATCCCGGCGTTGTTGATCAGTGCGTCGATCTCTCGACCCGCCATGGCAGCCAGGGCGTTTTCGCGCTCGCTTGCGTCACTCAGGTCAAAAGGCAGCACCTCGGTTCCGGCGCCGGCGTTCTCGCATTCGAGTGCGCACGATTCAAGGCGCTCCCGGGAGCGACCGGAGAGGATGATCGTTCGTCCTTCCCGAGATAGGTGGTGTGCGAGGGCGCGACCGATGCCGGAACTCGCGCCGGTGATCCAGACGGTAGCGTTTGGTCCTACCATTCCAACGCGGTGACTACCCGATTGATCGGCGGTGAAACGCGGTCAATATCGGGTTCAAAACGACATAAGCGATCGCGGAAGCGGCGAAGAGCGAGTAAAAGGCGTTTCCAAACACGAACCAAAGATCCGCCCAGTAGACAAAGAGGCCGATTCCCCAGATAACGAGCAGTTCAATCACAAAGCCCACGATGCCGGGAATCCAGGCGAGGTACCGCAGGTCGACCACGCGTTTGACAAAGAGGAGCGTCAGGAGCCAGGAAACGAGGAGCAGCGCCGGTATTGTGATGCCCGTCGCCGCCAGGGGATCGCCCCCCTGGGAGTACACGTACGCCCCGGCAGCGGCGACAGCGGTCACCGGGAGCGTCGTCAGGTAGACGATGAGCGAATAGAGCTGGCGCCACGGCGGTTTGCGACCGTCGTAGACACCGTGGAGAAAACCGAGTATGACGGTAATAGTGGGCAATGCCGCCAGATAGACGATTGAAAGCCGGCGATACGTATCCAAGTAGGAGAGCAACGTTTCAATCGTCATGACAACCGCGGCCATTCTACTTCAGATAAAACGGACGAGCAACGCGTGAATCAACAATTGCTGGGCCAATTCGCCGCGCTGGGTACCGCGCTTTGCTGGACGGTGGGAAGTCTCTCCTTCGAAGCGGCGGGGCGGCGCGTTGGGCCCCTATCGGTCAACTTCGTTCGCCTGGTGATCGCCTTTTTTCTCTTTGTCGCGTACGCCCTCATCTTTCGAGGTACCGTCGTGCCCCGCGGTGCCGATGCCGAGACGTGGGGTTGGCTGCTTCTCTCCGGCCTGACCGGCTTTGTCCTGGGCGATCTCTTCCTCTTTCGCGCCTTTGTCGCGGTGGGCGCCCGCGTATCGATGCTCGTCTATTCGTCGGTACCGCCGTTGACGGCGCTCTTCGAGTACCTCTTCCTTGGGGAACGGCTGACACCGGTGCAATTGGCGGCGATGGCCCTCACGGTCGCCGGAATCGCCGTGGTAACTGCAAACCGCGCCAGTGAAGGGACCGTCGGCAATCGGCGTCTCTTCGTCCGGGGGGTGGCGGCGGCGTTCCTTGGCGCGGTGGGACAGGCGATTGGACTGGTCCTGAGCCGGTACGGCGCACCCGCCTTCGATCCCTTCGCGGCGACGCAAATTCGCACGATAGCCGGCATAGCCGGATTCGCCGCGGTGATTACCGCCACGCACCGCTGGAGCGCGGTTCGCACCGCGGTGACGGAACTCCCGGCGATGCGCCACGCCGCACGGGGCGCCTTTGCCGGACCCTTTTTGGGGGTTTCGCTGGGCCTGTACGCCGCGCAGCGCGCCGGAGCCGGCGTGGCCGCCACGATCGCGGCCACGGTCCCGGTGATCCTCATCCCCGTTTCGGTACTGCTCTTCCGCGAGCGCCTTACGTTGATCGAGGTTGCCGGTTCACTGCTGGCGGTGGGCGGGGTGGCGCTGCTCTTTCTGCTGCCCGGTTAGCGCGGTTACGCGGTCCCGCCTTCCGTACGGGCGACCTCCAGGGCTATCTCCATCATCGACCGGAAGCCCGTTTCGCGCTCCTCCGAAGAGAGTTCGCGACCGGAGACGATGCTGTCGCTGACGGTCAGGATGGAAAGGGCGCGTACCCGGTACTTGGCGGCAAGCGTGTAGAGGGCGTTGCTCTCCATCTCCGCGGCGAGAACGTTGTATTCGGCCCAGAGCTTCCACGCGTCCGGGTCGTCGTTGTAGAACGTGTCCGACGAGAGAATGGTGCCGGCGTGATAGCGAACACCGCGCTCCTCGGCGACCGCGACGGCGCGCTGGAGCATAGTGAAGTCTGCGACCGGCGCGTAGTCCATCCCCTTGAAGCGGATCTTGTTCATCGAGGAGTCGGTCGAAGCGGCAAGGGCAAAGACGAGATCGTGCAGAACCACGTCGGCCTGCATCGAGCCGCACGACCCGATCCTGATCAGGCGCTTCACGTCGTAAAACCGGATCAGTTCCGTGGCATAGATCGCAATCGACGGGTGGCCCATGCCGCTCCCCTGGACCGAGACGGGCACGCCCTTCCACGTGCCGGTAAACCCGACCATTCCGCGAACGCGGTTGTACTGACGAACGTCGTCGAGATACGTCTCCGCAACGAACTTGGCGCGCAGCGGATCGCCCGGCATCAGAACGGTGGGCGCAATCTCGCCCGCCTTTGCACCGATATGAACGCTCATAGGGCCTCCTCTAGCCACGATTGCACGTCGTCGATCTCCCGTCGTCTGTCGGGCGCGCGGCGACGAAGGGCGGCGCACCAGGTGCGGATCCCTTCCCGTCCGTACACAATGCCCACCAGGGTATCCTGCATCAGATTCGTCAACTCTGGAAAGGGTGCGCCGGGCGCCGGGGCCGCGGCGGCTCTCGACGGCTCAACAGCCGCGCCGGCCCCCCGCGGCGCGAAAACCGGGCCGGAGGCGTCAACGCTCACCGTGGCGATCATACCACGGTGAACGGAGATTTCGAGCCGCACTTGGCCCCAGGGGAGCGTTCCCGTAAGACGCTGGCGAAAATCGGGGGTCAGACCAAATCGCCATTGCCAGTGGGATATCTTCTCGTAGTACTCCCGGATCGTGGGTATCGCGCGGAGAGTCGTCTCATCGAGTATCTCCGGAGCGGGGCGCTCCCGATGGTGCGCACAAAAGGCGTCGCGGACGGCAGTGCACAGCCTCTCATGGTCCAAACCCGGCGCGAACTCCTCCAGATTGGCCACACGGGAACGAACCGACTTGATTCCCTTGGACACGAGTTCCCGTTTGGCGGGATTGAGGTAGCGCGTCAGACGATCGAGATCGGCCCGTACCAGGAGCGTCCCGTGGTGGAAACTCCTGTCCCGGACGTGCTTAAAGGCGTTCCCCGACACCTTACGTCCCTCCACGACGATGTCGTTGCGTTTGGTGCGCTCACCGTCGATGCCGAACGACGCCAGCGCGGCCAGGACGATGTCGAAGTGGGCATCGACGCTGTAGGTGTCGCTGCCGGCAAGAAAGGTAAAATTGGTGTTACCCGGATCGTGGTAGACGGCGCCGCCGCCGCTCTGGCGTCGCGCGAGCAGAACCCCTTCCCGCTCCATGAGGCGGATGTCGCACTCGATCCAGGGATTCTGGTGTTTCCCGATAACCACCGTCGGATCGTTCCGCCAGAGGAAGAGCGCGGCCGCAGCGGGATCGAGTTCGCGAAAGATCCAGTCCTCCGTGGCGAGGTTGAACCACGGGTCGGTGGTATGCGACAACATGACGCGAACGCGACCGGCCATGCGAGTGTAGTACCATGAAGCAAGATCCGCCTGCAATTCGAATGATCGTATTCCTCGGGAACCCCGGCGCTCAATACGCCGGGACGCGCCACAATGTGGGATGGATGGTGGCCGACGAGCTGGCGCCGGCCGATGCATACCGTTGGAAGGAGAAGTTCGGCGGCGTATTTGTCAGAGAGGGTGAACGAGTTCTCCTCAAGCCCCATACGTTTATGAATCGCAGCGGTTTCAGCGTACAACCCTGCGCCGCCTTCTTCTCGATCACACCCGACGCGATCGCTCTAGTCCACGACGATATGGAATCGGCCTTCGGGGCGACGCGGCTCGAATTCGGCGGGGGCCTGCGCGGGCACAAGGGACTCCGGTCCGTCCGGGAACAACTCGGCACGGATGCATTCTGGAGGCTCCGCGTCGGGATTGGCCGTCCCCGGCAGCAACGGCCCGGCGCCTACGTCCTGGAGCGGTTCAGCGCGGAAGAGGAGGCGAGACTGCCGGAGGTCATTGGGGAAGCAGCTCGGCTTCTCCGGCGCTGACCCATTCACGCGATTCCTGGTCCCACCGCCAGACTTCGCCCGACCGCCTGGGGAGCGCCAGCAGGACAGCGGCATCGGTGTTGCGAAGATAGAAAAAGCCGTCGTCCTCTTCGTAGAGTTCGAACTCCGGGGGCAGTCCGGCGTCGCGGCTTCGCCACTTCCCGTGCGTTCGGTAGACGTCGCCCCCGTTGAAGCGGTATCGCAGGGCACCACCCGCCACCGGTCGTACTGCATCGGGAGCCAGTCGCTTCAGATGAACCGCCAGAGCATCCGCGGAAATGGCGCCGCTGGTCGTAAAGGCCGCGCCGTCCTCTCCGGGTCGAAAGAGATAGACCGAAGGAACCCGATCGATGACGAACTCCGCCGCGGCCGTATCGGAATCGTTCACAAGGAAGGGTACGTACCGGGCATCGACCAGGCGAACGATGTCGGGGTCGTTCAGCGTGGACTCGGCAAACCATCGGCACGGGTCGCACCATACGCCAGCGGTAACGACCACCAGGAGCGGCCGCCCCGTGCGGGCGCTCTCATCGCGGGCCGCGGTGAGATCCGAACGCCACTCGATCTCCTGTGCCGGCACCGTCGATGCAACGGCAACGCAGAGGATCATCGCAAGGAGAGCGTGGCGGGCGCGCATGCGACTATTCTATCCCGCGTAAGGACGTTCTGCCACGGAGGGAGCGCGCCAAGGTAAGCCGGTCGGCGTACTCCAGGTCGCCTCCCACAGGTAGCCCCAGGGCGAGGCGCGATACGGCAACGTCCGTCTCCTCGAGCTGTCGTGCCAGGTAGAGGGCCGTTGTGTCCCCTTCAACGGTCGGATTTGTCGCCAGAATCACCTCGCGGATATCTCCTCCCCCGAGGCGGCGCAGGAGCGCGCCGATCGATAGGTCCGCGGGACCTACCCCGTCGATCGGTGCGATCACGCCGCCCAGGACGTGGTAGAGGCCGTGGTACTCGCCGCTTCGCTCCATGACGGACACGTCCTGAGGCTGTTCGACAACGCAGACCGTGGATCGGTCGCGGCCCGTATCGGTACAAATCGTGCACGGGTCGTGCTCCGTGTAGGAGCCGCAGATCGAACAACGGCGAATGCGTTCGTGCAGGTGCGATAGGAGATCGGCCAGTCGCCTCGCTTCAACCGCGTCGCGCTGCAACAGGTGGTGGCTGATCCGTGCGGCGCTTTTTCGCCCCAGCCCCGGCAGGCGCGCAATCGCGTCGATCAACTGGTCGAGGGCGTTCATCCAAAAAGCCCGGGCGGAATGGGGAGTCCGCCGGCGAGCGACGAGAGATCACCCTGAAGCTGCTCGCGAACCTTTGCGGCGGCGGCGTTGTAGGCGGCGCGGACCAGGTCCTGCAGCATATCGCGGTCGGAGGGATCCACAACCTCCGGGGCTATG